>VBKG01000332.1 GCA_005879585.1 Deltaproteobacteria bacterium | reverse complement strand
GTCGAAGCCCGGGCGCGCTTGAAAGGGGGCTCCTCTCGTCGCAGGTGAAGTGCTAGACAGCATGGCAGTGTCCATGGCGACGGAGCGGATCGCGGCCGAGGCGCGCGAATGCGGCTTCCCGCTGGCCGGCGCTGCCCCGCTCGGCGTGCTCGAGCGGGCACCCTTCGTCGAGCGGTGGCTGGCCGAGGGACGGGCCGGCGAGATGGGGTACCTCGCGCGCCGCATGGCAGAGCGCATGGACCCCCGCACGGCGTTTCCATGGGCGCGCAGCATCGTCTCACTCGCGTATCCGTATCGCCCCCCGCCGCGACCTGCGGGCGACTGGCGGGCCGAGCTCCGCGGGCGCATCGCCGCCTACGCGCTCGGCACCGACTATCACGAGCTCGTGGGAGAGCTTCTCGAGCGCTTGATCGCGCGTCTCGACGACGTCTTTCCGGGCGCGCGCTTCCGTCGCTACGTCGACACCGGGCCGGTGCTCGAGCGGGAGTGGGGGGCGCGCGCCGGCCTCGGCTGGATCGGGAAGAACACGCTCGTCCTCCATCGCACCGCTGGCTCCTACTTCTTCCTCGCCGAGTTGCTCACCGACCTCGCGCTCGACGCCGTCCCGTTGCCCGCCGACCACTGCGGCACGTGTACCCGCTGCATCACGGCCTGCCCGACCGGTGCGCTCGATGCGTATGCGATGGATCCGCGGCGCTGCATCTCGTACCTCACCATCGAGCACCGGAGCGCGATTCCCGTGCCGCTGCGGCCGCAGCTCGACAACTGGGTTTTCGGCTGCGACCTCTGCCAGGAGGCCTGTCCCTGGAATCGCGACGAGCGCGACGCGGCCGGGTTCGAGGAGCTGTCCCCACGCCTGCCGCCGCTCCTCGCCCTCGACGCCGCCGGATTCCAGGCCCGCTTCGGGCGAACCGCGGTCGCGCGCGCCAAGCGCCGCGGGCTGCTGCGGAACGTCGCCGTCGTCCTCGGCAACAGCAGGAACCGCGACGCGGTCCCGGCGCTCGTCGGTGCGCTCGGCGACGTCGAGCCCCTCGTGCGCGGCCACGCGGCGTGGGCGCTCGGCCGCCTCGGCGGCGCGCCCGCCCGCCGCGCGCTCGAAAGAGCGCGCGCCGGCGAGCCAGACACCGACGCGGCCGCGGAGATCGAAGCGGCGCTCGGCTGACCGCTACGCGACGAGCGGCTGCCCGTGCGACGGGTCGAGGCCGAGCGCGGCCAGCAGCCGGCCGCGGACCATGACCGCCGCGCGCTCGTGCGCCGCCGGATCGGGACCGACGTGGATCCGCCCGCCCGCGATCATGTCGTGGCCGCCCGCGAGCTTGCTGCCGAGCACCTGCTGCAGCAGGTCGCCGGCGTTGACGTCGCGCTCGGTGGTGCGGATCGAGCAGTGGAGGCAGCTCCCGAAGGTGCCGATCGCCGCCGCCCACGTCACCTGGTCGAGGCGAAGGAGGAAGTCGGCCATCTCCGCCACCATGTCGGGGTACCGGACGTCGCCCAGCATCGACACGACGACGGTGTCGTAGAGCTGCGCGCGGTCGATCGCCTCGCGGAACACGCGGAAGTACTCGCGCGGGACGCGCGCGTTCTCGATCTTTGCGAGCCGCCGCTTGTTGGTGTGCGGGTAGAGGAAGTGGCTCGCCTCGATGTCCGCCGCCGTCGACTCGCGCCCCAGATCCTGCGTCTCGGCCGCGATGCCGTAGAACAGCGCGGTGGCGATCTTCGGCTCGATCGCGAGCTTCGACTCGCCGAGGTACTCGGTGAGGATCGTCGACGTCGCCCCGTACTGGTCGCGAAGGTCGAGGAACGGAATGCCGGAGTATTCACCGTACGCGGGATGATGGTCGATGACGGCAGTCGGCACGAGGCCTTCGGGAAGCGAGTTGTTGGGGCGTCCGGGCTGCGTGTCCACGAGCGCGACCTGCGTGGCGCCGCCGAACTGCACCTCGCTCACCGGCACCAGCGTGATGTTGAGGTAGGTGAGCATGGCGCGGTTCTCCGCCCGGCCGACGATTCCGCCGAGCGCGATGTGCGCCTCCTTCCGCAGCAGCTCGCCGACCATGTACTTGAGCGCCGCCGCGCTGGCGAGCGAATCGGGGTCGGGATTGTCGTGCGGCAGGATGACGAGCGGCCCCGGGCCTTCGAGCACCTGGAGCAGGCCTGCCAGCGTTCCGCGACTATTATTGTTGTTGGCGCTACCGCTCGTCATGTCCGCGGGGGGGCGTGGACGGCAAAAATTAGATAACGTTTCCTCTGAACTGTCCACGCCGTATTACGCGGTGCGGCACGAGGCGCGTAATGCGGCGCGGGCGGCCCGGAGCCCGGCCAGGATGCCGTCCTCGTAGTTGAATTCCGCGCTCTCGACGAGTGGCACGAAGTCGTGCGGGTTCAGCAGGTCCTCCGGGGTGAGGTGCGAAACGAGGCGTCGCGCGAGCGTCAGCAGCTTGGCTTCCTGTGCGGTGATCATCTCCCCGAGGATGCGCTCCACGTCGTCCCGGGTCACACGCGCATCGTAGACCACGGGCCGTATCGCCGAAACCGGGTCGTGGCCTCTCCAGCGACCGTCTGGTACCGTACCCCGCGATCATGGATGTCACCGATCCGCGCCGGTTCTTCCTCGAGCGCTTCGGGCTGTCTGCCGCGGCTCTCGACAGTGTCCTCGGCACGGCCCTCGAGCGTCGCGCCGACCACGCCGAGTGCTTCTTCGAGTTCCGGGTGAACCAGACCGCGTCGCTCGAGGAGGGCGTCGTCAAGAAGGCAACCCGGAACGTGAGCCAGGGCGTGGGCGTTCGCGTCCTCGCCGGGACGCGGACGGGCTACGCGTACTCCGATGAGGTGTCGCTCGAGCGGCTCGAGATCGCCGCCCGCACGGCGCGCTTCATCGCCGACGAGCGTTCGGATAATCCGTCGTTGCCGGTACCGAGCGGGCCGCGCGCCCCGCACGACCTCTACGCGCTCGCGGAACCGCCCATCGACACGCCGCTCACCGACGAGATCGCCCTCCTCCAGCGGCTCGACGCCGCGGCCCGCGCCGCGGACCCGGCCATCACCAACGTGCTCGCCGGTCTCGGCATCGAGCACCGCGTCGTGCTCGTCGTGAACTCGGCGGGCGTCTTCGTCGGCGACGTCCGTCCGCTGATCCATCTGTCCGTCACCTGCATTGCGGAGCGCGGCACGAACCGCCAGCAAGGCACCTACGGCGGCGGCGGACGGCTGCCGTTCTCGGCGCTCACCGACGGCCGCGCCGAACGCTTCGCGCGCGAGGCCGCCCGCCAGGCGCTCACCAACCTCGACGCGATCGACGCCCCCGCCGGCACGATGACGGTCGTGCTCGGCCCGGGCTGGCCGGGCATCCTGCTCCACGAGGCAATCGGCCACGGGCTCGAGGGCGACTTCAATCGCAAACGGTTGTCGGCGTTCACCGACCGCATCGGGACGCGGGTCGCGTCCGAGCTCTGCACCGTGGTCGACGACGGCACCATCCCGCTCCGGCGCGGCTCGCTCAACGTCGACGACGAAGGTACGCCCACCAGCCGAACCATACTGATCGAGAAGGGGATCCTGCGCGGCTACCTCCAGGACCGGCTGAACGCGTCGCTCATGGGCATGCCGCTCACCGGCAACGGCCGGCGCGAGAGCTTCGCGCACATGCCGATGCCGCGCATGACCAACACGTTCATGCTGGCGGGTGAGGACGCGCCCGAGGACATCCTCCGCTCCGTCGACCGCGGCCTCTACGCGGTCTCGTTCGGCGGCGGGCAGGTGGACATCACGAGCGGCAAGTTCGTCTTCTCGGCGAGCGAGGCGTACCTGATCGAGGGCGGCAAGCTCGGGCGGCCGGTGAAGGGCGCGACGCTGATCGGCAACGGGCCGGACGTGCTCCAGCGCATCTCGCGCGTCGGCGGCGATCTCCAGCTCGACGAGGGCATCGGCACGTGCGGCAAGGACGGGCAGTCGGTGCCCGTCGGCGTCGGCTTGCCGACGGTGCGCATCGACGGCCTCACCGTCGGCGGCACGCAGGCCTAGCAAGTATGGACCTTCGCGACCTGGCGGCCGACCTGGTCGCGCGCGCGTGTGCCGCCGGCGCGCGCGCCGCGGACGCGCTGGTCGGCGAGAGCGAGGGACTGTCGGTCGCGGTGCGCCTCGGCGAAGTCGACCGGCTGAAGCGTGCGCGCCAGCGGCGGGCCGGCCTCCGCGTTATCGTCGGCGACTCGACCGCGATCGTCTCCACCGCAGACCTGTCACCGCCCGCGCTCGACGCGCTCGCGCGCGAGGCCTGTGCGCTGGCACGCGCCACCGCGCCGGATCCGCATGCCGGGCTCCCCGATCCGGCCGACCTCGCGCGCGAGCAGCCGGACCTCGATCTGTACGATGCGGCCGTCGAGGAGCTCGAGCCGCCCGCTGCGATCGCCCGGGCGCGCGAGGCGGAGGCCGCGGCGCTCGCGTTCGCGCCCGAGGTCACCAACTCCGAGGGAGCCGAGTTCGGCGGCGACGGCGGCCAGGTGGCCTACGCATCGAGCCTCGGCTTCGCCGGGGCGTACAGCGGCACGCACTGGGGCCTCAGCGTGTCGCCGGTGGCGTCACGCAACGGGACGATGCAGCGCGACTCCTGGTACACCGCACATCGGAAGCTCGACGCGCTCGACGCGCCCGCGTCGGTCGGTCGCGAGGCGGCGCGGCGCGCGGTGCGGCGGCTCGGGGCCCGGCGCGTGCCGACCGGCGAGTATCCCGTCGTGTTCGACCCCGAGACGGCGGCGTCGCTGCTCCGGCATCTCGCGGGGGCGATCGCCGGGCCGGCGCTCTACCGGCGCGTCTCGTTCCTGCTCGGGAAGCTCGGCGAGGCGATCGCGTCGCCGCACGTGACTATCGAGGACGATCCGCTGCGCCCCGCCGGCTCGGGATCGCGGCCGTTCGACGGGGAGGGGGTGGCGTCGCGGCGGCTGGCCGTGGTGGACGCGGGCGTGCTGCGAAGCTACCTGCTCGATGCGTACTCGGCGCGCCGCCTGGGGCTCCAGCCGACGGGACATGCGGCGCGCGGCTTCGGCGATGCGCCGGGCGCCGCGCCGACGAACTTCTTCCTGGCGCCGGGACCGCACACGCCGGACGCGATCATCGCGTCGGTCGACGCAGGCCTCTACGTGACCGAGCTGATCGGCTTCGGGGTGAACGGCGTGACCGGGGACTACTCGCGGGGCGCGGCCGGCCTGTGGATCGAGCGCGGGGAGCTCGGCTATCCCGTCGAGGAGATCACGATCGCCGGCAATCTTCTTGCCATGTTCCGGGGCATCGTGATGGTGGGCGACGACCTCGTGTTCCGCCACGCCATCGCGGCTCCGACGCTCAAAGTCGAGCGTATGACGGTGGCGGGAGCCTGACGGGACGGCTTTCTATTCTTCCTCGTCGTCCTCGTCCTCGTCCTCGTCGAGATCATCGTCGTCGTCATCGTCCTCGATTTCACCCTCGTCGTCGACGTCCTCGTCGTCTTCCTTTTCCTTTTCTTCGTCCTCTTCTTTCGCGCGAAGCAGCTCGCGCAGAAACGACGGTGCACTCATCCGTTGTGCCATGCCGGACCCCTCCTCGCGATGGGTGCGCGTGGTTGATCACATTTGCCCACGTCTGTCTATCATCGGCATCCATGGCCGGATCGGCGCGCTGACGGGGTCTCGCTCAGCCGCGCTCGACTTCGAAGCCGAGCGATTCGACCATGGTCACGGCGTCGCGGTGACCCTGACCTGGCGTCGTCAGATAGCCGTCCACGAAGATCGAATTCGCAGCCAGGAGCGCGAGCGGCTGCGCCTCTCCGAGCGCGAGTTCGCGGCCACCAGCGGCGCGGATCTCCGCGCGCGGGTTGGTGAGGCGGAAGAGCGCGAGCGCGCGGAGGCAGTCGGCCACGGGCAAGAGCGGGCGCTCGCCGAGCGGGGTCCCGTCGATCGGGTGGAGAAAGTTGACGGGCAGCGACTCGACGCGGAGCGCCCCGAGCGCCGCTGCGACGTCCACCAGGTCGTCGTGCGTCTCGCCCATGCCGACGATGACGCCGGAGCAGGCGGCGAGGCCGGCGCGCTTGGCACGCTCGACGGTGGCAATGCGGTCGTCGTACGTGTGCGTGGTGCAGATGGCCGGGTAGAAGCGGCGACTCGTGTTCAGGTTGTGGTTCACGAAGTCGATCCCGGCCGTGCGTAGCGTCTCGGCCTGGCCGTCGCCGAGGATGCCGCACGAGACGCAGAGCTCCAGATCGGGGAGCTCGGTGCGGATCGCCCGCGCCGCGCGCGCGAAATGCGCAATGTCGGCGGCGCTCGGGCCGCGGGCGCTCACCACCATGCAGTAGCGGCGTGCGCCGCGCACCACGGCGTCGCGTGCCGCCGCCACGAGCTCGGGCACCGGGCGCAGACGGTAGCGCGGGATGTCGGCGGTCGAGACCGCCGACTGCGAGCAGTAGCCGCAGTCTTCGGGACAGAGACCGCTCCGCGCGTTGTTCAGGACGCAGAGCTTGACCCGCCGCCCGAAATACCGCGCCCGCACGGCGTACGCCGCGGACAGCACGGGGGGCAGGTCGCCATCGGGACTCTCGAGGACGGCGAGCGCCTCGTCGCGCGGCAGCGGCTCATCGGCGAGCGCGCGCTCGGCCGCCCGCCGGTAGCGCCCCGCTCGCGCCAGGGCCTCGTCGGCTTGCAGCTCCCACACCATGGGAGGTCGCCCCTACCCCGGCGCCGGCGCGTTCGCAACCGCACCGCGTGCGCTTGACTCGGGACCACCGGCGAGGCGAGTATGCGTAAAGGATACGCTAACTCGACCAGGAGAACGCATGCACGCGCTTGCTGCCCCGTCCGGTCCCGAGCTCGAATCGCTTCTCGCCCCCCTCGGCGACGTCGCCTACACCGCCGACCGGTGCGCGGCTCTCGCCGACCTGGTGCGCGAGATCAACGCGCTCAAGCGCACCCGTCACGCGGTGATCCTGGCCCACAACTACCAGCGTCCGGAGCTCTTCCAGGTGGCCGACTTCGTCGGCGACTCGCTCGAGCTCGCCCGCGAGGCGACACGCGTGGATGCCGAGACGATCGTCTTCTGCGGCGTCCATTTCATGGCGGAGACGGCCAAGATCCTGAACCCGACCCGGCGCGTCCTGCTGCCCGACCTGCGGGCGGGCTGCTCCCTCGCCGACAGCGTCACCGCCGAGGACCTCGCGGAGCGGAAGGCGCAGCTGCGCGCCGTGTATCCGGACCTGGCCGTCGTCGGCTACGTGAACACGACGGCCGACGTGAAGGCCGAATGCGACGCCTGCTGCACGTCGTCCAACGCCGTGCGGGTGGTCGAAGGTCTGCCGAGCGAGCACATCCTCTTCGTGCCGGACCAGAACCTCGCGGCGTACGTGCAGTCGCAGACCCGGAAGTCGATCATCGCCTGGGACGGGAACTGCTACGTGCACCACCAGATCACGCCGGAGCAGATCGGCGCGGTGAAGGCGGCGCTGCCGCACGTCCGCGTGCTCGCGCACCCCGAGTGTCGCCGCGACGTGCTCGCGCTGGCCGACGCGGTCCTCAGCACGAGCGGCATGGTGCGCTACGCCCACGAAAGCGACGCGACCGAGTTCCTCGTGGTCACCGAGTGCGGCCTTTCCGACCGGCTGCTGCTCGAAGTCCCGGGAAAGAAGTTCTACAAGAGCTGCAAGCTCTGCCACTACATGAAGATGATCACGCTCGAGGGGACCCGCGACGCGCTCCGCGACCTCCAGCCGGAGATCACGCTGCCGGAGGACGTGCGCGTGCGGGCGGCGCGCGCGCTCGAGCGCATGTTCGAGCTCGGCGGGTGACCGCGCTCTCGGCCGTCACCGCGACGCCGGTCGTCGCCGTCGACGTCGCCGTCTTCACCGTACTGTCACGCGCGCTGCACGTGCTGCTGGTCGAGCTGCGCGGCGGCCCGTTCGCCGGCCATTGGGCGTTGCCGGGCGGGCGCGTGCGGCTCGACGAGTCGCTCGACGCCGCCGCGGCGCGCGAGCTCGCGGCCCAGACGGGGCTCGACGACATCTATCTCGAGCAGCTCTATACGTTCGGCACGCCGGGACGAGACCCGGCGAGTCGTGTCGTGTCGGTCGGCTACGTGGCACTCATCGCGCACGGCGGACGGTTTCCGCCGCGGCCTGCCGGCGACAAGTATGCGGCCGTCGCCTGGAGACCGGTCGCGGCACTGCCGCCGCTGGCGTACGATCACGCCACCGTGGTCGCGACGGCGACGAGCCGGCTTCGCGCGAAGCTCGAGTACACCAACCTCGCGTACACGCTGCTGCCGCGCGAGTTCACGCTCGCCGACCTGCAGGAGATGTACGAGGGTGTGCTCGGCCGCGCGCTCGACCGGCGAAACTTCCGGAAGAGGATCCTCGCGCTCGGCCTCTTGCGCCCCGTGGGACGGCTCCGCCGGGGTGCGCACCGCCCGGCGGCGCTGTATGCGTTCCGTCACCGGCGACCGATGCTGATTTGACCACCCCGAGGGCCGCCGCGGTGATGGCGCTCGTCGCGCTGCCGGTCGCGGCGCACGCGACTGCGCCGACGTTCAGCGTCGACTACGTCGTGACGGTCCGGCGGCGCGATCCCGGGCACCTTCACGTGCGCTGGCTACTCGCCGGCATCGACGAGATCGACGCGTTCCGTCTCGTCTTCCGCGACGACCGCACGACGCGGGTGACGGGTACCGGGACCCTCGCTTGGCACGATCACACGCTCCTCTGGACGCCGGGCGGCCCTTACGCCCACCTCGCGTACACCGTGGCGGTCGAGCGTCGGCGGCCGCCGGGCCCGCACTTCGACAGCTACGCCGGCCCCGACTGGATCGCGACCCGGGCGCTGCACCTTTTCCCCGAGATCAACGTGAGCTTTCGCGCGGGCACGGTGCGCGCGAAGTCGCGGGCACGGCTCGTCTTCCGGCTGCCGCGGGGATGGCGCGTCGCCACGGCCGCGCGGCGGCTCGCCGACGACACCTTCGCCGTCGAGGAGCCTGCCAAGCGGTTCGATCGGCCGCGCGGCTGGTTCCTTTTCGGCCACATCGCCCGCCACACCCGGCAGGTCGCCGGCCTGCCGATCACCGTCGCCGTCGCCCCGGGGTCCGGCCTCGACGCGCGGCGCCTGCTCGGCCTCTACGGGCGGACCGTGCCGCTCCTCGAATCCGTCCTCGGTCCCCCGCCACCGCGCCTGCTGGTCGTGAGCGCCCCGGACCCCATGTGGCACGGCGGGCTCTCGGGCGAGGATTCGTTCTTCGTGAATGGGCACATTCCGCTCCGCTCCCCGGACAAGACGAGCACATATTTGCACGAGCTGTTTCACGCCTGGCGTCCGTTTCGCCCGCGCGCCGACGGGCGATGGATCTCCGAAGGGCTCGCCGAGTATTACTCGCTCGCGCTCCAACACCGCGCGGGCAGGCTGTCGGACCGCAGTTTCGCGCGGGGCATCCGGCTATTCGCACGGTACGGCCGCTGGGACATCGACCTCTCGCGCACGCGGCAACCGGCGGCCCTGAACAACAGCGCCCCCCTGGTGATGTACTGGATCGACCAGGAGATCCGCCGGGTCACCAATGGCCGCCGCTCGCTCGACGATGCGGTCCGCATGCTCGTCGGCGAGCGGGGCCGGCTCTCGACAGCGAGCTTTCTGCGTGTGGTCAACCGCACCGCCGATCGCGATTTCACGCCGCTTTTCCGCCGTCACGTGTATCGCGGGGAGTGTCCGTCACTCAGCGCGATGCGCCTCGGGAATTGACCGTCGCGCACTCGACGCGCACAATGATGGCTCACGCATGCCCCGTCCTTCGCGTCTGGTCGTAGTGTCCAATCGTGCACCGGTCGAGATGGTGCGCGGTCCACAAGGCGTGAGCGCCCTGCGGACGGTCGGCGGCCTCGCCGGCGCGCTCGACGATGCGCTCCGCCTCCACGGCGGCACGTGGATCGCCTGGGTCGGGCAGCACGTGCCCGACGAGCTGCCCCCCGAGACCACCGGCCTCGCCTATCCGATCCGCGCCGTGCGCTTGAAGGAGCGCGAGGTCAGCCACTACTACGCCGGCTTCTCGAATCAGGTGCTGTGGCCGCTCTGCCACATGTTCCCCAGTCGCTGTCGCATCCAGCAGAACTACTGGATGGCCTATCGTGCGGCCAACGAGCGCTTCGCCGCCACCGTGGCCGCGAGCGTCACGCGAAACGATCTCGTCTGGGTCCACGATTTCCATCTGTGCCTGGTGCCGGGGCTCCTGCGCGGTGCCGGCGTGCCGGCCCGGGTCGGGGTCTTCTGGCACATTCCCTTTCCGCCGCCGACGGTCTTCGGCATCCTGCGCTGGCGCGAGGAGCTGTTGACCGGGCTGCTCGGGGCGGACCTGCTCGCGTTCCAGACCGAGGCCGACGTCCGGAACTTCCTCGCGAACGTCCGGCAGTTTCTTCACGTCCCCGTCGTGGACGACCCGCCGACGGTGCGCCTGGCGGGGCGCGACGTGCGCGTGACCGCGCTCCCCATCGGCATCGACTACGAGCACTTCCATGCCGAGGCCACCGACCCCGACACGCGCGAGCGCGCCGCGCGCCTGCGGCACAACCTCGGCAGCGACGTGGTGCTGCTCGGCGTCGATCGCCTCGACTACACGAAGGGGATCGTCGAGCGGCTGCGCGGCTTCGAGCGCTTCCTCGAGCGACAGCCCGAGTGGCGGCGGCGTGTCTGCTTCGTGCAGGTGACGGTGCCGTCGCGCGACCGGGTGCCCGAGTACCGCGACCTGAAGCGGACGGTCGACGAGGCCGTCGGCCGGATCGCCGGCCGGTTCACCTACGAGGGGCGCTCGCCGCTGCGCTATCTCTACACGGCGCTGCCGCGTGAGCAGCTCATCGCGTATTACGCCGCCGCCGACGTGGCGCTGGTGACCCCGTTGCGTGACGGCATGAACCTGGTCGCCAAGGAATACGTCGCGTGCCGCGTGGGGACGCCCGGCGTCCTCGTCCTTTCGGAATTTGCGGGCGCCGCCAACGACCTGCGGGAGGCCGTCCTCGTCAATCCGTACGATCCCGAGGCGCTCCGCCGGCGGATCGAGATCGCGGTCTCGATGCCGCCCGAGGAGCGGGCGCGCCGCATGCGAGCCCTCGACCGTCGCGTCGCCACCCACACGATCCAGTGGTGGACTGCGTCGTTCCTCCAGCTCCTGGAGAACCCCGCGGCCACCCTGGCGATGACCGCGTAAGCGCCGAGGTCCCCATGCCGACCGTCGCCCGCGACTCCTTCCGCTTCTGGACCCGGCTGACGCTCACCAAGCTCACGGGCCGGCGGGCGTCGGACCTCGCCGAGCTGGTCGAGCAGCTGCGCACGGTTCCGCCGTCGGTCGTCTTCCACCACACGCATCATTTCCTCGTCCAGCACCAGCACCTCTCGCCCGAGCCGCCGAACGACTTCGCCTTCTGGGTGAGCAACGTGCTCCAGGAGGAGCAGCTCGGCGAGCGCCTCGCGGCGATCGACACTATCCAGTTCGCGCACCTGCGGGAGCTCCGCGACCGCATCGTCGACGTGATCGACGCCTACCTCGAGCAGCGGAAGGAGCTCCGTGCCGCGCCGACCGGAGAAGAGTTCCACTTCATGGACGCCGTCTCGTTCACGCTTCCAACGCGGTATCAGGCGTGGACGCTGGCCGAGTTCGCCGAGGCGCTCCGGCACGTGGGCAACGCCACGATCGCGTACCACCTCTTCGAAGCGCGGCTGCGCGTCGGCTCGGACGACAACGACTTCTCGCGCTGGCTCGAGCAGGAGCTCGGCGAGCGGGAGCTGGCACCGGCAATCCGCAAGCTCGACCCCTACACCCACACCAGCGACGGTCTCCGGCAACGGCTGATCGCGCTCATCGAGCAACGGATCCGGGCGGAGGCACACCGATGACCGGCGGCCTCGACGCATACGCGCCCTTCGTCGGCGCGGGGACGATCGAGGAGCTCCGGCTCCTCGGCGATCAGCTGCGCAACCGGCGGGTGCAGAACATCAACTCGACGGCGGTCGGCGGCGGCGTCGCGGAAATCCTCAACCGCCTGATCCCGCTGCTGCGCGAGGTGGGCATCGACGCTCGCTGGGACGTCATGCGCGGCGGCGACGAGTTCTATGCGGTCACGAAGGCGATCCACAACGGCCTGCACGGGAAGCCCGTGCCCCTCACGGACCAGGACGTCGAGGTCTTCCGCCAGACGACCGAGCAGAACCTCCGGACGCTCGAGCTCTCCGACGACATCGTCTTCATCCACGACCCGCAGCCGGCGGGGTTCATCAAGCGGCGGGCGCCGGGGTCGCGCTGGATCTGGCGCTGCCACATCGACCTCTCGTCACCGTGGCCGGCGGTCTGGGACTTCGTGCGCGAGTCGGTCGAGCACTACGACGTCGCGGTGTTCTCGGCCCCGCAATTCTCGCGCACGCTGCCCATCGACCAGGTGCTCATCTCGCCCTCGATCGACCCGCTCGCCGACAAGAACCGCGAGCTCGACCCGCACACGATCGACTCGGTCATCGCGGGGCTCGGGATCGACCCGTCGCGCCCGCTGGTCACGCAGGTCTCCCGGTTCGACCGGCTGAAAGACCCGCTCGGCGTGATCGAGGCGTTCCAGCTCGCGCGCAAGTACAACGACGCGCAGCTCCTGCTCGTCGGCGGATCGGCCACCGACGACCCCGAGGGTCGCGAGGTGCTCGCCGAGTGCCGGGAGCGCGCCGGGACGGATCCCGACATCCACGTCGTCGAGCTGCCCCCGACCGCCAACATAGAGATCAACGCCATCCAGCGGGCGTCGACGGTGATCCTCCAGAAGTCCCTGCGCGAGGGATTCGGCCTCACCGTGTCCGAGGCGCTCTGGAAGGGAAAGCCGGTGATCGCGGGTGCCGTCGGCGGCATTCCGCTGCAGATCACCCACAAGTACTCCGGCATCCTGACCCACACGGTCGAGGGTACCGCGTACTGGATCAAGCAGTTGCTGAACGCACCGGAGTTCGCGCGCCGACTCGGCGAGAACGGGCGTGAGCACGTGCGCCAGAACTTCCTGCTCACGCGCCATCTCCGCGACTACATGCTGCTGTTCCTCTACCTCGACCACCTCGGCGAGAGCCTGGTCGGCCTCGGGGCGGACGGTCGCGGCCGGTAGTCGCGGATCAGCCGGTCGTCCTGGTCAGGCCGCCGTCCGGGAGTCCTCCTCGCGCTCCTCCCGCCGCGCGCAGATGCGCAGGACGCGGATCCGAGAGAGCCCGAAATGCGCGGCGAGCGCGCGGTGCGTCCACCCCGCCTGCCGCAGGGTACGGATCTCGTCGTCCCGCTCCGCCTTCAGGCGGCTCGCCAACCCGCACGAGATGATGGAGACCTTCGACACACTGATGCCGAACGTTTCCGCCACGACGCGCAGCGGCTGTCCGGAACGGATCATCTTGACGATGTCGTCTTCCGCGGGCCGTGCGCGCTTGGTGCGCCGGACAGCAGTCTGCTGACCGTCGGCGAACGGGATGACCGGCGCGTTGCGCAGCAACCGTTCGCGCAGCGAATCGGCGTCGAAGCCGATTGCGTCGCAGATGTTTTCGAACGAGTACGGCCACCGGGTGTCACCCGAGACGAGCCACTCCCGGGCTTCGGCCGCGAGCTGCGGCCGCTCGCGGCTCGGGCCGGTCTCACCGGCGAGACAGTGAATCGCGTCCTCGAGAACGGCGCGCATCAACTCGCGCTCGCCGCAGCCGGGGCCGTTGCGATTCAGGGAAGTGTCGGACGGGGCTTCCTGCAGTCCTCGGATCATCGGGGCCGGTGCTCCTCTCTTCGTCAGTACTGTCTGGGGGGGATTCCCCGCAAAAAGGTCCCTGAGAAGGACGAAAATTATACGGGAGGTTCTCCGCCAAAATCTGGGACTCGAAAAGGACCTGGGTCCGAATTCTCGCAGTTTAGCCACAAAACCACGCGGATTTCGGGGGCAATAGCGCACCACGCCGCGGAGCGTCGACGGATCGCGGTAGCAAATGTGCCCCAGCTTCGAAGCGCGCGCTCCATGCAGACAACCCGGCGCGCACTGACATAGGATCCTGTCGGTCGTGGATTCGGTTTCCATCTTGGCTACGTGGCGCGGGGTGATGGCGCCGCTCGCTGGTGATCGATCGTTGCGCGGTCTCGCGACTACGAAACGCCTGCGCGCCGATCAGCGGGATGCGCTGCACGCGCGGCTCAGCGTGCGCGAGTATCGCCGGGGCGAGATCGTGTACCGGCCTGGCGGTCCGGCGAGGCACCTTTACGTCGTGCTGGCGGGGGTGGCGCGGCTGGCGATCCCCGCGCCGAACGGCCGGAGCGTGCTCATTCACCTGCTGCCCGCCGGTGAGGTCTTCGGTCACACGGCGCTGGTCGAGGGCGGCGCGCCGCACATCTTCGAAGCGGCCGCGTACACCGACCTCCGCGTCGGCCGCGTCGGGAGCGATGATTTCTTCGAGGCGATGGTCGGCACCCGCGCGCAGGAGGTCCGGGCGCTGGTGTCCCTGCTCACCGAGCGCTGGATCAGCCTCGTGCAGCGTCTGGCCCGCTTTCTCGCGCAGGACCTGCAGGCCCGCGTCGCCGCGTCGCTGATCGAGGTGGTTCGTGGGTTCGGCGTCGAGGACACGCGCGGCCACGTGCTCGCGCTGCGGATCACGCAGGACACGATCGCAGACCTGTCGGCTGGCAGCGTCCGCAAGGTGAACGCCGTGCTACGCCGGTTCGAGCGCGCGGGACTCCTGCGCAAGGACCACGGCCGCATCGTCCTGCCCGACGTCGGCGCGCTCGAAGCGCTCGCGCTCGACGACTGATCCACCTCCGCCGCTCGCTTGCCCGTCCTACCGGCGTCAGGTAGAGAGAACCGCGCCCGAGCGATGGCCACCGCTTCCCGCATGCGGCCGCCGGCCGGCAGCAAGCCGCGGGCGGCGATCCCGAATCTCACTGCGTTGCTCGTGTTCGACGCGCTCCGCACGTGGGTCATCCCGGTGGTCGCCGGCGCGGTCATCGTGGCCGCGGCCGCGCTCTCCGCGACGGGCCTCGTGCCCGTCGAGGGCGCGCTGGCGACGGCGATCGTGGCGGCGCTGGTACTGCTCGCGTACGTCGGCGAGCGGCCACTCCTGGCCGCCGACGCGCCCCGGCGCGATCAGCTCATCGGGCTCGGGTTCACCGTGGTGTGGCTCGCCTTCTGCTACATACCGTTCTATACGCGCATCTTCCCTGGGGCACCGCTTCTCGACGCGGTCGACGTGCAAGCAAACGGCAGCGGCCTTCCCCTCCGGATCCCCGCGGCCGGCCACCGCGCGATCGACCTCGTGCTCGAGGGCAAACTGTCGCCCAACCCCACGGGCGGAGCCGCGGCGCCGGTGCACTATCGCGTGACGCTCGAGAGCGCAGGCGCGCGGCAGGTCGTCGAGGGGCAATTCGACGACACCCTCAAGACCCAGCGCCTCGGCCGCCGCGGGACGACCGTGGTGCACCAGTCGCACAGCTCCGAGCTCCGGGTCCTAGCGAATCCGGGACGTGAGGACCTCTCCATCACCCAGCTGAGCCTCGAGCCCCCGACGGCGCCTGCCGTGACTGTGTCCGCCTTTGCGCATCCGCTCCCGGGTCCCGTGATCCTCGGGATCGCTGTGGCGGCGCTGCTGGCCGGCGTCATCGCATTCGATCGCCTCGCCGCCGTCGCCGCGACGGACGGTGCGCTCACGCTCGCGACGGCTGCCGTCGTCGGGGCCGCCGTCATATTCTGGACGAGCAATGCGGTCCATCCGGACTTCCGCACCCTCATCGGCTCCGCGATCTTCGGCGGACCGGTCGGGTTTGCGGCCGGTGCCCTCCTCTGGTGGGCCGCCAAGAAGCTCATTGCCCGACCGGGGCGCTGAGGCGGCCGTCCGCGGCCGGCGGCTGTTTCTCCTCGCGACGATGGTGGTCGGGATCGGCCTCCTCGTCGTGCTCGTGCTGCTCTCCGACGGCCGGCAGCTCCTCCGCACCGCCGCCAACGTCGAGCCCACCTTGCTCTTTCTTCCGATCGCCCTGACGGTCCTCTCCTACGCGGCCATGTCGCGCTCCTATCAGGGGATCGCCGAGGCGGCGGGATGCCGGCTCGGCTTCGGCGAGTGGTTGCGGATCACGTTCGTCTCGAACACGGTCAACTACCTCGTCACGAGCGCCGGGCTGTCGGGATTCGCCGTGCGCATGTACCTCCTCTCGCAACGCGGGATCCCCTCGGGGCGCGCGGTGCTCATCTCGCTCGTGCAGACCTTCCTCACCAACTTCACGCTGCTCTTCTTCGTCGCGATCGGCTTCGCGTCGCTCGTGCTGCGCCATCACCTCGAGCCGGTGGCACTCGGCGTGGCCAGCGCCGGCGTGGCCTTCTTCGTCGCGCTGCTCGTCTACGGGATCGTGCTCATCTACTACCGCCGCCTGCGGCGCCGGACGCTGCTTTTCCTGGCCGACGCCGCCCATCGGGTGCTGCGCCGGGTCGTGCCCCGCTGGACTCCGCGCCGCGTCGGCCTCTGGCGGTTCCAGCACAATCTCAACGAGGGCCTCGAGTTCCTCTTCGCGCGGAAGGATCGGATGGTCGCCCCGGCGGTCTGGATCACCGTCGACTGGGCGCTCACCATCACCATCCTGTGGAGCGCGTTTCGCTCCGTGCACTATCCGATCGCGCCGGGACTCGTCGTGATCGGCTTCGGCGTCGGTATCCTCCTGTCGCTCGTGTCGCTGGTGCCCGGCGGGCTCGGCGTCATGGAAGGGTCGATGACGGCGGTCTTCGTGAGTCTCTCGGTGCCGCTCGAGCCCGCCGTCGTGGCGGTGCTCATCTTCCGGCTCGCGTATTACGTGATCCCCCTGCTGGTGAGCATCGTCTTGTTTCACGGCGTCATGCTGCAAGCGGCCCGCGGCGTCGCCGGCTCGGCGCGCCCGATCTCGTCGCGCGTTTGACAGCTCCCGACCCCGTCGATACTGGTCTGGGCCCATGATCGGCGCGGAAGCGGCGCGCGCCCCGGCGCCCGGCTCCCGAGCGGCGCTGGCGTTCCCCGGCGTCTACGCGCTGCTCGAAGGGCTCGGCGACATGGCCCTCCTCACGCGCGACGCCTTTCGCCAGCTGCTCGCACGACCGCCCGAGTGGCGCCTCGTCGTCGAGCAGCTCGACCAGATCGGGTGGCGCTCGCTGTCCATCGTCAACTTGACCGCGCTGTTCACGGGAATGGTGCTCGCCCTCCAGCTTGGCAACTACCTCGCGCGCTTCGGAGCGAAGATGTTCGTCTCACGGATCGTCGGCATGTCGCTCGTCCGCGAAATGGGACCCGTGCTCACCGCGCTGATGATCGGCGGCCGGGTCGGGGCCGGAATCACCGCGGAGCTCGGCTCGATGGCAGTCACCGAGCAGATCGACGCGGTCCGCGCGCTCGGCGCGAGCCCCATCCGCAACCTGGTGCTCCCCCGGATGCTCGCGATCCTCATCATGCTGCCCGTCCTCACCGTGCTCGGCGATCTCGTCGGCGTCCTCGGGGGACTCTTCATCAGCGTGACCGAGCTGCGCGTGGGCGCCGACTTCTACCTCAACTCGCTCATCCAGGTGCTGCTGCTGGGCGACGTCGCCTCCGGCATCGGAAAGTCGTTCTTCTTCGCGTACTTCATCGGCATCATCGCGTGCCGGAACGGCCTTGGGACGACCGGCGGCGCCGACGGGGTCGGCCGCGCCACCACGGCCACGGTGGTCGTCGCCTCGATCACGGTGCTCGTCTCGGATTTCTTCCTGACGAAGCTCTTCCTCCTCACGTGAGCGCACCCTTCATCCGCTGCACCCGGCTCGAGAAGACGTTCGGCGGCAAGCGCGTGTTGCGTGGCCTCTCCCTCGACGTGCTCACCGGCGAGACGCTCGTCATCCTCGGCGGCAGCGGCTCCGGCAAGAGCGTGCTGCTGAAGCACATGAACGCGCTCCTCCGGCCGGACGCCGGCACGGTGGAGGTCGACGGCGAGGCGATCGGTGCGCTCGGCGAGAACGAGCTCCGCCCGGTCCGCCGCAAGGTCGGCATGCTGTTCCAGCAGGGCGCGCTCTTCGACTCGCTGACCGTCGGCGACAACGTGGCGTATCCCCTGCGCGAGCATCGGCTGCTGCCTCGCGCCGACATCCCGGCGCGCGTGCGGGAAGCGCTCGCCATGGTCGACCTCGCGGAAACCGAGCCGCTCATGCCCGCGGAGCTCTCCGGCGGCATGCGAAAGCGCGCCGCGCTCGCCCGCGCGCTGGTGCTCGAGCCACGCGCGCTTCTCTACGACGAGCCGACGACCGGTCTCGACCCGGTGGTCGGCGCCCGGATCAACCACCTGATCCGCGACCTGCAGCGCCGGCTCGGGCTCACGTCCGTCGTCGTCACGCACGACCTGGCGAGCGCCTTCTTCGTCGCCGACCGGATCGCGTTCCTGCACGAGGGCACGATCCGTTTCACGGGCACGCCGGAGGAGGCGCGGGCCGCGACGGATCCGCGGCTCCACGAGTTCCTGACCGCTGCATGAGGACCCTCGCGCGATGAGCGTGCCGAGACCGGGCAGCCAGACGGCCCGCGTCGGATTCCTCGTCTTCGTGGCGCTCGCCATCCTGATCGCGACCATCATGTCGCTCGGCGGCGAGCAGAAGTTCTGGGAGCGCAAGGTCCAGTACGAGGTGCACTTCGCGCGCACCAACGGCCTGCAGGTGGGCGCACCGGTGAGCCTGACCGGCGTTACCATCGGCTCCGTCGCCGAGATGCGCTTCCCGCCCGACCCGACGGCGAGCTACATCCAGGTGCTGGTCAACGTGCTCGGCGAGGCCACACCGCGCATCCACGACAACAGCGTCGCCACCATCCGCACGTTCGGCCTGCTGGGCGACCGCTACATCGAGCTGTCCTCCGGCTCGCCCGACGCGGCACCGTTGCCGCCGGGGAGCCTGATCTCGTCCATCGACCCGGTCGACTACGAGGCCGTGCTCGGCCAGAGCGGCGACATCGTGACGAACGTCGTCGAGGTGACCGCGTCGCTCCGCGTCGTCCTCCAGGCCATCGAGCGGGGCGAGGGACTCCTCGGCGCCATGGTGCGCAACCGCGAGCTCGGCGAGTCGACGCTCGTCGATCTGCAGCACACGATGGCGAACGTGCAGGTCACCACGCGCTCGCTCGAAGACATCCTGCAGCGCCTCAACCACGGTGAGGGCATCCTCGGGCGGCTCACGCGCAACACCAAGGAGGTCGACGAGCTTTTCGCGCGGGTGAATCACGCCGCCAAGTCGCTCGACCAGCTGAGCGACCGGCTGAACCGCGGCCGGGGGACGGTCGGGAAGCTGATGGAGGACGAAGCCTATGCCACCCGGGTCCTCGGCAACCTCGACACGGCGCTGAAGGACCTCAAGGACGTCGCCGAGAAGCTCGATCGCGGCGACGGGACGCTCGGCAAGCTGGTGAACGACCCGTCGCTGTACCACGACGCGAAGGCGCTCGTCGGCACCGCCCGTCGGAGCTGGCTCCTCGGCGTGTACAAGGGGGTATCGGGGCTCTGGCCCTTCGGCGGCGGGACCGAAGGAACGCCGCCACAGGCGCTCGGCAAGCCAACGCCCGCCGACCACTGACCGCTCGGCGTGGACGTCGAGCGAGGCTCACGCGCTGACGATCACCATACGCCGACGAGTCCCCGTACTCCTCGCCGTTTGCGTTCCGAGCGTCGTCGCGTACCATGCCGGCGCGATGATGGTCTCGTGCCCCCGCTGCGGCACGCGGTACCGATTGCCACCGCGGTCGCAGCTCGGCTCCGACCCCACCTACCGGTGCATCCGCTGCCGACACGTCTTCGCCGCCGACGCCGCGGCGGAAGCACCCGCGCTCGAGGCAGACGCCGCGCCGGACGAGGACGATGACGACACTTTCACGTTCGAGGCGCCGCCCCCCGACGATCCACCCGAGCCGGAGGAAACGCCCCCGCCACGGCGCGCGGCGGAGGCGCCGCGGAAACCAATGAAGACCCCCGCCCGCTTCGCCCTCCGGACGCTGATCGGCGTGACGTTCCTGTACGCGCTTCTCTCCGTCTATCTTCGCACCCATCCGGACGCCGTCCGCGCCGTCTTCGGGCGGCTCCCGATGATCGGCACCTCCCTCGCCGAAAAGCGCCTCGACCCGTCGACCGTCCAGCTGGCGAACGTCCGCGGCAGCTACCAGCGGGTGAAGGGCGATCATCTCGTCTTCGTCATCGCGGGGACGGCCATCAACAACGCGCCGGTTCCCGTGCGCGCGATCCAGATCGAGGGCCGCGTCATCGGCGCCGAGGAGCAGCACCAGGTCGTCTTCTGCGGCGCTGCGCCGCGCGACGTCCAGGACCTATCGGTGCGGGAGATCGCGTTGCTGCAGACGCTCGAGCCCCCGAAGGACTGGAGCGTCGCGCCCGGGGAGCAGACGAGCTTCCTCGTCGTCTTCGTCGGCCCGCCGGCCGAGCTTCGCGAGTTCGTCGCCGAGGTGGTCGCGGTGCAGGGTCAGGCCCGACGGCACGCCGAGCAGATCTGACGCCGCCGCTCGCGGCGCGCTACGCCTCGCTCTTCGCCTTGGCGTCGGCTTCGGGCTTCTCGGGCGTGACGTCGATCTCGGGCGGCTCTTTGAGGCCCTTCTTGAACGCCTGGACGCCCTTCCCGAGGCTGCCCATGACCTCGGGCAGCCGACCCGCCCCGAACATCACGAGCACGATCACCAGTATGACGAGGAGCTCACCGATCCCCAATCCAAACATAGCTCGCCGATAATAGGAGAGCGCCCGATGCAGGGCAAGTCGGCGAACGCCGTTTGCGCCAGCGGAGGGCGCTCCCTATACTCGGCCGCCCCTGATGCCGCGCACGTACCGCGAGGCGTACGAGCGGCTGCTGCCACTCGTCGAAAAGCCCGGCCGTTATCTCGGCAACGAGCGGGGTGCCGTATGCAAGGACCGCCCCCGGCTGCGCTTCGCGCTCGCGTTTCCGGAGGTCTACGAGATCGCGCAGTCGCACCTCGGGCTGCAGATCCTCTACGACGTCCTGAACCGGCGGCCCGACGTCGCTGCCGAGCGCGCCTACGCCCCCTGGCCGGACATGGAGGCGCTGCTCCGCGCGCGCGACCTGCCGCTCGTGTCGCTCGAGAGCCACACCGCGCTCGGCGACTTCCACGTCGTCGGATTCAGCCTGCAGTACGAGCTCACCTACACGAACCTCCTGACGATGCTCGAGCTCGGCCGCATCCCGCTTCGCGCATGCGACCGAGGCGCCGAGCACCCGATCGTCATCGCGGGCGGCCCTTGCGCCTTCAACCCCGAGCCGCTGGCCCCCTTCCTCGACGGCGTGCTCCTCGGCGACGGCGAGGAAGCGGTCGCCGACATCTGCGACGCGGTGCTCGCGCACGATGGCGATCGGAGCGCGGTCCTGCGCGCCCTCGCCGCCGTCCCCGGCCTCTACGTCCCCGCCTTCTTCGAGCCGCGTTACGCTGCGGACGGCACGCTGGCGGAGGTCGTCCCGCTCGATCCGGACCGGCCCGTGGTCCGCAAGCGCGTCCTCGTCGACCTCGATCGCTTCGCGCCGCCCGAGAATCCCGTCGTCCCGAACCTCGGCGTCGTGCACGACCGCGCGAGCGTCGAGGTGATGCGCGGGTGCGTGAAGGGTTGCCGGTTCTGCCAGGCGGGCTACGTCTATCGCCCGCTGCGCGAGCGGAACCCCGAGCGGGTCGTCGAGGACACCACCCGCTTGATGGCCCGGACCGGCTACGAGGAGGTGTCGCTCCTCTCGCTCTCGACGGGCGACTACAGCGGCGTCAACCCGGTGCTGAAGGAGCTGATGGACCGGCTCGCGCCGGAGCGCGTCGCGGTGTCGCTGCCGTCGACGCGGGTCGACGCCCTGTCGCCGCGCATCCTCGAGCAGATCCGCCGCGTGCGGAAGACGGGCTTCACGCTCGCGCCCGAGGCCGGCACCCAGCGGCTCCGCGACGTCATCCAGAAGGAATATCGCGAGGAGGAGCTCCTCGACGCCGCCCGGCTGTTCGCCGACCTCGGCTGGCGGACCCTGAAGCTGTATTTCATGATCGGGCTCCCGAGCGAGACCGAGGAGGACGTGATCGGGATCGCCGACCTGGCCGCCCGCGTGGCGGCCGCCGCCCGCGGCCGGCTCGCGGTGACCGCCAGCGTCTCGACGTTCTGCCCGAAGCCGCACACGCCTTTCCAGTGGGCGGCCCAGCTGTCGCTCGAGGAGACGCGCGCGCGCCACGCGCTCCTGCGACGCGAGCTCGGCCGGCGCCGCATCGCGTTTCGCTGGCACGACGCCGAACTGTCGTTCCTCGAAGGGCTCTTCTCGCGCGGCGACCGGCGGCTCGCCGACGTGCTCGAGACCGCGCAGCGGCGCGGCGCACGCTTCGACGGCTGGTCCGAGCATTGCCGGATGGACGTCTGGCGCGCGGCGCTTGCCGAGCACGGCGTCGATCCGGCGACGTACCTCCGCCGGCGGCCGCTCGGCGAGACGCTCCCGTGGGACCACCTCGACGCCGGGCTCGCCAAGCGGTTCCTGCGGCAAGACCTCGCCCGCGCCGTCCAGGGCGTCCTCACGCCCGACTGCTCGATCGAGCGCTGCACCTACTGCGGCGCTTGCGACTTCGAGGCCGTGCGCAACGTCGACTACCATCCGGCGGGCGCCAAGGGCGGCGACCATCGCGGCGCGGGCATCTCGCGCTGGGCATCGCTGGCCGTGCCGGCCGACGACGCCGACGATCCCCTGCCGGCCTGGGAGACCCGCATGTGGCGCCAGATCCGCACGCGCGTCGGCGAGCGCCGCGCTGCCGCGTCGTCGCGCGGCCAGGTCGACGCCGCGCCGCTGCCCGATGCGGTCGCTGCCAGCCCGACGGCTCCCGCCGCGCCGGGGGGGGAGGGAAACGCGGAGGAATGGCTCGGGGCCGTCCCCTGCTCGCTGGCTCCGACGGCGGCGGGGCCGCCCGCGGTCCAGCGGATCCGTCTCCGCTACTGCAAGGTCGGCCCGGCCCGCTTCATCGGCACGCGCGAGCTCTCCACCACGTTCCTGCGCGCCGCGCGCCGGGCCCGTCTGCCGGTCGCGTTCTCGCAGGGCCACCATCCGCTGCCGCGTCTGTCCTTCGGCCCTGCGCTGCCCGTCGGGGTCTCGAGCGACGACGAGTGGGTCGACGTCGAGCTGACGACGCCGCTCGAGCCCGCCACGCTGGCGGCCCGCCTCGGCGCCGAGCTGCCCGACGGGCTCGAGTCCGTCGAGGCCGTCGAGGTCGCGCGCACGGCGCCGAGTATCGAATCCGAGATGGAGTCGGTCACGTACACGGTCGACCTCGGCACGCTCGACGTGCCGCCGCCGGCACTCGCCGCGGCCGTCGCGCGTTTCCTCGACGCCGCCACCGTCCCGGTGATGAAGGAGGGGAAGTCCGGCACGCGGATGATCGACGCGCGTCGCCTCGTCCGTGCGCTCGCGGTCGCGGGCACCAACCGTCTCGTCGTCGAGCTGTGGGTCGGACCGGACGGGATGCTGAAGGCCAGCGCCCTGGTCGGCGCGCTTCTCGGTCTCGCCGCCGACGCCGTCTCCGAGCTCCGCGTCCACAAGACCGCCACGCGCTTCCGCGTCATCCCGCCACCCGCCGCAACGGCCTCCGCCTAGCCAGGTCCGTGGCCAAACACATCCTGATCAACGTCGTCCCCTGGGAGGCGCGGGTAGCGCTCCTCGAGGACACGACACTGGTGGAGCTGCACATCGAGCGCGGCCGCCAGCGCGGCATCGCGGGCAACGTCTACAAGGGCAAGGTCGTCCGCGTCCTGCCCGGGATGCAGGCGGCGTTCGTCGACATCGGTCTCGAGAAGGCCGCCTTCCTTCACGTCTCCGACATGCCGGGCGAAGAGGAGCTGCCAGCGACGCTCACCCAGGAAGGCGACGTCGAAGCCGCCGACGTGGCGCCGGTCGTCGCGCGCGACGCCCGGCCCATCGAGGAGCGGCTGCAGAAGGGTCAGGAGGTGCTCGTCCAGGTGGCGAAGGAGCCGATGGGGACGAAGGGGGCGCGCGTGACCTCGCACGTCTCGCTCCCCGGCCGCTACCTCGTCTGCATGCCCGGCACGCGCCACATCGGCATCTCGCGACGCATCGAGGATGCCACCGAGCGCGACCGGCTTCGAGGCATCGTCGAGGCGGAGGGCACGCCCGACGCCGGATTCATCGTCCGCACCGCCTGCGAAGGGGTCACCAAGCGCGAGATCCACGACGACGTCCGCTTCCTCACCCGTCTCTGGGCGCGGGTCGAGAAGACGGCGGCGGCCGCGACCGCGCCGGCGTTGATCCACCAGGACCTGGACCTCGTGCTCCGGGTCGTCCGCGATCTCTTCACGTCGGACGTCGAGCGCCTCTCCGTCGACGCGCCGGAGGATTACGAGCGCGTGCTCGAGTTCGTGAAGGGCCTCATGCCGCGGCTTGCGTCGCGGGTCCATCTCTACGAGGGCGTGACCCCGCTTTTCGAGCAGCACGGCGTGGAGACCAAGATCGCGCGCGCGCTCGAGCGGCGGGTCTGGCTCAAATCGGGCGGGTACCTGATCTTCGACCAGACGGAGTCGCTGACGACGGTCGACGTCAACAGCGGGCGTTACGTCGGCAAGAAGAGCCAGGAGGAGACGATCCTCCGCGTCAACCTCGAGGCCGCGAAGCAGGTCGTCCAGCAGCTCCGGCTGCGCAACATCGGCGGCATCATCGTGATCGACTTCATCGACATGGAGAAGGCCGCCAACCGAAAGAAGGTCTCCGACGCACTCCAGGAGGCCCTCCGGAAGGACAAGGCCCGCTCCAACGTGCTGCGCATCTCGGAGCTCGGGCTCGTGCAGATGACCCGCAAGCGCACGCGCGAGAGCCTCGAGCAGCTGCTGACCAGCCCGTGCGCGCACTGCGGGGGCACGGGGCGCGTACGGTCGGTCGAGACCATCGCCTACGACGCGCTGCGCCGCGCGTTCCGCGAGTCGGCGGCGCACGCCAACTCGGCACGGATCGCGCTGCGGGTCCATCCCGACGTCGCGGTGTTCCTGACCGAGCGGGAGCGGCAGAGCCTCGAGGCACTCGAGCGACAGTCCGGCCGCACGGTCGCAGTCGAGCCGGTGCCCGAGCTCGGCCGCGACGAGGTCGACGTACGGGTCGGGAGCTGACGGTGCGTTGGCGCCGCGCAACTCCGAGGGGGCTTCGGTGTTGCGGCCGCCAGGAGGACGTCATGAACCGGCTTTTTCTCGTGGTCGCCCTGTTGCTCCTGGCCCTCGCCGCGGTCCTGCACCCGCGGCCCGCCGCCGCCCAGTCGGCCGTCGTCTTCGGCGGCCCGACGATCGCCGTGGCGCCGGCGCCCTGCTCGCCCTACACGCTCTACGCGCCGTATGGCGGCTACGCGCCCTGGGCGCCGCCCGCCGCCATTCTGTACGGGACGCCTCGCTCCTGTGGCATCGGCCAGTATCCGCCCGGCTTCTGGGGAACGGACCTCGTGTGGCGGTATTCGGGTCCGCACGTCCACGGGTACACGCTCCGGTAGCTCTCGGGATGAGGTGCGTGGCCGCTCAGCGGGCGACGCGCGCGAGGGCGTCGCCCTCGAGCCGGCATCCCTGCCATTCGCCGAGCATCCGCGCGCCGAGGGCACGGTAGAACGCCTGCGCCCGCTCGTTCCAGTCGAGCACGTTCCATTCGAGGCGACGGCACCCGCGCGCGACGGCGACGCGCGCGACCTCGCGCATGAGCGCCGTCCCGATCCCTCGTCCCCGCACCACAGGGTCGACGAACAGATCCTCGAGCCAGAGCGACGGGGCCGCGAGGAAGGTCGAGTAGGTCTCGAAGAAGAGCGCATACGCGCGGACGTCTCCATCCACCTCCGCCATCAGTACGTCGAAGCGGGGATGAGGGCCGAAGGCATGCGCGACGAGGCGCTCGGCCGCCTCGTCGTCCGGCGGCGGCAGCCGCTCGAACTCCGCGAGACCGCGCACGAGCGCCACCAGCGCGGCGCCGTCGGTGGGCCCGGCAGGACGGACCGTGAAGGCCACGGCTTCAGCCGGCTGCGCCGCGAAGCTCGTCGAGCAGGAAGTCGATCCGGTCGTTTCCCCAGAAGCGCTGGCCGTCGACGACGAAGGTCGGCACGCCGAAGATGCGCTCCTCGAGGCACTGCTGGAGCGCCTTCGGCACGTCGTCGTGGTGGCGCCGGGCGGCGAGCGCGTCGAGGAAGGCGTCGCGCCCGACCCCCGCGCGCGCCGCGCAGTCGGCGAGGACCTCGCGATCGGCGATGTCGCGCCCCTCGCTCCAGCGCGCGCGAAAGACCGCGTTCCGATAGCCACGTTCCTTGCCCGCCGCCGCGGCGGCGTACCAGCCCGCGACCGCGTCGGTCGAATCGACCACCGCCGTGTGCGGCTGCCAGCGGAGGTCGAGCTTGCGCGCCCACCGCACAGCGTCCTCGCGTCCGTAGCTCAGCCTGAACTCGCGGAGCTGTGCGGCGACGCCAGTCAGGGGGCCGCCGATCTGCGGCGGCACCAGCGGAATCGGGACCAGATCCGCACCGGCGCCGGTGACGACGTCGTCGATGCGGGCATCGGCGAGCGCCGCGAATGGAGAGACGAAGGCGAAGAAATATTTGACTCGCTTCCGAGCCATCGGCAACCTCCGGAGGACGAGATGGGCGATTGTGCGCGGCGCGCACGGCTGTGGCAAACGGGCGTAACGCGCCGCGGGGTCGGGTGTTGGCGCGCGGAACTCGAAAGGAGCCACTGATGGACTGCCACCGTTTTGGGACGGTTCTCGTCGGCGTCGCGCTCGCCGGATGCGCGAGCAAGCCAGTGACGGCGCCGCGCGCCGTGGTGCCGGAGCCGGTACCGTCGGAACTGCGCGCCGCGGCCACCACCGGCAAGCGCTTCGGCCACATGGTCGCGGTCGGGATCGGCGTGTCGAACGGCACCACGAAGGACTTCGTCGTGTCCGCCGAGCGGGTGTTCGCCGTCGATCGCGACGGCCAGCGGCTCGCCTCACTGTCGGTGAACGAGGCCGCGCGCCAGGCCGGTGGCGCCACCGCGCTCGCGGCCGGCCTCAAGGGCGCCGGCGCCGGCGCGCTGCTCGCCGGCGTCGTCGGCGCCATTCCGGGTGCCGTGATCGGCGCGGCCGAGTCCGGAGGACGCGGCGCGGGCACGGGCGCGGCGGTCGGCGCCGGCATTGGCGCGGCGGTCGGCGCCGTCGGCGGCTTCTACTCCTCGAAGACCGAGACCGATCAGGAGATCATCGACCAGCTGGGCGGCCTCTACCTCGGCGAGAAGACCGCCCGGCCCGGCCTGCCGGTGAGCGGCTTCGTCTTCTTTCCGGAGGGCACATACACGGGGGTTCGCGTGGTCGCGGTCGAGAAGCCGGGCGGCGCGGTGGCAGACGTCTTCGGGCCGATGACGAAGGCCCCCCGGGATTGATCGGTTGTATGAGGCGGCGGACACCGGCATCCTGCCGGTCCACGAGAGATGCCCGCCCTTCGGGGCAAGGAGGAGGATCGATGCGTGATCTGTTGATCTGGGCGGCGGCCGCCGCCCTTGCCATGCCCGCTGCCGCTCGCGCCGCCACGTGGGACCTCGATCCCGCGCACACGGGCGTTCAGTTCTCGGTGCGTCACCTGATGGTGAGCAACGTGCGCGGCCAGTTCGGCAAGGTGTCGGGTACGGTCGAGGCCAACGAATCGGACCCCGCGCGTTCCCGGATCGAGGCGGAGATCGACCCGGCCAGCATCGACACGCGCATCGAGAAGCGCGACAACCACCTCCGGAGCCCCGACTTCCTCGACGTCGCCAAGTACCCGAAGATCACGTTCGTCTCGACCAAGATCGAGCCCGCCGGCACGGGTCGGTACAAGGTGAGCGGCGACCTGACCCTGCACGGGGTGACCCGTCCCGTGGTCCTCGACGTCGAGGGTCCGACGCCGGAGATGAAGGACCCGTGGGGCAAGACCCGGGCGGGCGCGCAGGCCACGACGAAGATCAATCGCAAGGACTTCGGTCTCACCTGGAACCAGGCGCTGGAAGCCGGCGGCGTGGCAGTGGGTGACGAGGTGACGATCACGATCGACGTCGAGGCGACGAAGCGGGCGGCGGTTGGCGCCGAGAGCTCCGTCAACAAGACGGCGGCGGGCAGCGCGAAGTAGCGGCACGCATGATCCGCGTCGAGATCGACGGCGCCGTCGCGGTCATCACCATCGACCGTCCCGAGGCGCGCAACGCGCTCGATCCGCCGCACATCCTGGATCTGGCCCGCGCCTGGGACCGCCTGCGCGACGACCCGGCGCTGCGCTGCGGCGTGATAACCGGCGCCGCCGGCACGTTTTCTGCCGGCATGGACCTGAAGAAGACGATTCCCGCGGCCGCCGCGCTCGCGCGCCGCGAGCGCATTCCGTCCGAGGTCTTCGAGGCGCTCAGACGCGCGGCCGACGCGCTCCTCGCCGGCTACGACGTCGGGAAGCCGCTCGTCGCCGCGGTCGACGGCCCGTGCCTGGCCGGCGGCGCCGACATGTTGCTCGCGACCGACGTCCGCTACTGCTCGCCGCGCGCGACGTTCAACTGGGCGGAGGTGGCGCTCGGGCTCTTCCCGCGCGGCAACGCGACCGTCCTCCTCACGCGGCAGGTGGGCTGGGTCCACGCCATGGATCTGCTGCTCACGGGCCGCACGATCGACGCCGACGCCGCGTTCCGCATCGGCCTCGTGAACGAGGTGGTGGACGACCCGCTCGCACGCGCGCTCGACACGGCGCGCCTGATCGCCGCCAACGCGCCGCTCGCCGTCGCCGGAACGAGGCGTGCCGTCCGCGAGCAGTGGGCGATGGACCTGCCGGCCGCCTACGCGAACCAGAGCCGCATCGCCGGCCAGGTGATGAAGAGCGAGGACGCCGCCGAGGGCGCGCGCGCGTTCACCGAGCGTCGGCCGCCGCGCTTCCGCGGGCGGTGAAATCGCCGAGCCGGCGCCCATCCGACGGGGATGGCGCTCGTCCCGGGCCCGTACTAGACGGCTGCCGTGAGGGGGAACGTGCAGGTGCTCGTCGCGGCCGCGCTCTGGCTCGCGACGCCGGGAGGCGCGATGGCTTTCATGCTATCCAGCCCTGCCTTCGAGCCGGGCAAGCCGATTCCCAAGCAGTACAGCTGCGAGGGCCGCGACGTGTCTCCACCGCTTCGCTGGAAGGACGTCCCGGCCAATGCGAAGGCGCTGGCACTCGTCTGCGAGGATCCCGACGCGCCCGCGGGCACGTGGATCCACTGGGTGATCTACGACATCCCGGCGGCCACCATCGAGCTGCGCGAAGGCGTGCCCCCGGACGAGAACCTCTCCGGCGGCGCGCGTCAGGGCCTGAACGATTTCCGGAAGGTCGGGTATGGCGGCCCGTGCCCGCCGCCCGGCAAGCCCCATCGCTACGTCTTCAAGCTCTACGCGCTCGACGCACCGACCGGCCTCGAGCCGCGCGCGACGAAGGACAATCTGCTGAAGGCCGTCAAGGGGCACATCCTGGCCGACGCCCAGGTCACGGGCACGTATCAGAAGTGAGCGTCACCGCTTCTTGAAGAGCGCCTCGCCGCGCAGCGCGCGCATACGTCGCGCACGCCGATCCGCTGCGCTTCGGTGTCGGCCCCGCAGCGATGACAGCGGACGGCGACGGTCGGCATGCTAGCGTCGCCTCCGGCGTGCGAAGCGTCCGGGGCGCATCGCGGCGACGGGCAGCGCCGTCCGCCCGTCCATGACGACGTCGGCGATCGCTTCCGCCGTGATCGGCGCGAGGAGGATGCCGCTCCGGTAGTGGCCCGTCGCGTGGACGAGCCCGTCGAGGTCCGGCGCCGCGCCGATGATCGGCCGGTGGTCGGGGGTGGCAGGCCGGAGCCCCGCGTAGGCGGTGTCGAGCGTCAGGCCCGCGAGCCGTGGCACCATCGCGCAGGCGGCCGCGAGGATGTCGGCCGCGGCACCCGCGGTCACCCGCTTCTCGTACCCGGCGTCCTCGAGCGTGCTGCCGGCCAGCACGCGCCCGTCGACGCGCGGCACGACGTAGCCGCGGAGCGAGTAGAGCGGCCGCGGCACGACCTCGAGCCCGCCGCGCAGCACGATGATCTGCCCGCGCACCGGAAAGACCGGCGGCGGCGCCACACCGGGCGGCAGGCCGAGCCGTCCCGCCCACGCGCCCGCCGCGTTGACGACGACCGGGGCGTCGACAGGCCCGGCGCCGGTGTCCACGCCGGTCACCTTGCCGCGCCGCGCGCGGACCGCCGCGACCGGCGTCCGCTCCAGCACCGCGACGCCCGCCCGCCGTGCCGCCACGACGAGCGCCGTGGCGAGGCGCTCGTTGTTGACGCGATGGTCGTCGGGGAAGTGAAGCGCCATCCGCACCTGCGGCCCGAGCGCCGGGACGTGTCGGCGGGGATGCGCGAGGCGTTCGACGCGCAGGCCGGCGGCCCGCTGCCAGCGCGCCCGCGCGGCGAGTACCCGGACGTCGGCGGCGGTGAGCGCCGCATAGACGATACCGTCGGTCCGGTACTCGACGTCGACGCCGCTCTCGGCCGCGAGCGCCTCGGTCCAGGCGGCGTAGCGCTCGCGGCTGGCGATGCCGAGCCGCAGCAGTGGCCCCGGTCCGCTCGATTCCGCTTGCGGCGCCACCATGCCGGCCGCTGCGCGTGTCGCCTCCGCGCCCACCTCGCCGCGCTCGACGACGATCGTGCGCGCGCCCCGTCGCGCGAGCTCGCGGGCCACGGCGCAGCCGATCACCCCGCCCCCGACGACCACGACATCCGCGGTCCGTCTCATGGCGGCGGTGCGGAGAGCGGCGCGAATCCGTCGTCCGTGATCACGATCGTCTGCTCCGCGCGGTAGCCGCCGAGACCCTCCTCCCACGCGTACGGCTCGATGACCAGCACCATGCCGGGCACGAGCACGGCCCGCGTCTCCGCCGCGAGCCCGAGGTCGGTCCCGACGAAGGGCGGCTCGACGCCGCCGAGCCCGATGCCGTGCGCCAGGTAGAGCGGTCGCGGCCAGGGCGCGGGGCGTCCGGGGCCGTTCGCCGCGAGTGCCGCCGCGCGGAGGTCTGCGGCCGTGGTGCCCGGCCGGCAGGCGTCGAGCACCGCGTCGAGAATCGCCTGCCAGCGGGCGCGGAGCGTCCGGTCCGCGCGGCCGGGCTCGGCGCCGCATACCCAGGTGCAGCCGAAGTCGGCGAGGTAGCCGGCGTGCAACATGCCCGTGTCGATCATGACCTGATCACCGGCGGCCAGCACGCGCTCGCCCGGCAGCTCGCGGTACGGAAGCCCGCCGGCGAAGGTCCATGGCGCCTCGCGCGCTTCTCGGGGGAGCACGCAGAAGATCGGCTCGACGTGACACGCGGTAACGTCCCGGCGCGCCATGGCGGCGAGAAACCGCGCGCCGAGGTCCACCTCTCGAATCCCCGGCACGATCGCGGGCAGCACCTCGGCGATCCCCGCCTCGCTGGCCCGCTGCGCCGCGCGCAGCAGCGCGATCTCCTCGACGGTCTTCACGGCGCGCGCGGCGCCGAGGACTGGCTCGGCGGGCTCCATCCGGAACGCGCGCTCGAGCTCGAGCCCAACGGCCGTCGGCAGCCGCTCGACGCCGATCGTCCGCGCACCGCGCAGCACCTCCGCGAGCGTCGAGACCACCGCATGCCGCGTCCACGGTAGATGCTCGACCTCCGGCGGCACGCCCTCGGGCTCGACGCCGAGCACGTGCACGCGGTCCGCGGTCACGACGCTCGCGAACGGCCACGCCGCCTCGAGGCTACTCTCCCCGTGGCGCACCACGGCGCCGGTGGCATAGCGGATCGCCGCGGCGGACGTGAGCACGAGCGCGTCGTGGCCGGCGGCCTCCATCGCCGCGTGGAGGCGCGCGGTCCGCCCGGCACGCAGCGGCGACGGGTCCGGGCTCACGGTGCGCCCTCGAGCCAGCGCGGCGATCCCTCCGTCACGAGGAGCGCGCGCGTGGCCCGGAAGCCGGCGACGACCGGTGTCAGGACCAGCACCGTCCCGGGCCGGAGCGGCTCGGCGTCGCCGCCATCGAGATCGATGAACGGCGGCTCGACGCCGACGCCGAGCCCGTGCGCGAGGAGTCCTTCCCGCCGTGCGCCGGCGGCGGTCGCCGCTCGCGCGAGATCGGCCGCCGTCGCCCCCCGCCGGCAGCGCTTCGCGATCGCGCAGAGCACCGCGAACCATGCGCGCCGCGCCGCCGTGAGATCGCCACCGCCGACGGCAACGGTATCGCCGGCGACGCCCGCGTACGCCGCGTGCGAGAGGCCGAGCTCGAGCGCGACGACGTCGCCGGCGCCCAGCACGTCGGTGGCCGCGAGCCTGACGAACGGTGACCCGATCCGCCACACGAACCCCTCGCCGAGCGGGAAGCAGCCGGCGGAGCTTTCAGCGACCGCGGCGATCAGCGCGGCAACGGGTTCCCCCGGTCCCGCTGCCCGAACCGCGCCGCGAAGCGCGGTGCGCGCTGCGCGGAGCGTGGTTTTGACGGCCGCTACTTCATCCGCCGTCTTCGGCACCATCGCCTCGGCGAGCAGCGGCGCGGCGTCGATCAGCGGACGGCCGATCGCATCGCGGAGCAGCGGCGAGAACGTGTCGCACGCGATCGCTCCTCGCGCGGGCGCCACCAGCTCGGCGAGGCGACGCAGCGCCCGGCCACGGTCCCACAGGAGCGGCTCTATGGCCACCCGCGGCATCCACGACGGCGCGCCGTCCGGGTCCGCCGTGAACACGACGGCCGACGGCGCGCCCGCGACGATGACGACCCACGGCAACCCGCCGCCGCTGCCCGCGACCTGCACGCGCCGGGCGCCCGAGGCGAACGCCGCCAGATGGGGTGTGGCGAGCAGCAGCGCGTCGACGCCCCGCCGGGCCATCACCGCCTGCACGCGCGCGCTCCTCGCGCGGGCGCCACCAGCTCGGCGAGGCGACGCAGCGCCCGGCCACGGTCCCACAGGAGCGGCTCTATGGCCACCCGCGGCATCCACGACGGCGCGCCGTCCGGGTCCGCCGTGAACACGACGGCCGACGGCGCGCCCGCGACGATGACGACCCACGGCAACCCGCCGCCGCTGCCCGCGACCTGCACGCGCCGGGCGCCCGAGGCGAACGCCGCCAGATGGGGTGTGGCGAGCAGCAGCGCGTCGACGCCCCGCCGGGCCATCACCGCCTGCACGCGCGCGTAGCGCGCGCGGGCGAGCCCGTCGCGATCGGTCACGCGTCGCCGGCCCAGAAGGCGGGCGCAGCGCCGGCCGCAGGCGGAGCGCCGGCAAGCACGACGTCGGTCTCGAGGAGCCGGCTGCAACCGGGACAGAAGCACTCGCGGAGGACGACGGGTGCCGTCGCGCGCGGCGGAGCCGTTGCGCCGCTGACGGCGGTGTAGGCCGGCGTGCCGAGGATCGTCTCGGCGACGGCCGTACCCGCCTTCCAGGAGCCCGGAGCGTGGGCGAGACCGGCGCCGCACGCCGCGCAGCGCGCGACCAACACCGGTCCGTCGCGGACGACCTCGACCGCCGCGGAGAGCCGCCCGACGGCCCGCGCGGCGCGCGGCGGATCCGCGACGCGCGTGGCAGGCGGCCGCGCTCGCGCCCGCCGCGCCGCCCGGATCTCGTCACGCGCCGCGCACGTCGCCGCCGCGTCCACGTCGCCTGCGAGGACGACGCCGTAGACCGTGCGCGCGGCTGCGGCGCTCACGTAGCCCTCGCGGACGTCGGCGAGGACGCGCTCCGGCTCGCGCTCGAGCGGATCGCCGAGGCCGCTGCCGCTCGCGTTGGCGAAGCGGAACACGTCGCCGGCACCGAGCGGGATGTCGCCCGTATTCAGGCCGAGCGGCCGGACGGTGCCCGCGTGCTCGAGCTCGAACCGGGTGCAGGCTCCCGGATAGCCGCCGAAGAGGCCGGCGAGCGGGATCGCGCGCCGCATGCCGAGCGTCGTCCCCTCGAGCCGCGTCGCCTCGCCGTGCACGGTGAGCGCGGCGTCGACGCTCGCTCCGCCGCGGAAGCGGCCGGCGCCGCCGGCGTCGCGCCGGAGCCGCTTGTAGAGGTAACGGACCGGATATGCCTGCTCGACCGTCTCGACGTCGGGGTAGACGAGTCCCGGCCCGCCGTAGTTGCTGCCCGTCATGTCGATGCCGTCGCGGTCCCACGCGCCGCCGGCGCCGACGGCGTTCCCGTCCATGACGAGGAAGGAGGCCGTGCCGTGCCACGACGACAGCCCGAGGCCCGTGGTCCCGCCGGGCGCGGTGACACGCTCGGCGAGGCGACCGCCGCCGAGCGAGCAGGCGATCGCCTGCTTGAGACACGTCTCGCCGAGCTCCATCGCCATCAGCCCGACGTGCATGTGCGCGGCGGCGATCGGCGCCGGCGGCCGCGCGTTCACGATCGAGCCCTCGGGCGCGACGACGCGCACGGCTTGCAGGATGCCGTCCGTGAACGGGACGTCGGCGGCGAGGATCTGGTGCACGCGCACGACGAGCTCCGAGCGGACGATCTCGGGCTTCGAGTTGAAGAAGTACGGGCACTCCGGCGCCGACCCCGTGTAGTCGAACAGCAGCTCCCCGTCGCCGACGCGCAGCGTGCAGCGGACGAGAAAGGCCTCCTCGTCGAACTCGACCCAGCCCTGCGCGCTGTACTCGCCCCGCGGCAGCTCGCCGATCCGGGCCTGCAGCACCCGGGCCGAGCGGCGGCGGATCGTCGCGAGCGACGCCCGGAAGACGGTCGCGCCGACCTCGTGCTCGAGCTCGCACACCTTCTCGGCGCCGACGTGCGTGCCGGCGACGAGGCTCTTGAGATCCATCTCCACCATGTCGCGCTGGCGGACGTTGTTGAGGAGCAGCCGCCAGATGTCATCCACCGGCTGCCCCCGGGCGAGGAGCCGCACCGGCGGCACGCGCACGCCCTCCTGGAAGCAGTCGCGGGCAGCGGGCGCGAAGCTCCCCGGCACCATGCCGCCCATGTCGACCATGTGCCCCGACGCGCTCGCCCAGCCGATGCGTGTGCGGCCACGGAAGATCGGACGCATGACGACGACGTCCTGCAAATGGAGGCCGCCCCCATCGTGCGGGTCGTTGGCGAGGAAGACGTCGCCGGGCGCGATCGCCTTGCCGAAGCGCGCGAGGACGGCCGCGATCGACCCGGCGCACACGCCGAAGTGAAACGGCACGGTCGCGGCGGTGGCGACGATGCGGCCGGCGGCGTCGTACAGGATGCAGGAGAAGTCGCGCGCCTCGCTGATGAGCGGCGACACGGCGGTTTTGACGATCGCGCCGGCCATCTCGCGCGTCAGGTGCTGGAGGCGGTTCCGGACGACCTCGACCGTGACCGGGTCGAGCGCCTCACGCATGGGCCACCTCGATCACGAGGCTTCCCCACCCGTCCACCACGGCACCGTCGCCCGGCGGGACGAGGATCGTCGTGTCGCGCCGCTCGATCAGCGCCGGACCGGTGAGCGCCATGCCCGGACGCAGCCCCTCGCCGTCGTACACCGCCACGGCGCGCGTCTCCGGGCCTCCGTCGAGCCACGCCGCACGCGCGCCCCGCCGGGCCGGCGACGCATCTGCCGGCCCGAGGGGCGCGGGCGCGAGCGCCGGCCGCGGCAGACGCGCGGTGCCGATCACGCGGCAGTTGACCAGCTCGACGGGCGCCGCGGCGGCGAGCGCGCCCGAGCCGTAGAGCTCGGCGTAACGCGTGCGAAAGGCATTCCGGATGCCGTCTGCATCGACGAACGGCACGCTCACCTCGCAGGTCTGCCCGCGAAACCGGAGATCGGCCTCGCGGCGGAATGACGCGGGTTCGGTAGCCGGACACTCGGCAGCGAGCATCCCGCCGACCTCCGCCTCGAGCGCCGTGAAGCGCGCCGCGAGGTCCGCCCCGTCGGCCGGCAGTGGCCGGAGCACGCTCCGCGTCACCTCGCGGCGGACGTCGGCGGTGGCCGCACCGAGCGCCGAGAAGACGGCGGCGAGCGCCGGCACGATCACGCGCCGCAGGCCGAGCCGCCGCGCCATCGACGCCCCGAAGAGCGGACCGCAGCCGCCGTAGCAGATGAAGGCGAACCGGCGCGGGTCGAGCCCGCGCTCGACGAGGAGCCCGTGGACCGCGAGCCCGATCTCCTCGAGCGCGAGTCGGTACATACCGCGCGCCGTGGCGATCGTATCGAGCCCGAGCGATCGGCCGAGCCGGGCGAGCGCGGCGACGGCGCCCTCGCCGTCGAGTCGCATCCGGCCGCCGAGGAAGTTGCCCGGGTCGAGGAGCCCGAGCGCCACGAGCGCGTCGGTGAGCGCGGGTTCGGTGCCGCCGCGGCCGTAGCACGCAGGTCCCGGGTCGGCGCCGGCGCTCCGCGGGCCGACGCGCAGGAGGCCGCGCACGTCGCGCCAGCCGAGGCTCCCGCCGCCCGCGCCGATCGACGCGACGGCCACCGTCGAGAGCGCCGTCGCGAGGCCCTGCACCTCCGCCCGCAGCCGTCGTTCCGCGCAGCCGCCGTGGATGACGGCGACGTCGAAGCTCGTGCCGCCCATGTCGCCCGTGATCACCTCCGAGAGGCCGAGCGCGGCGGCCAGCGCCTCGGCGGCAGCCACGCCGGCGACCGGACCCGACTGCGCGAGCAGGATCGGGCGGACGCGGGCCGCGCCGGGCGCCACCGTGCCGCCACTCGACTGCATCAGCGCGACGGGAACGCGCAGCCCGGCGCCAGCGAGGCGGCACTCGAGCGTGTCGAGGAACGCCGTACAGGACCGCGCCGCGTACGCGTTCAACACCGTGGCCGTCATGCGCTCATACTCACGCACGACCGGGACGAGATCCGAGGAGCACGAGACGGCGACGTCCGGGTAGCGCTCGCGGACGATCGCCGCCACACGGCGCTCGTGCGCCGGGTTGCGGCACGACCACAGCAGGCAGACCGCGAGGCTCTCGACGCCTTCCGTGCGGACCAGCCGATCGGCGGCCGCGAGGACGCTTCCCTCGTCGAGCGGGACGAGCACGGCACCGTCGCGGTCGATCCGCTCGCGGACCTCGGCGATCCGCCGGCGCGGGACGAGCGTCGGCAGCGGCCGGCTCATGCCGTCGACGCCGAGCCGATGGCCGCGCGCCATCGGCCAGAGGTCGGCGAAGCCTTCGGTCGCGACGAGGCCGGTCGGCGAGCCGGCGAGCTCGGCGAGGCAATTCGTCACCACCGTGGTGCCGAGTCCGAAATGCACGGTATCGCCGAGCACGCGCGCGCGCGAAACGCCCATCGCCGCGGCAGCGTCTGCGAGGGCGGCGAGCAACCCATCGAGCGGCGCGCGCGGCGTGGTCGGCGCCTTGCCTCGCCAGCCGTGGACTCCGTCGGTCACGAAGCAGTCGGTGAAGGTGCCGCCGACGTCGATGCCGACGGAGTAGGCGGCCATCCGCCGCGCGACAATACACAGCACCTGTCGGAGCTGGCAAGGAGCCGGCGCCACTAAAGTTCGGCGGCGGGCCGGCCGATGTATTGGGCGGCGACGGGGACATGGAGGCCGTGGAACAGCCGGAATCTGCCGAGGACCTGAGGGCGGCCTACCGCGCCGACACGGCGCGGCTGTTGCGCCAGCGGCTGACCGTGACCGTCGGCCTGTTCGTCCTCCTCGTCGGCATCTCGGTCGTCCTCGAAGGACGCTACCACCCCGAGCGCGAGCACACGGCACGGCTCGTCTATCTGACGGAGGTCGTCGCCTGTCTCGGCGCGCTCGTCGCCTGCCGGGTGCCGCGCCTGCGCGAGGGAGCCGCGACGATCGCCGCGGCCCTCGCGGCGGTGCTCGCCGTGCTGCTCAGCTGGTACAACGGCCACGTCGATGGCCCGGTCGAGCGCTTCGCGACCGCGCAGGTCTGCCTGCTGAGCGGTCTCGTCGTGCTGCTGCCCTGGGGCTGGCGCCCGCAGCTCTTCGTCTCGGCCATCTCCATCCTGAGCCTCCCGCTGGCCGGCGCCACGTCAGGCGCGGACGAGGCCTGCGCGTATGCCGCGCTCGCGCTGGTGACCGGCGCGACGACGTCGGTCTGCGGCGCTTTCTTCCTCGACCGCTACCGCCACGCCGCCTTCGCGCGCACCGAGCTGCTCGTCCGCGCGTCGGATCAGAAGCGCGAAGAGGCGGAGATCGCCGAAGCGCTGGTGCACATCGGCGAGACGGTCAACGCCCAGCTCGATCAGGCGACCCTGCTCGAGCGCGTGAGCCGCCTCGCCATCGAGACCGTCGGCTGCGACTGGAGCAGCACGTTCGTCTGGGACACTCGCCGCGAGGCGTTCCGCCTGGCGGCGAACGCCGGCTGGAACCCGGAGGTGCGAACGGAGCTCGCGCAGCTCGAGTTTCCGGCGGACAGCCTGCCCGTCATCGCGGCGCTCCGGCCCGGTGAGGTCCTGGAGATGCCGGACGTGCGCACGCAGTCGCTCGTTCCGCTCGAGCTCGCGCGCCGCATGGAGGCCTCGTCGTCCTGCTCCGTGCCGATCGCGCGCGGCGACGACATCGTCGCGGTCCTCGTGAATGGCTGGCGGACGCGAACCGGCCCGATGTCGCCGAAAGAGCGACGGCTGGCACTCGGCATCGCGCACGCCACGACGGTCGCATTCGAGAACGCACGCCTGATCGCGGACCTCCAGTCGGCGAGCCGGCTCAAGTCCGAGTTCGTGGCGACCATGTCGCACGAGCTGCGGACCCCGCTGAACGTCATCACGGGATACACGGACCTCCTCGCCGACGGTGCCTTCGGACCGCTCGCCGGCGCCCAGCTCGACACGCTCGTCCGCATCCACCGAAGCGCGCTCGAGCTACTCGACCTGATCAACGCGACGCTCGACCTCGGACGGTTGGAGAGCGGTCGCGAGGACGTCGCCGTGGGCCTGGTGAACGTCGACGCGCTCTTCAGCGATCTCGGCCGGGAGCTCGAGGCGATGGTGGTCGACGGCGTGGTGCTGCGCTGGCGGAACGAGCTCGGCGTCCGGCCCGTACCGACCGACGCCGTCAAGCTGAAGACGATCCTCAAGAACCTCGTCGGCAACGCGCTCAAGTTCACGCCGGCGGGGACCGTCGACGTGAGCGCCACCTCGGCGAATGGACTCCTTACGCTCGAGGTCCGCGACAGCGGCATCGGCATCGCCGCGCCCGACCTGCCGGTCATCTTCGACATGTTTCGCCAGGCCGACGGCTCCTCGACACGCCGCTTCGGGGGGGTGGGGCTCGGCCTGTACATCGTGAAGCGGCTGGTCGACCTGCTGGGCGGCACGATCGGGGTCCAGAGCCAGCGCGGCCTCGGATCCCTGTTCCGGGTGAGCATCCCTGCACCGAATGTCGAGCAGGAACGCGTCACGGCATAGCATCTTATAAAGCAGGGCGCAAAGCCGCCGCCCCTCGAGCTCGGGGACTGTCCACCGTCGAGTAGGGTACTGTCCCGCGTCCCGGGCTGGTGTAAGAAGGCGACGGCCATGCGGACTGGACCGGGCGCCGGCGCTCACGCAACGGGCGCCGGCGCCCGACCTCGCACGCTCCGGCTACTGACGTTCTTCTGTGTGGTGCTCGCCGCCGGGCCGGCCAGCGCGCTCCGCCGCTGCGGCGACGACGTCGACGGCGGCGCGGTCCCGTGCGCGTGCGGCGACCTGCTCGTCGGGTCCCACCGGCTCGACGCGGCCGACCCGGTCACCACGGCGCGCTGCCCGGGCAACG
>VBKG01000459.1 GCA_005879585.1 Deltaproteobacteria bacterium | reverse complement strand
TCCGCGGAGCGGCCGAGGCGCTCGAGCGCGATCGCGAGGTTGCCGTGCGTGACCCCGCGATCGGGTGCCAGCGCGAGCGCGTGGCGGTACTCGGCGACCGCCTCCTCGAAACGGCCCTGGGCGGCGAGCGCGGCGCCCAGGTTGTGGTGCGCCTTCGCGTACTCCGGATCGAGGCGGAGGGCCTCGCGGTACTCGGCGGTGGCGTCGTCCAGCCGTCCCTGCTCCGCGAGCAGGAGCCCGAGGTTGTAGTGTGCGGCGGGGGTGTTCGGGTCGAGCCGGATCGCGTCGGCGTACTCGTGGAGCGCGCCCACGGGGTCGCCGCTTTCGGCGAGCGCCTTCCCGAGGCTCACGCGCACCTTGGCGTAGCCCGGATTGATCGTCGCCGCGTGCCGGAGGTGAACGACGGCGTCGGCGCGGCGCCCCTGGTCGAGGAGCGCGGCGCCGAGGTTCCCCTCGGCGACGTAGTTGTCGCGCGTCGCGGCCGTCGCATGCGCGAACAGCGACACGCTGTCGCGCCACACCTCGAGCTGCCGGGTCGTGAGCGCGACGCAGCCCGCCACCGCCGCGACGGCCGTCGCGCCGAGAACGGCACGCGAGCCGACCATCTCCGCCGCGGTCCACGTGACCATGATGAGCACGCCGATCTGCGGCAGGTAGGTGAAGCGATCGGCCATGGCCTGCTCGCCCACCTTGACGAGCCCGATGACCGGCAGGAGCGTGACGAGGTACCAGAGCCACCCCACGAGCAACCAGGGGTGGCGTCGGCGCTCGCGGATGGCGACCGCCGAGACGACGAGGAGCACCACGCAGGAGGCTGCGACCTCCGCGATCGGCAGCGGCCGGTGCGGATAGAACACCGCGAGCCGCGCCGGCCAGAACGTCTTCTCCAGGTAGACCCGGTAGGCGACGACCGCCTCCGCCATTCGCGCCGCCAGCGGCAGGGACTCGAGCGAGGCCATGGCGCCCGCGCCGCGCTGGGCCACGACCGTGAGCGCGCTCGCGGCCGCCGCGAGCAGGACGAGCGGCAGCTTCTCCCACACGAGCGCGATGCTCCACGGCCGGCGGAGCGGCCAGACGTCGAGGAGGAGCAGAACCACCGGCAGCGTCACCACCATCGGCTTCGCGAGGAGCCCGAGGACGAAGGCGGCGACGACGAGGACGTAGTCCGCCGCGCCGTGCCGTCGCGCGTAACGCGCGTACGCCGCGAGCGCGAGCATCCAGAACAAGCCGGCCAGCACGTCCTTCCGCTCCGAGACCCACGCGACGGACTCGACCCGGAGCGGGTGCAGCGCGAATACCGCGGCGACGAACGCGCTCCGCCACGGGGTCCCGGTCATGCCTGCGAGCACCTCGAAGAGGAGCGCGGCGCTCGTCGCGTGGAGCAGGACGCTGGTCGCATGATGGCCGGCCGGCGCCAGCCCGAAGAGCTGAGCGTCGAGCATGTGCGAGAGCCAGGTGAGCGGGTGCCAGTTGGCTGCGTGGGGTGCGGTGAACGCCCAGGGGACACCCGCCCACGAGAGGCCCGCCCGGACGTGCACGTTCTCGGTCACGTATTCGGGGTCGTCGTAGTTGACGAAGCCGTGCCGAAGGACCGGGACGAAGACGACGACGGTGGCCAGGGCAACCACGCCCGCGATGGCGAGATGCCACCGGCCGCGGACCCGCATGCCTCAGAGAGCCCGGCGAGGCGACCGCATGACCGGCGGACGTTACCGCGCGGTCGCGCCGGCGTGCAAGGACGGCCGGACCGCGGCGTCGCGCTCCGGGCTCACGGCGGTTCTCGTCGTAACGTGGTCTTTCGCATTCCCGTTGCGCGCGGCCGACCTCTCCCAGTTCTTCACGCGGCCGGTGGTGTGGCTAGACCGGCGCGTGGCCCAACGTGTCACCGGCAGGCCGGTGGCACGTTGCTGCCGGTGTTCCGGCTGCCCGACACGCAGTCGAGGATGTTCACCAGCCCGTCCCCGTTGCCACTGATCATGTTCTTGTCGACCAGGTTGCGAGTCGCCGCTCGGAGCTGAACGCCACCATCACCGTTCGCTTCGGCCCTGTTCGAGGTCACCTTGTTCCGGTGTGAATCGGCGAGCTCGATGCCGTCGTCGGCGTTGCCCACAAGCAGGTTCGCGGCGAACGTGTTGCCGGTACTCAGCGTCTCGACGCGAATCCCGTCCTTGCCGTTCGCGACGACCGTATTCGCGTTGATCTGATTCTTGGTCGCTGGCTTGGACATCCTCTGGACCAGTATCCCGTCCGAAACGTTGTCCTTCACCAGATTCTGCTGGACGACGGTGGAGGAGGCGCCACGCAACTCGACACCCTCGAAGTTGCGCGCGAAGCAATTGCAGAACGCAGTGCCCTTCGACGCGTCCCGGAATTCGATACCATCACTGGGCGCATCGACGACGTTCAGGAACATGACGCGTATGTTCGTCGACATCAGGACGTCGATGGCATCTTCGCTGGCCGAGGTGACGGTGGAGCTCAGGTCGCCAGGGCGTAGGCCTTCGGCCGGACACCCGGTGGGAGTGTCGGCAGGAGCGATGCCCGTGATCGTGAGATTCGATCGTCGCACGATCGAGACCGGCCCCGCGCAGCGTCCCCTGACGGTGATCGTGGCACCGTTCGGCGCGCTGTTGATGGCCTGTTGCAGGTCGTCAAAGACCCTGGGCGCGGCGTTGCGCGCCGTGACGGTCACCGCGCAGGGCTCGTCGATCGCGCTGCCGCAGTCGTTGCAGGCGTCCTGCGGCTCGGCGGCGTCCGCTGGACAGTCGTCGTGGACACCATCACAGCTCTCGGGCGTGTCGCAGGGGCCTGCGGCGGGCCGGCATACGGCCGTGCTCTTGGTGTCGCCAGGGCAGTCCGGGCGCGTGCCGGTGCACGTCTCGGCGATGTCGCAGTCCCCGGCCGCGGGGCGGCATCCGGTAGTGGCGGGCTTGAAGCCGTCGGCGGGGCACCCGTTGTGCACACCGTCGCAAAGCTCGGCGTCGTCGCAGGGGCCGGCCGACGACCGGCAGACGGCCGTGCTCTTGGCGTCGGCGGGGCAGTCCGAGCGCGTGCCGGTGCACCGCTCGGCGATGTCGCAGTCGCCGGCCGCGGCGCGGCACACGGTAGTGGCGGGCTTGAACTCGTCTTCGGGGCAATCATCGTGTACACCGTCGCATCGCTCGTCGTCGTCGCAGGGACCGGCTGCCGATCGGCATTCGGCCGTGCTCTTGGCGTCGGCGGGGCAGTCCGGGCGCGCGCCGGTGCACTGCTCGGCGATGTCGCACTCGCCGGCCGCGGGGCGGCACACGGTGGTCGCGGGCTTGAAGCCGTCGGCGGGGCACTCGTTGTGCACCCCGTCGCAACGCTCCTCGTCGTCGCAGAGGCCGGCCGCGGACCGGCATTCGGCCGTGCTCTTGGCGTCGGCGGGGCAGTCCGGGCCCGCGCCGGTGCACGTCTCGGCGATGTCGCACTCGCCGGCCGCGGGGCGGCACACGGTGGTCGCGGGCTTGAACTCGTCCTCGGGGCACTCGTCGTGCACCCCGTCGCAACGCTCCTCGTCGTCGCAGGGGCCGGCCGTGGACCGGCACTCAGCCGTGCTCTTGGCATCGGCGGGGCAGTCCGGGCCCGTGCCGGTGCAGAAGTCGTCCACGTCGCACACGCCGGCCGCGGGCCGGCAGAGCGTGCTGCTCGGCGCGAAGGCGTCCGCCGGACAGTCGTCCTGGACGCCGTCGCAGCTCTCGGCCGTGTCGCACGGGCCTGCGGCGGACCGGCACTCGGCCGTGCTCTTGGCGTCGGCGGGGCAGCCGGGGCCCGTCCCGGTGCAGAAGTCGTCCACGTCGCACGCGCCGGCCGCGGGCCGGCAGAGCGTGCTGCTCGGCGCGAAGGCGTCCGCCGGACA
>VBKG01000458.1 GCA_005879585.1 Deltaproteobacteria bacterium | reverse complement strand
CCGACCTGCGCTACGGGCCTGGGAGCCATCGACGCGTTCGCCGACCATCCCGCTCGGGCCGCGCAAGATCCTGATCGGCGCGCCCGCTCTTCGACGGAACCCTAGAAGACGGTAGGCCGACGTCCACAGCCGCGTCAGAACGTCAGCTTGTCGAAGTCATTCCACTGAAGCGTGACCCCGTCGGTGATGGCGTCCCAGTTCGGGACATTGAGCGTCCGAACTCCCCCGCCGCCGCGTGAGATGAGCTGGAATGAGACCGTGTCGTCCGGCGGCGAGCTCGCGCGGACGTAGACGTCGGCTCCCTGGATGAACGGCAGCGCGCTCAGAACCGGATCCGGCTGGCTCAGGTCGGTTTGTCCGTCACGATTGCGATCGAACGCGAAGAACGCGTTCACCTGCTTGCTGATGGGGCAGAGGCCTTCCGTGCAGACGTTGAGGCCGTTGATGAGCAGCTGGTCGTTCTCGACGCCCTGGTCGCCCCACAGCTCCTTGTACCTGATGGTGACCGACGACACGCTGCCCGGGCGCCCGCCGGCGTATTCCTCGATCGCGGGCGACGCGAGCAAGCGGAGGGTGTGGTCACTTCGCACGAACGGCTCGTAGTAGATGTGGAGCGTGGGAAGGCCCGTTTGCACCAGCGCGAACTCGTAGCGCTGGTTCGGCTGGACCGATACGGGTCCCCATTTGCCTCCGCCGATGGAGCCGTCGGTGATGTCGATCGACGCCAGCGGCGTCGTCGTCGACCGTTGCCCGCTCGAGTCGACCGGCCAGACCTGCACGGTCGCGCCGAGGAACCCCGAGTTCTGCGGGAAGTCGAGCGCCTTGCCTGCGACCTCGATCGGGCTCCGGCGACAGATATCACAGAGCGGCCGGCGGCCAGTGAGGAACGTGTAGTACTGGACGAAGGACTCGGCTGAAGTGCACGTCTGAACGTGGGTCTGGTCGGGGATGGTTACGTTCTGCGCGCCGTCCATGTTCCGGCCGGGGGTCCCCCTGCCCGCCCAGACCGCGAGCGTCGGCACCCCGGGATTCTGGTTCTGGCCGTCGACATTGATGTAGTGCCCCACATTTGCCCTGCGCCGGGCGGCCATGTCCCCGTTGGTCAGGTAGTCGTACATCACCGAGGTGCCGAGCGAGTGCGCGATGACGTCGACCTGGGACTTTCCAGCCCGCAGCTTTAGCGCCGCGATCGCGTCGTCGATCTGCTGATCGACTTCGCTCTTGTCACCCACCGCGCGCGTCGAGTTGTAGTCCACCTCGTCGACCCAGCTCGTCGGGTAGCGGTTGCTCTCGAAGCGCATCGCCTGCGACTCGAACTGCGCGCCCGAGCCCTCTATGCCATGGACGAAGAGGATCGGGTTGTATCTGAACGTCGCCGCGTCAGCCGCGGGAGTGCGAGACAACACCAACGGGCCGCCGGCGATGGCGACGAGCAGGAGGCGCCGCAGCCTCCAAAGACGATTATCCCTCATGTCGCTCCCTCCCCCGAGTCCTCGGCACGTACGGTAAATGCCGCCGAGTAGGCTCCGCCGGGTGCAACCGCTAGGTCAATGGCTAGTTGAGGGATTTTGCGTGTTGGCGATTGGGGACGAGGCCCACGGTCGTTCCGGGTCTCGCGCGCCCATAAGACGGGATGCGCGCGCCGGCTCAACACGTTCGGCTACGAGGTCGCGAAGGCCGCGGTCGTCTGTCTCACGCGCTGCGCGGCAATCGAGCTGGGGGAGAACGGTGTGCGCGTGAACAGCGTCTCGCAACGCAGCGCAGGCTTCCTGTATCGCGCGCGACCGTCGAGGGGGATGCCGCGCCCACGCGTAGGCGCCGCGGGACATGGAGGGCTCGAAGCCCGGGAGCACTTCGCAGTTGTGGCAGCCCGCCCCGAGCGGTTGTATACGGGAGCGGTCGTGACCCAACGGAAGCCGGACACGCCCGGGCTCGCCACAGCGGCGGAAGACCTCGACCGGGAGCTGTCCCGCTACGAGGCGCTCGCAGGGCGGATCCAGCACGAGCGCCTCGATTCCGAGAAGAACCTGCACCAGGCGGCGCGGGCGCTGAGCGAGCTGGAGCAGAGCGAGGGGCGGCTCGGCGAGCACCTCCGTGCGCTGGTCGACGCGATCGCGACGGCGCGCGAGCGCCAGGAGAAGCAGTCACAGGGCGTCCGGGCGCGAGCGGAGCAGATCCGGCAGCGGACGGAGAGCCTGACGCAGTTGCTCGAGCGATTGGCGGCGCTCGGCGCAGCCGCCGGAGACGTCAACCGGTTGGTCCAGCAGGTCGCTGCGAGCGCGGGGGAGGCCGGCGCGCCAGAGCGCATCGACGACGCGGCGTTTCGAGAGATCCAGGACCGCCTCGGCCGGCTCGCCGAGGACTCCGGGGAGCTCGCGCGAGCGGCCCAGGCCGACGAGTTCGGGGATCTCGGGACGCAGGCGGAATCGCTCCGTCTGCAGCTCCTTTCGGCGCGCAACAAGTTCGTGCTCCTCGAGCGCCGACGCGGCTCCGCAGGCGACGCCTAGCAGGCTGCGATCGCGTTCAGGCCCGTTCGGGGAGCTGTCCCGCCGCCGCGCTCATGCCCGGCATCTCGTGTTCCGCGGCGTCCGGGAGCTGAACGCTCCGCGCGAGAACGCGAAGCAGCTGGCCGGGCTCGAAGGGTTTCGCCAGATGAGCCTGAAAACCGGCCGCGAGAGCCCGCCTGCGATCGCTCGCATGCGCGTAAGCCGTGAGCGCGACCGCCGGAACGTCACCGCCTTGGTCCGTCGCGAGCGCCCGCACGTTGCGAATCAGGGTGTAGCCGTCCTCGCCCGGGAGCCCGATGTCGCACACGAGCACGTCCGGCCGCCAGGCGGCGAGCTGGCTGAGCGCTTCGCGTGCGGTGCCGACCCCGGCCACGGTGGCGCCCGCCTGGGCCACGATCACGGAGAGCGCCTCCCGCGCGTCGATCTCGTCCTCGACGATCAGCACCCGGATCCCGTCGAGGCTGCACGGTGCGTCCACCGCCCGGGCCTCCTCGACGGGCGCCGCGCTGCGGACCCGCGGGTACGGCTCCTCGTGACGGGTCGCGAGGGGGAGGGTGACCACGAACATGGCGCCTCGCCCTTCGCGTTCGAACACGTGGGGCAGGAACCCCGGCGCGATGCCCTGCCCCGTGTCGCTCACGCGCACCTCCACGTCCGCGCCCACGCGGCGCAGCTGCACCTCGACGCGGCCGCCCTGCGGCGTGAACTTGATCGCGTTCGAGAGCAGGTTCCAGATCACTTGCTGGAGCCGGTCGGTGTCGCCGAGCACCGGGCCGGTCTTCGGAGGGATGAAGCGAGCGAGCGTGATCGCCTTCGCCTCCGCCGCGGCCGCGAGCGAGTCCGTCGCCGCCTCGACGACCGGTCCGAGCTCGACGGCACGGCGGTCGAGCTGCACTTTGCCCGACATGATGCGGGAGACGTCGAGCAGATCGTCGACGAGCCGCGCCTGGGCCTTGGCGTTCCGCTCGACCGCCTCGATGGCCCGCGCCGCGGCGCCCGGGTCGAGCGCTTTCCGGCGCAGCATCCACAGCCAGGAGAGCATCGCGCTGAGCGGGGTACGCAGCTCGTGGGAGAGCGTCGAGAGGAACTCTTCCTTCAGGCGGTTTGCCTCGCGCGCCTCGCTGAAGAGCGTGTTCTCGATGGCGATGGACGTCATCTGCGCCAGCTGCACGAGCAGGTCCTCGTCTTCCTGGGTGAAGCGGCGGTCGCAGTCGCCGAAGACCTCGATCAGACCCAGGTTCCGACCGTCGCGGCCCATGAAGGGCGCTGCCAGCACGTCGTACGGCCGCGGTGCAGGCGCCCCGGAGCCGTCGATGGTCAGCCCCGGGAGGCGCGGGTGGAGGAGCCGGGTCGTCCGGTATGTCTGGTTCGTCCCGGAGACCGCCGACGAAACCGCCGCGTCGATGTCCTCCACCTCCGGGATCTCGCAGGCGGCCGAGACCGCGCGGTGCGTGCGGCGCTCGTCCACGCGTGCGACGGCCAGGGCGCGCTCCGCGCCGAGGATCTCGCGCGCGCTCGTGGCCAGCACGGCGAGCATCTGGTCGAGCGAGAGCGCGGAGTTGATGGCGAGCGAGGAAGCGGCAAGCCGGTGGAGCTGGGCCGCACGTTCGCGCAAGGAGCTCGCCTGCCGGCGCACTTCGGCCGTGGCGCGGAAGAGCTCGACGAAAACCGACACCTTCGTGCGCAGCACGTCGGGAACGACGGGCGCCAGGAGGTAGTCGACGGCCTTCAGCGAGTATCCCCGCGCCACGTGCGTCTCGTCGCCGAAGGCGGTGACGAAGATGATCGGCGTGTGCTCCGTCCTCGATCGCTGCCGGATGAGGGTCGCCGTCTCGAACCCGTCCATGACGGGCATCCGCACGTCGAGCAGCACGACGGCGAAATCCTGCACCAGCAGACGCCGGAGCGCCTCCTTCCCGGAGCGCACCTTGACGATGTTCACGGGCAGATCGACGAGGATCGACTCGAGCGCGACGAGCTTGTCCGCGCTGTCGTCGACGATCAGGATGCCAGGCGCTTCCGGCGTCATCAGTGGGGCAGCCATACGCGGAGCAGCGTGAGCAGCTGCTCGGTGTCGATCGGCTTCGCGAGGTAGTCGGACGCGCCGGCATCGATGCACTTCTCGCGATCACCCTTCATGGCCTTCGCCGTCACCGCGATGATCGGCAAGCTCGCGAACCCGGCGCCCCCGCGGATCGCCCGGATCGTTTCGTAGCCGTCCATCTCGGGGAGCATGATGTCCATGAGCACCGCGTCGATCCCCGGAAGACCGTGCAGGAGGCTGATCGCCTCGCGGCCGCTCTCGGCAGATACCACTGTGACGTTGTACCGCTCGAGGACGCTCGTCATGGCGTAGATGTTGCGGATGTCGTCGTCGACGAGCAGCACCTTCTTGCCGGCGAGCGTGGCATTGACGTCGTGCAGGCGCTCGAGGATCCGCCGCCGGGACTCGGGCATGCGCATGATGGCCCGATGGAGGAAGAGGGCGGTTTCGTCGAACAAGCGTTCGGGCGCCTCGGGGCCGTTCAGGATGATGCTCTGCGTGAACGGCTTCAGGCGGTCCTGTTCCTGCGGCGTGAGCTCACGCGCCGTGTACACGATGAGCGGACGATCGCCGAGATCGACCTCCCGGCGCAGCCGATCGATGAGCTCGACCGCGTCCTCGTCGGCCAGCCCGAGATCCACGACAGCGCAGTCGACGCGCTGATCGCCGAGGCTGGCGCGCGCCTCGCTCGCGGTGGCGACCGCCGTGGTGTGCACGTCCCCGTTTCCGATCAGCTCGACGAGCCGCTCGCGCTGGACCTGATCGCCCTCGATGAGAAGCAGGTTCTTCACGGGCCGGTTGACGCAGTCTTCCAGCCGCACGAACGCCGTCTCGATCGCGTCGCGGGTCAGTGGTTTCACCGCGATGCCGAGCGCGCCGCGCGCAAGCCCATGCTCCAGCTCCTCGTGGGCCGAGATCACGTGCACCGGGATGTGACGGGTGGCGAGGTCGTGCTTCAGCTGGTTCAGGATCCGCCACCCGCTGATGTCGGGAAGTCTGATGTCGAGCGTGATCGCATGCGGTCGGAGCTGGCCTGCCAGCGTGATGGCAGTCGCGCCACGTGCCGCCACGACGGCCTTGAAGCCGCGGGCGTGCGCCTCGTCGACGAGGACGCGCGCGAATGCTTGATCGTCCTCGATCACGAGGAGAACGCGGTCATTCGGCCGGATGTCGTGCCGATCGTCGTCGACCTCCTCCGCGGGCGTCTCGACATGCGCGGCGGGCTCGTCCACCGCGACCGCCTGCTGTTCACCCACCCGGCGCTCCACGTCGATCGCGGTGTCGAGCCCTCGGACGGCGCGAGTACTCGGGCACACGTGCGGGAGGTAGAGCTTGAACGTGCTCCCTTTGCCGGGGGCGCTGACGACCGCAATCTCCCCCCCGAGGACCCGGGCGATCTCGCGGCTGATCGCCAGCCCGAGCCCCGTCCCGCCGTACCGGCGGCTGGTGCTGCCGTCGGCCTGCTGGAAGGCCTCGAAGATGATCTGCTGCTTCTCGGGCTGGATGCAGGTTGCGGAGCACCTGCTGCAGCCGCTTCGAGTCGGTGTGGAAGACCGCTGGCATCCGCGGGTCGGCATCGATCGTGAAGTCGAGCGCCCGTGACTCGGCGACCGGCCGGAACGTCCGCTCGACGTAGTCGACGATGTCCGCTACCGCGACGCCCGCGACGTCGATGGTCACGGTCCCGGATTCGATCTTGGCGAGGTCGAGGATGTCGTTGATGAGCTTCAGCAGGTCGTTGCCCGCGGACTGGATCGTCTTGGCGTAGTCGACCTGGCGGAACGTGAGGTTCCCATCGGGGTTCGTGCCGAGTTGCTCGGCCAGGATGAGGAGGCTGTTGAGCGGCGTCCGCAGCTCATGCGACATGTTGGCGAGAAACTCCGACTTGTACTTGGACGTGAGCGCGAGCTGCGAGGCCTTCTCCTCGAGCGCCTGCCGCGCCTGCTCCACCTCCTGGTTCTTGCGCTCCACCTCGACGTTCTGGTCGGCGAGCAGCATGGCCTTCTCCTCGAGCTCGGCGTTGCTGCGCGTCAGCTCGCCCTGCCGGACCTGCAGCTCGGTGGCGAGCGACTGCGACTGCTTGAGCAGATCCTCCGTGCGCGTGTTCGCCTCGATGGTGTTGAGCACGATGCCGATCGACTCCATGAGCTGGTCGAGGAAGGCCTGGTGCGCGGCGCTGAAGCGGGCGAACGACGCGAGCTCGATCACCCCCTTCACCTGGCCCTCGAAGACCACCGGCAGCACGAGGATGTTGAGTGGTGGCGCCTCTCCGAGGCCGGACGTGACCTGGATGTAGTCGGTCGGGACGTTGGTGAGGAGGATCTTCTCCTTCTCGACCGCCGCCTGGCCGACGACCCCTTCGCCCAGGCGGAACTCGTTGCCGACGTTCTTGCGCGCCCGGTAGGCGTAGCTCGCGAGCAGGCGGAGCACGGGCTCTTCCTTGCTGTCCATCAGGTAGAAGACGCCGTGCTGCGCTTCGACCACCGGGGCGAGCTCCGAGAGGATGAGCCTCGCGACGGTGAGCATGTCCTTCTGGCCCTGCAGCATGCGGCTGAACTTCGCGAGGTTCGTCTTCAGCCAGTCCTGCTCGCTGTTCTTGAGGGTCGTGTCCTTCAGGTT
>VBKG01000097.1 GCA_005879585.1 Deltaproteobacteria bacterium | reverse complement strand
CGACCGCGACTTCGCCCGGCACGCGTGCGGCGACGCCGGGTACTACGCCGACCCGGAGAACCCGCGCGACATCGCCGACCGCCTGCGCGAGCTCGTCTCGCACGTCGACGCGGGCACGGTGCGGATCCCCGAGCCGCCACGCGGCGGGCCGATGTCCTGGAACGACGTCGCGGTTCGGATCCTCCGCGTGCTGCATCGCGCGGCAGCTGGGGAAGGACAGCGCGTCGAGGAGCCGATCAGCATCGCCGCGGCGCGAGGAGCGCGATGACGTCGGACGCGTACATCGAGACCTGGACGCCGGCGCGAACCCTCCTCTGTCTCGCGGTGAAGGCCCGGAGGTCGGAGGGCGACCATGCGACGCTGCGCCGTCTCCATGGTGAGCTCGGGAACGACGCGGCCGCCGCGCTCGCCGTCGCGCATCGAGCCGAGCCGATCGTCGCCCACGGGCTCTCCGAGGCGGGCATCGAGGGCGCACCGTGGGACGGCTGGCACGAGGCGTCGCGCGCCCGCATCGGGCGCATGATGTCGCTGCTCGACGAGATCGCGGCGCGCGCCGCGGCGCTCGGCATTCCCGTCGTCGCGCTCAAGAACGGCGCCATCGCCCGCGCGCTGCACCCCTGTCCCGCCTGCGTGCCGATGGGCGACCTCGACCTCCTCGTGCCGCGCGGAGACTTCGTCCGGATGCACGAGGTGTTGAATGCCATGGGCTTCGCCGTCGTCACGGGTGGCGCGCGTGCCGACGGTGTCGATGCCGGCCTCGCCGAGGGCGGCACCGACTACGCGCTCAGCGCGGACGGGATGACGTACGCGATCGACCTCCAGTGGCGCGCCGTTTCCGGTCGTTGGCTGCGCGCGGACCAGGAGCCGAGCGCGGAAGAGCTGATCGGCCGCTCCCGTCCGATGCCGGGCACGGCGGCCCGCGTGCTCGCGCCCGTCGACAACCTCGTGCAGGTCGCGCTCCACACCGCCAAGCACAGCTACTGCCGCGCGCCCGGGTTCCGCCTGCACCTCGACGTCGATCGCGTCGTGCACGGGACGACGATCGACTGGAGCGGCGTTCTCGAAGTCGTCCACCGCCTCGGCGTCGGCACTGCCGTGTTCCTCTCGCTGAGCGTTCCCCGCGGGCTCTTCGACACGCCGATCCCGGACTGGGTCCTCAAGGATCTCGCGCCCGCCCCGGCACGGCAGGCCCTTCTCTATAGATGGCTCCGATCGGTCAGCGTCTTCGAGCCCGATCGCCCGAAGTTCAGCCGCGCCTCGCAGCTTCTGTTTCACCTCGCACTGGCCGACGCACCGGACAGCGTGTGGCGCACGTTCTTTCCGCCCGCAACCGAGATGCGCGACCGCCATGGCGTGAGCGGGGGCCGGGGATCGCTGATGCTCGGGTACGGCCGGCGGATCGCGGACGTGGTGCTCCGCTACCAGCACTGATGGCAAAGCGCGCTCTCGACATCGCCATCGCCGCACCGGCGCTGGTCCTGCTCGCGCCCGTGCTCGTGCTGGTCGCGATCGCCGTCCGGCTGTCCATGGGTCCGCCGGCGGTCTTCCGCCATCGTCGCGCCGGCTACCAGGGGCGCCCGTTCACGCTGCTCAAGTTCCGCACGATGCGCCCCGGTGTCCGCGGGGAGCCCGACGACGCCCGGCTCACCCGGCTCGGCGCGCTCCTCCGGGCCTGCTCGCTCGACGAGCTGCCGCAGCTCTGGAACGTGCTCCGCGGCGACATGTCGCTCGTCGGGCCGCGGCCACTCCTGATGGAGTACCTCGAGCGCTACACCCCCGAGCAGGCGCGACGTCACGACGTGCGCCCGGGGATCACCGGCCTCGCCCAGGTGCGCGGCCGGAACGCGATCACGTGGGAGAAGAAGTTCGCGCTCGACGTCTGGTACGTCGACCACGCGAGCCTCGGTCTCGACCTCTACATCCTCTGGCGAACCTTCGTCGCGGTCGTTCGCCGGAGCGGCGTCAGCGCGCCGGGTCACGCGACGATGCCGGTCTTCGAAGGCTCGCGACACTAGCACCAAACCCCCGATGCCAAACGTCTTGCTCACGAGCGCGGGTCGCCGCGTCGCGCTGCTCCGCGCCTTTCGCGCGGCGCTCGCGTCCGTCGGCGGTGGCCGCGTGCTCGCCGCCGATGCCGGCGGCACCGCGGCCGCGATCCACGAGGCCGACGAGGGCTTCGTCGTGCCGCGCTGCGACTCGCCGGACTACGTGCCGGCGCTGCTGGCGCTCTGCCGGCGCGAGAACGTCGCCCTCGTCGTGCCGACGATCGACCCGGAGCTGCCCGTCCTCGGCCGGGCGCGGGACTTGTTCGCCCGGGAAGGCGTACTGCTCGCCGCGAGCGGCCCCGCCACGAACGACATCGCGTTCGACAAGGCGAACACCGCCACGTTCTTCGACCGCGAGGGCATCCCGGCGCCCCGCCAGATCGACCTGGTCGGCGCGCTCGCCGGGCGGAACGGCTTCGCGTTCCCCGTCGCGCTGAAGCCGCGCTTCGGCTCCGGCTCGGTCGGCGTGCACATCGTGCGCGACCTCGAGGAGCTTCGCTTCTACGCGCGGCGCGTGCCCGAGCCGCTCCTCCAGGAGTACGTCGAAGGCAGCGAGTTCACGCTCGACGTCCTCGTCGCACCCGACGGCAGCGTCGCGTGCGTCGTCCCGCGGCGCCGGCTCGAGACCCGGGCGGGCGAGATCAGCAAGGGCTACACGGTGCGCGACGCGGAGATCGAGGCCTGGGGCCGCCGCGTCTGCGGCCGGCTGCCCGACGCGGCCGGTCCGATCACGCTCCAGTGCTTTCGCCGGCACGACGGCGAGCTCGCCTTCATCGAGATCAATCCGCGCTTCGGCGGCGGGTTCCCGCTCGCGCTGCACGCCGGCGCCGACTATCCCCGCTGGCTGCTCGAGTGGGCGCTCGGCCTGCCCTCGACGGCGAGCCCGGATGCCTGGGGTGCCGACGTCGCGATGCTCCGCTACGACGACGCGATCTTCGTCTCACGCGACGAGCTGTCGTGACGGCCGTGCAGGTGGTCGTCGTCGACCTCGACGACACGCTCTTCCCGGAACGCGACTACGTCCGGAGCGGCTTCGCGGCCGTGGACGAGGAGGTCCGTCGCGCGTTCGGCGTGACGGGCTTCGGCACCGCGGCCTGGACGCTCTTCGAGGCCGGCGTGCGGGGACGGATCTTCGACGAGGCGCTCGGCAGCCTCGGCCTGCCGGCGGATGCGGCGACGGTGAAGTCGCTCATCGAGTGCTATCGGGCGCACCGGCCGAGCATCGACCTGTACCCCGACGTTGCGGTCTCCATCCGCGCGCTCGGCGGCCGCGCGCGCGCGGCGATCGTCTCCGATGGCCCGCTCGCCGCGCAGGAGCGGAAGGTCGACGCGCTCGGGCTCCCGACGTGGTTCGACCCGATCCTGCTGACGGATCGCTGGGGCCGCGAGTACTGGAAGCCCCACGAGCGCGCGTTTCGCGAGATCGAAACGGTCACGGGCACGGGGGGCGCGCATTGCGCGTATCTCGGCGACAACCCGCGGAAGGACTTCACGGCGCCGCGGCGACTCGGATGGCGCACCGCCCGCGTGCGCCGGGCCGAGGGCGAGCATGCGAGCGTCGCCGGGAGCGGCGGCGCCGAGGTGGAGTGCCCGAGCCTCGCGGACGCCGTCCGCTGGCTCGGATTCGAGGTTGAGGAGGTGTGGTGATGAGAATCCCGATGTGCGAGCCCGACATCACGGCGGCCGAACGCGAGGCCGTCGACGAGGTGCTGCGCGGCACGACGCTCAGCATCGGCCCGCGGCTCGAGCTCTTCGAGCGGCGGATCGCCGCCTACGTCGGCGCGCGGCATGCGGCCGGCGTGAGCAGCGGCACGGCCGGGCTGCACCTCTGCATGCTCGCGGCGGGCGTGGGCGAGTACGACCTCGTCCTCACGACGCCGTTCAGCTTCGTCGCGTCCGCGAACGCGATCATGTACGTGCGCGCCCGGCCGGTCTTCGTCGACATCGAGCCGAACGCACTCACCATCGACCCGCAGCGGCTCGCCGACACGGCGCGCGTCGTCTCCCGGCGCCACGGCCGGCGCCTGAAGGCCATCCTGCCCGTCCACGTCTTCGGGCAGACGGCCGACATGGACCCGATCCTCGAGATCGCTGAGCGCCACGGGCTCGCCGTCATCGAGGACGCCTGCGAGGCGATCGGCGCCACCTACAAGGGACGCCCGGCCGGCACGATCGGCGACGCCGGTGCCTTCGCCTTCTACCCGAACAAGCAGATGACGACGGGCGAGGGCGGCATGGTCGTCACCAACCACCACGGCTGGGACGCGCTCTTCCGGAGCCTGCGCAACCAGGGACGCGACGTGTTCGACGGCTGGCTGGCGCACAGCCGGCTCGGCTACAACTACCGGCTCGACGAGCTGAGCGCTGCGCTCGGCGCCGTGCAGGCGCAGCGCCTCGACGAGCTCCTCGAGAAGCGCGCGCGCGTCGCCGCCTGGTACGAAGAGCGGCTGGCCTCCCTCGAAGGCGTCGAGCGGCCCGGGCCGGCCGCCTGGACCACGCGGATGAGCTGGTTCGTCTACGTGGTGCGGCTCGCGCCGCGGCACGACCGGGACCGGCTGATCCGCGAGCTCGAGGCGCGCGGCGTCCCGGCGCGCCCCTACTTCCCGCCGATCCATCTGCAGCCGTTCTATCGCGGCCGGTTCGGCCTCCGGCCGGGCGACTTCCCGGTGACCGAGGCGGCGGGGGCGAGCTGCCTCGCGCTGCCGTTCTTCGGCACGATGCGCGAGGAGCAGGTCGACTACGTGTGCGGCGCGCTCGCCGAGGCGCTCGGGCTCGAGCCCCGCACGGAGCCGGCGGCACGCCGCGCCGTCGGGTGAGGGGAGGGGGGAAGATGAGTCACCCGAAGTCGTTGCTGCTGCGCCACCGGGCGTCGATCACGACGCTCTTCAACCTGACGCTCGCGGCGGTCGGTTGGGTCATCGCCTTCGCGCTGCGCTTCGACCTCTCGGTGCCCGACCGCTACGTCCCGGTGGTCGTGGCGCTCCTGCCCGTGCTCCTCGGCTGCAAGCTCGCGGGCTTCGCGGCGCTCCGGCTCTCCCGGGGGTGGTGGCGGTACGTCAGCATGCGCGACCTCGAGGACATCGTGCGCGGCAACGTGCTGGCGTCGACGCTCTTCCTGGCCGCTGTGGTGTTCGTCCGCGGGCTCGCGGGCTTCCCGCGCTCGATCTTCCTGCTCGACCTCCTCCTCTGCACGGTGCTCATGGCCGGCGTCCGGATCGGCATCCGCCTCGTCCTCGAGCAGCGACGCCGCGCTGGAGCCAGGGAGGTCGCAACGCCCGCCCTCGTCGTGGGGGCGGGGTCGGCGGGCATCCGGCTTCTCGAGGAGATCGAGAGCCGGCGGCGCCTCCGGCTCGCCGTGATCGGCTTCGTGGACGACGACCTCGCGAAGGTCGGGCTCCGCGTCTGCGGCACGCCCGTCCTCGGCGGTATCGACGACCTGCCGGCGCTGGTGGCCCAGCACGAGGTCGGCGAGGTGCTGATCGCGATCCCCTCGGCCTCCCCCGCGCTCCTTCGCCGCATCGTCCAGCACTGCACGGCGGCCCGGGTCCGTCACCGCGTGCTGCCGACGCTCAGCGAGCTGGTCGAGGGCTCCGTCATCTACACGCAGATGCGCGAGGTGAAGGTCGACGACCTGCTGGCGCGCGATCCCATCCGGCTCGACGTCGCGCGCGTCCACTCGCTCGTGACCGGCAAGACGGTGCTGGTGACCGGCGCGGCGGGGTCGATCGGGTCCGAGCTCTGCCGCCAGGTCGCGGCGCACGAGCCCGCGCGCCTCGTCCTCTTCGACCGACACGAGAACGGCATGTTCGTGCTCGAGATGGAGCTCCAGGCGCGCTTCCCCGGCGTGCCGCTCGTGCCCGTGCTCGGCTCCGTGCTGCTCGAGACCGAGCTCCGGAGCGCGTTCGCCACGTACCGCCCCGACCTCGTCTTCCACGCCGCCGCCTACAAGCACCTGTCGATGGCCGAGCGGAACGTCCTCGAGACGATCCGCAACAACGTCATCGGCACGCGCAACGTGGCGCAGGCCGCGATCGAGCACGGCGCCAGCGAGTTCGTGCTCGTCTCGACCGACAAAGCGGTGCTGCCGACGAGCCTCATGGGGGCCACCAAGCGGGCCGCCGAGATGGTCGTCCAGGAGCTCGGCGACCGCGACTGTCGCTTCCTCGCCGTCCGGTTCGGGAACGTGCTCGGCTCGAGCGGAAGCGTCGTGCCGCTCTTCAAAGAGCAGATCGCACGCGGCGGCCCGGTCACCGTGACCGACCCCGAGGCGACGCGCTACTTCATGACGATCCCGGAGGCCGTGCAGCTGATCCTGCAGGCCGCCTCGCTCGGCCGCGGCGGCGAGATCTTCATCCTCGACATGGGCCAGCCGGTCCGCATCCTCGACCTCGCGCGCCAGATGATCCGCCTCTCGGGCTTCGAGCCCGACGAGGACATCCCGATCAGCTTCATCGGCCTCCGGCCCGGCGAGAAGCTCCACGAGGAGCTGATGACCGCCGAGGAGGAGGTCGCCGCCACGCAGCACGACCGCATCAAGGCGGTGCGGGCGAGTGGCTTGCCGACGTGGCCCGACATCTGGCTGCCCCGCCTCCAGGCCTGCGTCGAGCGCGGCGACGTGCGCGCCGCCTTGAAGCTCCTCCAGACCATCATCCCCGCCTACCGCCCGAGCACGCTCCTCGCGCCCGCGATGAGCGACGCCGTCGCCGCCGACATCGGCGGCGAGGCCGCCTAGAGTCATCCCACCGCAGTCTTTCTCGCAGCACCCCCCCATCCTCGTCCCGTCACGAATCCGACCCGCCCCTCGCGGCGGGGGCAAAGTCTTGACCGCGCCCCCGCGCGCGGCGCGCGACCGGCGCGCTGCGCCCGCGTCGATCCGCGTCCTCGGGGCATAGTCCTGTCCACCAGCTCACCCCTGCGTTGGTTCCTCGGATCCCCCAATTCGTGCGACGTGGTCTGGGAGGGGCCTGCGGCACCGCCTGCCCTTGACACCCAGCCGGTCGCCTGTACTATAAAGTAACACCGGGTCACACGCGCCCCGTTCCCGGCCGTTTCCGAATCTCGTCGAGACCTCTTTCGAATCATATGCGTTCCAGAGCAACGTTCACAATTTCACTTCCGCCTGCCGTAGCGGAGGAGCTTGAGAAGGCCCGCAAACTTGAACACCGCTCCCGTTCCGAACTCATCCGCGAGGCCCTCCGCTTCTACCTCCTCCCCGTCGCGAAACCGACTGCTCGTGATCTTCGTGGTATCCAGAAAGGTCGAGCCGAAATCCGCCGCGGAGACTACGTAACCCTCGACCAACTCCATGCTGAGCTGGACCGTCTCGATCTCCTCAAGCGCCCACAAAAGCATCCGGCGCGCACCTCGGCACGAGCGCGAACGACTCCGCGCCGAGCTCGACCGTCTGGCCGTCGATCCCCTCGGCGGTAACACCGTCCGCCTTCACGGCCTTGCCAACACCGGCCGGCGCCGCATCGGCGACTGGCGGATCATCTTCGAGCTCGACTTTGACCGCCGACGCGTCTTTGTGACGGACGTCACCCGCCGAACGTCGACCACCTACCGCAAGCGCCGCTGACAACACGGTCGCCTGTCATCCCACGCACTCATGCCGTCCCAGCAGATCGCGGGTTCTGCGTAATCGCGCCCGCGATGAGCGACGCCGTCGCCGCCGACATCGGCGGCGAGGCCGCCTGAGTCATCCCACCGCAGTCTTTCTCGCAGCACTCTCCCCACTCCTCACGTCACGAATCCGTCCCGCCCGTTGCGGCGGGGGCGAAGTCTTGACCGCGCCCCCGCGCGTGGCGCGCGACCGGCGCGCTGCGCCCGCGTCGATCCGCGTCCTCGGGGCATAGTCCGCTCGCGAGGTCGCTTCGCGCTGTTGCGGTCCTGATCCGCGTGCGCGATTCATGAACCGTGCGACGATTCCTGGGTAGGCCCGATCTCCGGGTCCTCGTTTCCCTGCTGATCGTGGTGCTGGTCGCGATGGGATGGCCGCAGCCACGTCTCTTGTCGTTGGAAGCTCTGCTCCGCCCCCTTTCTCCGAACCGGCCAATTCCTGGGGTACCCGGTCCGTACGCCCTCGGCACACCACAGCCGGGTCGCGACGGCGATATCGTGCTCGTGGCCACGAGCCCGACCGGTCGGGTCGAGCTTCATGTTCTCGACCGGGGTCGCTGGCTGGATGCCGCGCACACGCCCAGTTTCGATGTCGCTTACGAGGTTCTGGCCACGAGCGCTCCCCGCACCGAAGCACAGGCGGTGACGGATGCCGTCGCTGCCGCGATCGAGAGGAACGATCCCGGCGGGTTGCACGTCGTCGAGGGGTCGATCTGGCGCCGATCGACCGGTGTGGAGCGGATACTCGACCCGCTCCGTGGTTACTCGTCCGAAGTAGTGTGGCGCCGAACGCTACGGCTGAACAGTCTGACAGTTCTCATCTGCGCGCTGATAATCGTCGCGTGGAGCCTCTCTGCCGCGCGTCAGCGTAATGTGCCGGTGAGGTCGCCGGACATCCTGATCGCCCTCACACTGACCGGATTGGCGGCGGCGCTTCGTTTCGGCGTCGCGCGTGCGAATCTCATGGATTTCGGCGGGATCCCGTATAGCCGATTGTTGCGCGGATACGGTGGCTACCGAGGAACGGCCCAGTTCTACTCGTTCTTTTATGATCTCACGAGCCGCGACATCGAGCATGCCATTTTGTTCGATCGCATTGCGGGGACCTTGACCGTCCCGTTCGCATACGTGCTCTGCCGGCTGTTGCAACCCGGCGCCAGGCTCTGGGCGACCCTGGCCGCATCGCTTCTTGCCGTCTATCCCCTCCACGTCTTGTTCTCGGCATCCGATGCCCTGGCCGTGTTCTCTTGTTTTCTCACCGCGTGCTCGTACGTGTTGCTTGCAATCGGTGTTGCACTGGCGGATCACGGAATGGTCGCGGCGGTCTCGTACCTCGGGGGCTTTGCGGGTCTCGCGCTCCTGACGCAGGTCCGTTACGAGAACGTTCTCTTTCTCGTTCCCCCTGCCGTGGCGTTATGTGCGCGTCGCCATTCGCTTGCGCTTCGGCGGGTCACCATGCCGCTCGGTGTGGCGATCGCATTCGCGGTGGTCTATGCGCGCGAGACCGCTGCATCGGCGATCTCGTTCCGGAACCCTCCGCCGTTCTGGCGTAACGTCGCCATCACGTGGCATCTCGTTCTCGACCCTCTCCTTGCGATACCGGTACTCCTCACCGGGACCGTCGCGATCTGGATATGCAACGGCCGGCGTTCCGGCATGCTGGCTCTCCTACCGTGGGCGTGTGCGCTCGCCGTGTGCCTGCTCACGCTCGGTGAAGCTCACGGCGGCGCCAGGATCTACGCGAACTGGCTGATTCTGCTGCTCCCCATCGCGGCGTACGGATTCTCGACGATGCTGCTCGGATCGAGCCGCCTGGCGGCGGCAATCGCCGCCGCGGCGCTGATCTATCTCGGGTTGCAACCGGCGCTCATGCGCGGTGCGCTCACGGCGCGATATCTGGAGATCGAGGAGCACGACCGCTTCAAGGCGCTCCTGTCGCAACCGATGCCCGGCATCACGTCATTGGTCGTTCCCGATGATGAGCTGGCCCTGCGGGAGCACGGCTCAACGCTGGAGGTATTCACCAAGTACCTCACGATTCTCGACGGCAATGTGGAGGCATCGGAGCGGGTGCAGCTCGTGAGATTGACCGACTACCTCGAGCATCCCGCAGAAACCATCTGCAAGCCGGGCGCCTGTGCGTTCTTTTTCGGCCTTCCATGCGTCGACGAGGAGCACTACGCGGCCACGAGTGCCCAGTGCCGCGAGGTCTTGGGCGCACATCGCACGTCGCTGATCGAGGAAATGCCCGTCCTAGGTGCGCCCTTCGCCTCGTGCAGCATCTACAGCGGCGCGCTTCGCCAGCGGCTCTGCGGTCCGGCCACCAAGCTCCGGCGGTTCGTGCTCTATCGCATCGAGACGTGACCGGCCGTTGCCATGCCGTACGAGTACCTGTGCCGCTTAGCTGTGTAAGGGTACAGAGTCACACCGACCGAACAGTCACTGCTGCGGCGCGCCGCCCGAGGCGTACATTTGCATCACCTCGTTGGGGGGGGCTTCGCGGTTGAGGATGGTGAGGTACGAGAGCTGCCCCTGGGCGACGGGCGCGCCGTCGACCGGCGTCGAGCCGACGTAGAGCTTCGGATGGGCGCCGAGAATGGGCGGACGTTGGGACGTGTTCAAAAAAATCTGCCCGCCGTCGACGTACAAAGCCAGGCGGCGGCCCGCCCAGGTCGCGATGATGCTGCGCCGGTCGCCGTCTGCCCAGTCGGCGATGTCGGCGCTGCCGCCTTGTTCGTTGCCCTCACTGTCGGTGTATCCGAAGTGGAGCTGATCGCCGTCCTTGACGATGTGCAATCCCTTCTCGCCCAGCTGGACGAGAGTGGCGTTGTCCGCGTTGTTGCTCTCCCATCCGGGCTCGATCCAGAAGGCGATGGTTCCGGCGTGGCCGCTGATCTTGCCGACGTCGGGAACCTCGGTGCGTGTCGCGGTGTCGAAGACGTGCTCCGCGCCGCCGTCGTAGGCGACGCCGGGGTCTGCTTCGGCCGTGAGTTGCGCCTCCGGCTCCTTTGCTCCGGTCACGGCGTCGGGGTCGGCAGGCGCCAGTTCGGGACGCTCCCGCCCCGACTCGAGGCTGGGCACACCGCGGTCGGGCAGCGCTGCGCGCCGTTCGACGTCGTTGTGCGCGCTGGCGAAATGCTCGGTATGGCCCCGCGCGCGCTTCCGCTCGGTGCCGATGGCCGGCGCCATTCGCCGCGGTGATGAGTCGTCCGGCGCGAAACGCGTGCTCTCATCGGCGCGCCGCGATGCGCTGGCGCCACTGCCGCGTGCGGTGGTTTCCGTTCCCGCCCCGCTCGCTCCCCGCGCCCGTGATGCGCTCGGCTCGGTGCTTGCACCGCGTTCGTCCGCGACGCGCCGGCGCGCGCTGCGGTCCTCGCGCTCGCCCGAGGATGGCGCCTCGACGTCAGAACGCCACAGGCGCACGACGAGCCCTAGCACGGCGATCCCGCCGCACACGGCGATCACCACATTGCGACCGCTCTGCATGACCGGCGTGATCGTGGGATCAAGGCAACGCAGAAGTCAACCGCGGTCGCGGGTGCGGGCTTTGCACAAATCCCCGCCTACCGCCCGAGCACGCTCCTCGCGCCCGCGATGAGCGAACCCGTCGCCGCCGACGTCGGCGGCGAGGCCGCCTAGAGGAGCGAGGGGCGTCCCGCCCCTCGCCGCCCGCCGGGCGAAGCCCGTCGGGCTCCACTCCCCGCTCGCGTTCGCTCGGCCGCGCGCTGCGCGCGCGGAGAATCCAATCTCGGGCCGCTCCTAGCCCAACTTCGCCAGTTCGAGGGGTCGAATTGAGGTTTGTCAACCACTTGACGTCGAAAGTTGGCACTACATTTCAGTTCGGCTGGTGCTTTCCTCTGGCTGTCTCCGGAATCCACTGTGAAACTCGGCCGGTGCTCGAGGTGGTGGTGACCGACGCAGCGACGGCTGCAGTCGATCGCGACCGGATCACGTTCGCCTGTCATCCATAGGATGAGCGCGCGGCACGCCGGTCGAGACTCCGATACTGGATCGCCTCGGCGAGGTGGGATGTGGTGATCTCGTCCTCGTCCGCGAGATCGGCGATCGTCCGCGCGACGCGCAGGATGCGCGTGTAGGCGCGCGCTGAGAGTCCGAGCCGGTCGCTTGCCGCTTCGAGGCGACGGCCCCGGGCGTCGATGCGGCAGACGCGCCGCACCTCGCGACCCGGCACGTGGGCGTTGACGGCCACGCCGAGCCGGGCGAGACGCGCGCGCTGACGTTCCCGTGCCGAGATCACGCGCGCGCGAATGGTCGCCGACGACTCTCCACCCGGCGTCTCCTCGGCGAGCGTCGTCACGGCAACGCGCGGCACCTCCACGTGAAGGTCGATGCGGTCGAGAAGCGGGCCGGAAACACGGGCACGGTAGCGATCGAGCATGGGAGGTGTACACCGACACTGATCCGACGGGTCGGCCAGCCAGCCGCACATGCACCCCTGCGTTGCCTTGTTGCCATCTCCAGCTAAGTGCGCAGAAACCCACGGATCCGACACTTCCCCGGTACCCCCAGACCCTTGGCGAACACCTCCGTCGACGCCGGCGTCTGCTGGGCCTCTTCCAGCGGGAGGTTGCCACCTGGATCGGGGTTGATGCCCTCACGGTGCTCAACTGGGAGCGGGGCAAGGTCGTCCCCCAGGTCCACCACCTCCCCCGGATCCACGGGTTCCTGGGGTACTGCCTCTGGCGGCCCGCGGAGTACCCAGGGGACGTGCTCCGTCAGGCGCGGGAGGCGTTGGGACTATCCCAAGAGCGCTTCGGCGCCCTCGTGGCTGCCGACCCTGGGACCGTGTGCCGCTGGGAAGGCGGTGGCCGCCGGGTCCCCCCGGCACTCATCAGTTGGCTCGCAGACCCCACCGAGCGAATCCCGCGCGCCGGTCGAAGCTACTGGAGGCGGCCGCGAATACGCATGCACGATCTGTCGCCGGCCTCCAAGGGTCCTACCTGACGCACCGGGTCGTGCGTCACTTCGGCGTCGAGCCGGCGACTGTGACCGGGTGGGCGCTGGGGGAGCGGCGCGGGCCCTCCGGGGCCCCGAGCTAGCCGTGATCGCGGGGTGGAAGGTCTGGCAGCGGCCGGCCGTCCACCACCAGGACCACCCGGTCATCGGTGCGGCCGACGAAGCGTCGGGTTGCATCGAGCAACCGGTGCACAATGCCGCCGCGGTCGCGCCACCACCCGTCGGCGCGATCCGATGACGTTCATCGCGCCCACGTCCACACCTTCATGCGAGATGGCCCCGCCGGGGAATAGCGTGTCTTCTCGCCAGGGAGGATCTACATGAACAGATACCCGTGTCCCTCACCACATGAAAAAGGCCCCGATACCGGGTATCCCGGACGGGGCCTTCCTCACGTTCGGCGCGGCTGCGGCGCGCCGGACGGGCGCTGCTACATCATCCCGCCCATGCCACCCATGCCGCCGCCCGGCATTGCGGGCGCGCCGCTGCCCTTCGGCTCCGGCTTCTCGGCCACCATCGCTTCGGTGGTGAGCATCAGGCCGGCGATCGACGCGGCATTGAGCAGGGCCGTCCGGACCACCTTGGTTGGATCGATGATGCCCGCCTTCAGCAGGTCCTCGTACTCTTCCTTGAGCGCGTTGAAGCCGAAGGCGCCCTTGCCATTCTTCACCTTGTCGAGGACGACCGAGCCTTCGTGGCCGGCGTTGCTGGCGATCCAGCGGAGCGGCTCCTCGATCGCCCGCTTCACGATCTTGACGCCGAAGCGCTCCTCGTCGCCGACCTCGAGCTTCTCGAGCACGGCCGATGCCCGGATGAGCGCGACGCCGCCACCCGGCACGATGCCTTCTTCGACCGCGGCACGGGTCGCGTGGAGCGCATCCTCGACACGCGCCTTCTTCTCCTTCATCTCGACCTCGGTCGCCGCGCCGACCCGGATGATCGCGACGCCGCCGACCAGCTTTGCGAGCCGCTCCTGGAGCTTCTCGCGGTCGTAGTCCGAGGTGGTGTCCTCGATCTGCGCCCGGATCTGCTTGATGCGGCCCTCGATGTCGGCCTTCTTGCCGGCCCCGTCGACGAGCGTCGTGTTGTCCTTGTCGACCACGATCCGCTTGCAGCGCCCGAGGTCCTGCAGGGTGACGTTCTCGAGCTTCATGCCGAGCTCCTCGGCGATGAGCTTGCCGCCGGTGAGGATGGCGACGTCCTCGAGTATGGCTTTGCGCCGATCGCCGAAGCCCGGGGCCTTCACCGCGACGGTCTGCAGCGTGCCGCGGATCTTGTTCACGACCAGCGTCGCCAGCGCCTCACCCTCCAGATCCTCGGCGACGACGAGGAGCGGCTTCGCGGCCCGCGCTCCCTGCTCGAGCAACGGGAGCAGGTCCTTCATCGCGGAGATCTTCTTCTCGTGGATGAGGACGTACACGTCCTCGTACACGCACTCCATCCGCTCGGGGTCGGTCACAAAGTACGGGGACAGGTAGCCGCGGTCGAACTGCATGCCCTCGACCACCTCGAGCTGAGTCTCGAGGCCCTTGGCTTCCTCGACCGTGATCACGCCTTCCTTGCCGACCTTGCTCATCGCCTCGCCGATGATCTCGCCGATGGTGGGGTCGTTGTTGGCGGATATGGTGCCGACCTGCGCGATCTCCTTCTGCTCCTTGGTGGGCTTGGAGAGCGTCTTCAGCTCGGCGGTGAGCGCGGACACGGCCTTGTCGATGCCGCGCTTCAAGGTCATCGGGTCGTGACCCGCGGAGACCATCTTGAGGCCCTCGGTGAAGATCGCGCGCGCGAGCACGGTCGCCGTCGTGGTGCCGTCACCGGCGACGTCCGACGTCTTGGAGGCGACCTCCTTCACCATCTGGGCGCCCATGTTCTCGAACCGGTCCTCGAGCTCGACTTCCTTGGCGACTGTCACGCCGTCCTTGGTGATGGTGGGCGCGCCCCACGACTTCTCGAGAATGACGTTGCGCCCACGTGGACCGAGGGTGACTGTGACCGCGTCGGCGAGCACGTTGACGCCGCGCAGGACTTTCTCCCGCGCGTCCTGACCGAACTTTACGAGCTTTGCTGCCATGAGTTCTCCTCAGACCTCGACCACGCCGAGGATGTCCTCCTCGCGCATGATGAGGTGTTCCTCGCCGTCGAGCTTGATCTCCGAGCCCGAGTACTTCCCGAATAGGATGGTCTCGCCGACCTTCACGCCGACGGCCATCAGCTTGCCGTCGTCGTTCACCTTGCCCTTGCCGACGGCGATGATCTTGCCCTGCTCGGGCTTCTCCTTGGCGGTGTCAGGGATGATGATCCCACCCTTGGTCTTCTCGGCGGCTTCTGCGAGTCGTTTCACGATGACGCGATCCTGAAGTGGCCTGATCTTCATTCCCCACTGCCCCTTTCGTGACGTGCATTCCATGATGTTCGCGCGCGGTGGAATCGTGGGCGGGGGGCACGCTAGTACCCGTCTGCTTCCACCCGAGTGCGCCTGCGCTTGTCCAAGCCCTCGAGCAGCTCCGATGCGAGGCTACCCACCTGCTGATTGACTCGCCGGATCAGGCCGTAGACCGCCTTGATGGTCTGATCCTGGAGGCGCCTCACCTCTTTGGCGGGCCCCCTCAAGAGCTCGCTCTCTTCCAGGACCTTGAAGGGGAGGTCCGCGAGCGACTTGTGCAAGTCCTCGACCGTGGTCACTCCCTTGTCGATGGCGTCTTGGACCAACGTGGTCGCGGCCTTCTTGTCACTGGCCATGATCGTTCTCCTCTGCGTGCCCAGCGGCTTCACGAGATTTTCCGGTTCAAGGGCATGTAAGCATGAAGTAGTCGAAGTCAACTGGCTGGAAGGACAGGTCGGCGTTCGCCGTCGGGGCATAGTCCGGACAAAGGTCCGAAGTTGACGGAATCCGCCTTCTCAGACTCTGGCCTGTAATCACCCGCGAACCCCCGCGATGCGACGCACAGGTGCGAGATTCCCGTGCGAGATTCCCGTTGACCGCGACGGTTGCGAAGGCGTAAGGCGAAGCTGGAACCTCTCGTGCGACGTCAGCACATCAGCCCGGCGCCATGGGTGCGGGCAGCGCTGGTCGGCGTGGCGCTGCTGTTCCCCGTCGTCACGCCCGCCGCCGTCGACATGACGGGCCTGTGGCGTCTCCACATTGAGCTCGCGAACAATCCGGGCTACCTGCTCGATCTCACCAGCCATTTCTTGCAGTCGGGCACGTCGCTCAGCAACGACCTCGGCTACATGGGCTCGATCGATCCGGACACCGGTCAGTTCTCGCTCTTCGCGCCGAGCACCCAGTGCGGGGCCGTCGACACGATGTACGGGTACGCCAGCGCGGACAACCTGCGCTTCGACGCCACGGGCGTCGTCTGGGTCGTCAATACCGGACCGCGCCCGCCCACGCCTTGTCTGATCGCCGACATCGTCATCACCGGCACGCGCTGCGGCAACGGGCTCGTCGACCCGGGCGAGGCGTGTGACGACGGGAACCTCGACGACGGCGACTGCTGCTCGGCCGATTGCCAGCAGGTCGTCGCCGACGGCACGCCGTGCGAGGACGGCGCCTTCTGCGACGGGACGGATACCTGCGCCGGCGGGACGTGCTCGGCGCACACCGGGAACCCGTGCTCGGCCGGCAACGTGTGCGATCACACGTGCAACGAGTCCGTCCATTCGTGCAACGCGACTCTCGGCACCGCGTGCGCCGGCGACGGCAACGCGTGCACGCTCGACCGCTGTGACGGCAACGGCGCCTGCACCCACGTCCCGACGCCGGGCGAGGCCGGCGACTGCCCCGCCTGCGAGCTGTGTGACGCGACCGGCGCGTGCGCGCCACGCCCGCGGACCTGCACGATGTCGACCAACCCGAAGACGCGTCTCAACGTCACGAATCGCACGCCGGACGACGGCGATCGACTCCGCTGGGGGTGGATCGGCTCGATCGCCCCGAGCGACGACTTCGGCCACCCGACCACCACCGACGACTACGCCCTCTGCATCTTCGACGAGTCGGGGCCGAACCCGAGCTTGGTGCTGCGCTCCCACATCCCGGCAGGCGGCTCGTGCGACGGCAGGCCGTGCTGGCAGCAGCGCGGCGCCGTGCCGGGCCCAGTGACCGTCACCTACAAGAACCGCGACGCGACGCCGGAGGGCATCGCCGGCGTGACGCTCAAGCGAAGCGGGGACCCGTCGGACCCCGTCGCGCGCATCAGGGTGAGCGGCAACGGCAGCCTGCTCGCGCTGCCCGCCGCCGTGACGCCGCTGCCCGTGCCGCTCCGCGTCCAGCTCGGGAACGCCGCCGGCCGC
>VBKG01000096.1 GCA_005879585.1 Deltaproteobacteria bacterium | reverse complement strand
GGTCCGGCAGCAGCAGCGAATCGACGCCCATCAGCTTGAAGAGCCGCAGGCTGACGCGCTCGAGCTGCAGCGGGGCGGTGCAGTTGCTCTCGATGCCGACCGAAAGGCGCGCGTTCATGGACGTCTTCTAGCCGCGAGCGCTTTCCGGAGGCAAGCCTCTCAGCGCACGTCGCCCCAGAAGCGGGCGAGCACGCGCGGCGGCACGCCGAGGCGGTAGAGGGTGGGGAAGGTCCGTGCGATCAGCGTGAAGCGGATCGGCCGTGCGACGAACCGCCGGCCGGACACGCGGACGACGGCGGGAACGGTGGCGATCCGCCCGAGCCGCCGTAGGCGGCGCGACAGCTCGAGGTCCTCCATCAGCGGCTGATCGGGAAAACCGCCGACGCGCGCGAACGCGTCGCGCCGGACGAAGATCGCCTGATCGCCATAGGGGAACCGCGCGACGCGCGAGCGGATGTCGGCCAGGCGGAGCAGCGGTCCGAGGCGCGACGGCGCGCCGTCCGGCACGGTCCAGGTCCGGAACGCGCCGGCGACGACGCGCGGGTCGGCCAGCGTCCGAACGATCCAGGCCGCCGCGTCGCGCGGCAGCGACACGTCGGCGTGGAGGAAGAGGAAGACGTCGCCAACCGCCGCTGCCGCGCCCGCGTTCATCTGGCGGGCGCGGCCGCGCGCCGCGGAGAGCAGCCGCACGCCGGAGAACGTATGCGCGATCGCCACGGTGGAGTCGGCGCTCCCGCCGTCGACGACGAGCACCTCACCGAGGCCGGGCGTCGCGGCCAGCTCTGCCAATCGCCGTCCGAGGCGCGCCTCCTCGTCGAGCACGGGTACGATGACGGAGATCGTCGCCGCGCGTTCCACGTGGCGACGTCTAGCACACTCTCAGCCGCCGCAGCGGCCGCCGCGCTTGCCGAGCCGACACGGCACGATCGCCGTGCCGCCGTCGTCGCCGACGTCGACCGTGACCGCGAGCGGTGGTACGAGCGGCTGGCTTCCTCGCGCGGTCAGGTCGAGGGCCGCCGACTGCGCGGCGACGCGGATCGTGTTCTTGCCGAGCCGGAGTTGAAGCGCGCGCAGCTGGCCTCCGAGCGCGCGCCGACCGGTCACGCTCGGTGCGAAGCGCTTTCCGTGGCGCACGAGCGCGGTCGGCGGGACTGTGCTCGACCAGAGGAGCCGGCCGCTGGCGTCGCTGAGGGCGAGCGTCACGCCGTCCTGCGCGAGCGCGGTCCCGTCGGTCGCCGCGAGGTGCAGCACGCCGCGCAGCTGGACGCGGTCGTGCGCGCGCCCACCGCTCAGCCGGAGGAGGAGGTGCGTGGTGAGCCGGGTCGGCGAGGCGACGAAGATGCCCTGCCGCGCGCGTCCTCCGCCGACGGTGGCGGTGAACGCGAGCTGGTCGTGGACGTTCGCCGCCGGCCGCGCGCCGAAGGCCTGGAACGTCCCGCCGATAGGCGTTCGGTGTCCGACGAGCACGACCGGCTCGAGGCCCGCGTCGGTCGCGAGGAACATGCCCGATGGCGTGGTCTGCCGCGGGAACGCGCCGAAGAAGAAGACGTGCCCCGTTGCGCCCATCGCGGGCTGGCCGAAGCCCTTGAACGTGCCGCCCATGGGTCCGGGCATGTCGCGCGCCACCACGAGCCCGAGGCCCGCCGTCGTGCGCCGCACGATCGCGGGTCCGAGGTCGCGCGGGTGGCCGTTCGCGGTGGGAGCCGACCGCCGCGCGCCGAACGCGACGTTGCCCGCCTCGTCCGCCGCCGGCGTGCCCGTGATCGCGGTCAGCGTCGTGCCGTCCGCCAGCGGCGTTCGCCCTTCGAGCGCGATCCACCCGTCTTGGATCTCCCCACCGCCGCCCGGCGGCTGGAGGAAGAAGAGACCGTCGCCGATCGACGACGACCCGGTGCCGAGCGGCGCGGTGAACAGGACCGTCGGCACGTCGGTCACGACGGGATCCCGCATCTTCAGGAAGTTCGGCCCCGCCGGCGACGGCCGTCCGGCGGCGGCCAGCAGGCGGATGTCCGACGGCCCGGCGACGAAGATGCCGTCCTGCGTGTCGCCCGCCGGCAGCTCGACGATCGCGCGGAACGCGACCAGGCCGGCCTCGTTGACGGCGGGGTTCAGACCGAACGCGAGGAACTTGACGCCCTCGGGCGTCGTATCGCCGCGCGCGATGGCACGCCGGCCGGCGCCGTCGAACACGTAGAGTCCCGGCCCCTGGCCGGCCACGACCGCGGTGAAGGCGAGCGCGCCGGCGCCGTTCAAGCTCGGCCGGCCCGTGAAGTCGAAGAACGGCCGGCCGAGAGGCGGCGACGGATCACCGGCGCGGACGACGGGCTCGACGGTGCCGCCGTGCGCGCGGAAGATGCCCGCGCTGCTCGGCCCGCCGGCAACCGACGCCCGGAACGCGACGTCGCCGGCGTCGCTGATCGCGGGCGCGGAGAAGGGCGGTCCCGCGAAGAAGCCCCCGTCGGGCGTGGCCTCGCCCACGACGACCGCGCCGTCGCTGCCCGAGGTCGGGTGGTAGACGATCGCCTCGATGGACGACCCGCCCGCGATGCGCGCCAGGAAGGCGAGGCCGCCGACTGCGTCGACTGCCGGCGCGGACGCGGTCACGGCGTAGAAGCCACCGGTAGGCGCCGGATCGGCGCCGGCGCCGCCGAGCTCCACGACCTCGCACGCCGCCGTGCCGTCCCAGCGCGCGATCGCCTCGCTCGCATGCCCGTCGAGCGAGGCGAAGAACGTGACGCTTCGGTCCGACGCCAGCGCCGGTGGGGCAAGCAGCCCGCCGGCCGCGGGGCTGAGCGCGGTGTCGGCCACGGTCCCGGCCGGGCTGCCGGATCCGCAGCGCGGCAGCGCGAGGCCGGGGTAGCCGACCGGCTGCACACTCTTCGTGTCGTCGCGGTAGACGAGCACGCCCGAAGAGCCCTCCGCGCTCGACTGCGCGGTCCGCGCGAACAGCGGGCTCCCGATGAAGGCGACGTCGCCGGCGTCGTTCACGGCGACGGCGTCGGCGAAGGACGTCAGCCGCAGGCGAAGCTGGGGGATCGTGATCCCTTCGTCCACCAGCAGCGCGATGCCGGAGTCACGCCGCGCGAAGATGCCGTCGCGGCCCGCGTCCCCCGGGTCGTTCGAGGAAGCGACCAGCCCGTGGAAGGCGAGCATGCCGGCGTTGTTCAGCGCCGGCGGCCCGAAGCGGACGAAGTGGCCGGTGTCGAACGGGTCGCCGAAGTGGAGGATGGGGATCAGGCCGCCGGCCGGTCCCGACATGAAGATCGCGCCGTCCGGCGTGCCGCTCGTGGTGCCCGCGAGCGCCGTGAGGAACGCCACCTGCCCGTGGTCGTTGAGCGCCGCCGTCCGGTCCGGGAGGTCGACGGCGCTCGGGTCGGCGTTCGGGTCGAGCGTCGTCGCGATGTCGAGCACGCCGAGCACGGTCGGCTGTCGGGAGCGGGCGACGGCGGTGAGCTTGCCCGTCGCCGCACTGTACACGAACACGCCGGCCGGCGTGGGGAGCGACGGATCGTCGGGCACGGTCGCGTCGTTCACGAGCGCCAGGAAGGCGACGTCGCCGCTCGCGTTCACCGCCGGGCGCCCGAAGAACTGCCGGAACGTCCCGCCGCCGGGCGCGCTCTGTCCCTTGCTCGCGACCGTCACGGTTGCGACGGGCGGCGTCTCGTGCCGCGCGATGATCGCCTCGCTCGCGTTGCCGCCGGCGATCACGCCGCGAAAGGCGATCCAGCCGTTGCCCGCGGCGGTCGGCCACCCCGAGAAGCCGGGCCCGGCGAACGTCCCGCCGCCGGGCGCGGGATCGCCCGCGGCGGCGATCTTCACCTTGGACGCGGCGGTCGCCCGCGGCCGGAGCAACGCGGGTGCCATGGCCGCCGGGCGCCGATGCCGCGCGCGGAGTCGCGCCGATGCACGAGTCGCGCACTCGCGCACGAGGGATCGTCGGGTCGTCAGGTGGATCGGCCGGCGAGGCAGCGGCTCAGATCCCCCCCGCTTCGCACCAGCCGGCCGGCGTCGCGCTGCCATCGACGGCGCACGCCGCGAAGACGACGCGCACGGCGGCGGCGCCGCGGCTGCGGACCACCGGCAGCTCGTGGACGACCGACGTGTCGACGGAGACCCGCTCACCGCCGTCGATCTCCACCTCGAGCGCGAGATGCGCGAGCGGCGCCGGCGGCGGTCCGAGGCGGACGCGCGCCGCCGTCACCGCGGCGTGCGTGCCGGCCCGGCAGAGAAAGCCCGTCGCGTCCCGCCCGTCGAGCCCGACCGTCACGTTGAGCGCCGTCGTCCGGTCGAGGCGGAGCGCCACGCGGACACGAGGCCAGGGCCCGGCGCGCTCGGCGTCCTCCGCGAATGCCGTGGCGCTCATCTCGATGCGCCGCCCGTCGAGGACCACGCTGCCAGCGACCGTTCCGAAGCTGCCCGTCTCGCCACACGCGTGTGCGGGAGTGAACGCAAGCCGGACGTCGGCGTCGACGAGATGCGCGGTCGCGAGCCCGCGCTCGAGGTCGAGAAACGGCACCGTGTCCGGGAAGCGGAGGAGCGGACCCGCGTAGTCGAGGGTGATCCGTCCGGCCGGCGCCGGCGCGATCGTGAGCCCGCGCGCCCGCTCGCCGGTGAAGAGGAAGAGGCCGCCCTCGCTCGGAAACAGCAGGAGGCGCGCGCCGCCGTCGGGCGTGACCCCCACGAGCCCCGAGAAGGGCGCGCCCGCGAACTGGAGCCGGCACGATGTCGGCTGCGGCGCGGGCGGCTCGCCCGGCGCGCCGCTCACCTCGCCGGCGCCCGCGGCCAGCAGCGGCAGCGCCGCGCGACACGCACCGATGAAGCGCCGCCGCCACGCTCCGGGCCAGCGGAGCGGGATGCCGAGCTCGAGCTGCACGGCGTCCACCGCCGGCGACATCGCGGCGACGGCGGCGACGAGGGGCCGGCGGTCGCCGACGTAGCGCGGCGTGAAGAGCTGGAGCAGGTTCTCGCGGGCGCGCGCCGGGTAGCGGGCGCCGACGGTCGCGGCGATGCCGTGACCGCCGCATGCGCCGACGAGCGCGCGCACGGCGGATGCCGCGAAGCGCGGCGACACCGCCGCGTCGGGCCCGACCGCGAACAGCGCGGCGGTCCGCGCGCAGCCGAGGCCGATGTCCACGGCCGGCTCGCCGACGTTCCAGCCGTGCACCGTGAGCAGCGTCGCGCGACCGTGGCGACGGAGCGTGGCGGATAGCACGTCGGCCAGCCGCTCGAGGAACCAGGGCGCACGGTCGTGCGCGGCGCTCACGCGGTTCAGGTCGACGTCGTTTCGATCCGCCGCCGTGTTGATGATCGCGCTCGCGCCCGTCTCGCGCGCGAGCTCGGCGGTGAGCGCCGCCGTATGGAGGTCGTTCACCTTGAGCGGCGCCGTGCCCCACGGAAGCCGTGCGCTGTCGCGGCGGCCGCCGTGCGGCGCGACGAGCACGAGCGGCGTCGTGCCGGCCGTCAGCACGAGCGGCGGCGCAGGCGGCACGGGGCCTTCTAGCTTTTGCCGCCGCGACGGTCTACACGCCCCGGATGCGTGGACTCACGTGCGTCCTCGCGGTGCTGCTCGTCATCGGCACCGCGCGGGCCGAGCGGCCCCACGTCTATCTGATCGTGGTCGACGGGCTCGACGCGCGCTTCGCGACCCCGGTCCGGATGCCGCGACTCTTCGACCTCGCCGTCCGCGCGGCCGAGCGGACGTCGGTGTTCGCGGCGGCGCACGCCGTCATGCCGACGCGGACGAACCCGAATCACGTCTCGTTGCTGACCGGAGCGTATGCGTCCGCGCACGGGATCACCGGCAACGCCCACTGGCGTCGCATGCCGGAGGCCCCCGCCGAGAAGCTCGACGATCCGGCGCTCATCGAGGTGGAGACGCTCTTCACGGTGGCCAGCGAGACGGCGCCCGAGCTCGAGACCGTGGGCGTGTTCGGCAAGCCGAAGCTCGCGCATCTCTTCGCCGCGGTCGCGGGGCGACAGCGGGCGCCCGACGTGCTCTGGTCTGCGGAGCAGGCATCGCCCGCCGGGCGCGATCCGACCACGGGCTACAGCTTCGACAGCGCCACGATCGGCGCGCTGCTCCTCGCGGCCGCCGACCGCGAGCCCAATCTCGCGGTCGTCAACCTCTCGGACGTCGACCGCGCGGCGCACGGGCACGGTCCGGACAGCGAGGAGTGCGGCCGCGCGATCGCGGGGGCCGACGCGGCGATCGGCCGGCTCGTCGATCAGCTGCGCGCGCTCGGACGCTGGGACCGTTCCGTCCTCATCGTCACCGCCGACCACGGCTTCACCGACCTCGCGCCCACCGCGGAGCGGCCGTATCCCGTGATCTCGTTCGGTCGCGACCTCCTCAGGGCGGAGGTCACCGGGATCCACGTGGTGGCCGACGGCGGCATCGAGCACGTTTACGCCGACGGCCTCGCGGCCGACGCGAGCGAGGTGGGCGACGCGGCGGCGCGGCTCGCACGCGTCGCCGAGGTGGCGCACGGGGTCCCGGGCATCACGGAGGTGCTGGCACGCCTGCCCGTCGCCGGCGTGCCGTCGCTCGAGACCCTGCACGCGGACTGGCACCTCGGTCACCCGCGGAGCGGCGAGCTGCTGCTCGTCGCCGCGCCCGGCTACGAGTTCCTCGACCCGTTCGACCAGGTCGACGCGTGCCTGCGCGGGAACCACGGCGGACCCGGAGAGGCAACGGTCCCGCTCGTCGTGAGCGGCGGCTCCGAGCGGCTCACGCGCGCGCCCGCCGGGACGCCGCCGCCGAGCGCGGTCGACGTCGCGCCGACGATCGCGGCGCTGCTCGGTCTCCGACCGCCCCGGCGCGTCGACGGCACGCCGGTCGCCGCCGACGAGACCGGACACGCGATCGCCGCCGTGCTGCGCTGAGGCCGCGCGGCCTCAGAGCCCACACTGCGCGAAGAAGCCCGAGAAGACGCGCTGCGCGACGTCGGCGAGCGAGCGGAGGCGTGCCGGCGTCTCGGCGAGCAGCCGGTCCGGGTCGACGCCGGCGCCGGTGATGTAGGCGCGCGACTCCGGCTCGCTCGCGAGCTTGGCGATCATCGTGTCGGTGAACTCGAGGTGGAACTGGAGGCCGTAGACGAGGTCACCCCAGCGGAACGCCTCCTGCTCGTAGAGCGGCGAGCGGGCCAGGTTTTGCGCGTCGGGCGGCAGCTCGTACGTGTCGCCGTGCATGTGAAACGGGGTGATGGTGGGCCCGCAGCCGGCGAACAGCGGGTCGTCGGTGCCGTCCTCCGTGAGCGTCACGGGTCCCCAGCCGACCTCGCGCTTCTCCCCGGGATAGACGCGCGCGCCGAGCGCCTGCGCGATCAGCTGCGCGCCGAGGCAGATGCCGAGCACGGGCCGTCCGGCGGTCAGCAGGCGCTCGATGAGCGTGCTTTCGGTGGCGAGGAACGGATGCCGATCCGCCTCGTACGCGGCCATCGTGCCGCCGAGCACGATGAGCCCGCCGACGGTGCGGAGATCGCGCGGCAACGCCTCACCGCGCGGCAGATCGAGATAGCGGTGATGAATGCCGAACTCGCGCAGCGGATTGGCGAGGAGGCCGAGCCCTTCGGCGGGGGTGTGGCGGAGGACCAGCCAGGACGTCCCCTCGCCCGAGGAGTCCTCCCCGCCCCGGCGTACCATGGCCCCCCTCTTTGCCGAGCCCGCGCCGCCAGTCAAGGCACGGCGAGCGGCCGGTGGCGTGACGGAGCAGGGTGCGATTCGCTAGAGGCGAGCGGGAGCCTGTGATAAATGGCCCCGCACATGGCCACCGGAGCGCCGCGCAAAGGATTCCTCTCCCGGCTCCTGCCCGCCAGCGGGAGCGATCAGTTCTTCGACCTACTCGAGCGACACGCCGATCGCACCCGCGAGGCCGCCGCGCTGCTCGCCGAGATGCTCTCGAAGGAGGTCGACCTCGAGCGGCAGGCGGAGCGCGTGAAGACGGTCGAGCACGAGGGCGACGAGATCACGCACGCGGTCATCGAGCGGCTGCACCAGACGTTCATCACGCCGATCGACCGCGACGACATGCACCGGTTGATCTCGCGCATGGACGACGTGCTCGACCTGATCGAGGCGTCATCCGAGCGGATCTGGCTCTACGAGCTCCGCCGCATCGAGCCCGAGGCCCGCGCGTTCGCCGAGGTGCTGGTGGAGTCCGTGAAGGCCGTTGGCAACGCCGTCCGGGGCCTCCGCGACCTGCGCGACCGCACCGCGTTGATCGCGCACTGCACCGAGGTGAACCGCCTCGAGAACGAGGGCGATCGGCTGCTTCGCCGCGCCGTGGCACGGCTGTTCCACGACAGCACGGACCCCATCCACGTGATCAAGTGGAAGGAGATCTACGACAACCTCGAGAACGCGATCGACCGCTGTGAGGACGTCGCCAACGTGATCGAGGGCGTGGCCCTCGAATACGCCTGATCGCCTACCGCGGTCGGATGGTCGTCATCGTCCTCCTGATCTTCGTCGCTCTCGCTTTCGACTTCATGAACGGCTTCCACGACGCGGCGAACTCCATCGCCACGATCGTGTCGACGCGCGTGCTGACGCCGCGTGCCGCCGTCGCCTGGGCGGCCTTCTTCAACTTCGTTGCGGCCTTCGGCTTCGGGGTGGCGGTGGCGACGACCATCGGCAAGGGCGTGGTGAACCCGGAGGTGATGGACCGGCCGCTGATCTTCGCCGGGCTCGCCGCCGCGTTCACGTGGGACTGGATCACGTGGCGCTGGGGTCTCCCCACGAGCTCGTCGCATGCGCTGATCGGCGCCTTCGCCGGCGCAGCGCTGACCAAGGCCGGGCCGAGCGTCCTCGTGTGGTCGGGGATCACCCGGATCGTGATCTTCATCGTCGTGTCGCCGTTCGTCGGCCTCCTGCTGGGCGCCGTCTTCATGTTCCTCATGATGTCGCTCCTGCGGGACGCGCATCCCGCCTTCGTGGATCGCATGTTCCGGCGCCTCCAGCTCGTCTCCGCGGCGGGCTACAGCCTCGGGCACGGCACCAACGACGCGCAGAAGACGATGGGCATCATCGCCGTCCTGCTCTTCACCTCGGGCTACCTCGGCAGCACGTTCTACGTGCCGTTCTGGGTGATCCTCATCTGCCATGCGGCGATCGGCCTCGGCACGCTCCTCGGCGGCTGGCGCATCGTGCACACGATGGGCATGCGCCTCACGGCGCTCCAGCCGGTCGGCGGCTTCTGCGCCGAGACGGCCGGCGCCATCGCGCTCTTCGGGTCGGCGACGTTCGGTATCCCGGTCAGCACGACGCACACGATCACGGGCGCCATCATCGGCGTCGGCAGCGTCCGCCGTCTGTCGGCGGTGCGGTGGGGCGTGGCGCGCAACGTCGTCTGGGCGTGGATCCTGACGATCCCGTGCAGCGCGGCGATCGCGGCGATCATCTACTTGCCGTTCAAGTGGGCATGAGCTTCGGTCGGGTCAGGCACGCATGTGGCCGCTCGATCGACCTTGACTCACAACATGTCGTTGTGATTACGTCGTAATCACTCACGGCTGTGATGAAAGGCAAGCTGGTTCAGATCGGAAATTCGCGAGGAGTTCGTCTCCCGAAGCTCCTTCTCGAAGAAGCGGGGCTGACAGACGAGGTCGAAATCCGGGCGCGCGAAGGGGCGATCGTCATCGAGCGGATCGGTCGTCCTCGAGCGGGTTGGGCCGACGCGGCTCGTCAACTTCGTCAGCAAGACGATGATCGGCTTCTCGATCAACCCCTTCCCACACGCTTCGACGAGAAGGAGTGGCGGTGGTAGCCGGAGACGAGGTTCATCGCGGCGAGGTGTTCTTGATCAATCTGAATCCGACGAGGGGCGGCGAGATCCGGAAGACGCGGCCTTGTGTCGTTGTGTCGCCCGACGAGCTCAATGCTCATCTGCGGACGTTCATCATCGCCCCTCTGACCACGGGCGGGCATCGGTACCCATTTCGCATCCCGTGCACGTTCCGCGGGCGCGGGGGGCACGTCGTCTTGGACCAGATTCGGACGGTCGACCGTGAGCGTCTGGTCAGACGACTCGGCAAAGTTGCACCTCGAACGCTGCATCGGGCGCTCTCCGTGCTTCAGGAGATGTTTGCGCCATGAGCATGCGGGCCGAGCGGCAGGTGACCTACATGGGCGGCCCGGGCCAAGGACAGATGACGAAGCTCGTGAACCAGGTGGTGGGTGCAGCGACCCTCGCCGCCGTCGCCGAGGGCGTCGTCCTGGCCGCACGGGCCGGGCTCGAGCCCGCCGCCGTCTTGCGCGCGCTCGGCGGTGGCGCGGCGGCGTCATGGATGCTCACGAATTTGGCGCCACGCATGCAGCGCCGGGACTTCGCCCCCGGCTTCATGGTCAAACTGCAGCAGAAGGATCTCCGTCTGGCGCGCGCCGCCGCCGAGCAGCTCGGGGTACGGCTGCCGGTCACCGCCGTCGTCGACGAGCTCCTCACCGCGGTCGCGGCGCAGGGTGGGGGCACGCTCGGCACGCAGGCGATCGTGACGGCCCTGGAGTAGGCTGTCGGCGCCCGTGGAGCGACCAGCCGTTGTCGGGCGTTGCGGCGTAGATCCTCGCGATAGCGGTGTCCGACGGTGCCCGAGCTGCGCCCCACGGGGCGAGGTGAGGCCCCGTCACGCTCTGCGTTCGGGAGACCATCCAGGTTTCAACAAGCCGTAGTCCCCCGCCGTTTCCGACGTTCTCGGCCATTCACGGTATTGCGTCTCACGTCGCCGACACCGAGGAGTGTTCAGACCGGTGGGCATATGCGAGCCCGCATCGGGCCCGGCAGGCAGAAGGCGGAGGCGGTCATGGCACTCGGCGTTCGTCGTTGAAAGGTAGGTACGAGATGATCCGATTTCGGTGGAACCTACTGACCGCCTGCCTCCTCTTCGCTTCCGTGCTTGCCACATGGGTTCCGGCCGGGGCGACGGTTGCCGTGAGGCGCGGTCGCAGCTACGGCGCGCGGATCTTCCCGGACAACGCCTTCACGGTCGCGGACGCAAACCAGCTGACCCGGCGGCGCATCAACTTCCGCCAGGGCATCGACTATCCGAACGTCGGAGGCGTGGTGCAGCCGTCGTGCACCAACGCCGACTACTCGATCTGCGACGCATTCGCCCAGCTCAACACGCTCGACGGGTTCGACCTGCAGCCGCGCGTGCTCGTGCCGTTCACCGGCGCGATCGACCTCCGATCCGTGAACGCGTCGGACTTCTTCATCAGCACGAGCACGGGAGCCTTCGTCAGCGGTCTCCGCCAGCTCACCTTCGACCCGGCCACGAACACCCTGGCCGGAATTAGCGACGTCTTTCTTGGCGAGAACACCTCCTACCGTATCCACCTCACCAACCGCATCCTCGACACCAACGGCCACCAGATCATGGCGTGCGGCACAGCGTGCGTCGTCCCCTTCACGACTCGCACGGCCACCGGCGAGCTCGTGCGCGTCCGCCAGTCGATGGACCTTCCTCTGTCCGACGCGGCCAACGCCTACGTGCTGGCGGGGTTTCCCAATGCATCGACGTCGACCGCGAGCCGCAAGATCACGCTCACCCAGAACGGCGTGGACGACGTCTTCCTGGCGGCGAGCGTCCAGCCGTCGCTCGCCGATCCGCTCAACGGCATCGTCCGCACGGACCAGGTGAAGGTCGATCCGAGCACCCCTGGCGCCTTTCAGTCGAGCGCGGTGCCCAACCTGATCCCGCCCGGAAACGCCGGGTACTACGCATTCGGTAGTTTCCTCTCGCCTCGATACCAGTTCGCGTCGGCCTCGGGCCATCAAGACAATCCGTACGGCATCGGCGATGGATTCACCGACGGGGAGATCCCGCCGGTCCCCACGATTCAGACGCCGGTTCCGTTCGGGGCCGACAGGATCGGCGTCATCGTCGTGACGCCCGACCCGGCGCAGTTCCCGCCACCGTGGCCGGCGGCGATCTACGGACCCGGGTTCACCCGCAGCGACTACGACATCTTCGTCACGGCCGACTACAACGCGTCACTCGGGATCATCACGCTGGCCACGAATCCGTCCGGGCACGGCTTCGGGCCGCTCAGCACGACGACGGTGACTGCCGCCGGCGTTTCGACGACGTTCCTCAGCTACGGACGCGGTCGCGACCTCGATGGGGACGGCCTCATCGGCGACGGCCTGAACGACGGCGTCGGCCCGACGGGCCACGTCCAGCCGGACGCGAGCAAGCTGCCCTCGCGCAAGCCGATCGACGGGCTCGAGTCGGGGCTCGTCCAGACCGTCGTCGACAACATGGCGCTCGGACGCGCCCTCGTGGCTGGCCTCGACATCCCCGGCATCGGGACGAACCTCGTCGATCCTTCGAGGATCATGTACTACGGGCTCAGCTTCGGCGGGATCTACGGGACGATGCTGATGGGCACCGACCCACTCTTCCATCAGGGCCTGCTCAACGTGCCCGGTGGTCCCATCGTCGACATCGCGCGGCTGTCGAGTTTCCGTGGCGACCTGGCCGCCGCGCTCGCGATCTCCAAGCCGAGCTTCCTCAACGGTGGCCCCGGGCTCGCCGGCTTCACCGAGGACCTGCCGCTCCGCGTCGATCCGCCTCGGGTCATCACCCATCCGGGCGCGGCTGCGCTGCAGGAGCTGTTCGCGAACACCAATTGGTACGACCGCAAGGGGAGCCCGGAGACGTTCGCTCCGCGCATCCGGCTGCAACCGGACCCGGCATGGGCCTCCAGTCCCAAGAATTTCGTCTTCCAGATCGCGTATGGGGACGGGACCACGACGGACGTGGCCGGCGGAGTGATCGTCCGCGCGGGCGCCTTCTTCGACCGCGTCGTCTTCTACCGCAACGACAAGACGCCAACCTACGCATCCGATCCGCACGGCTGGCTCGCCGATCCGAGCCTTGCCGGGCGCACGGCGGGGGAGCAGCAGCTCGGCACCTTCCTTTCCACCGGCCAGGTCGTCAACACTAACCCGTCATGGCTCGAGTTCCCGATCGCCAATCCGAACAACCTCGAGTGCCTGCACTTCGCCGACCCGCAGACCGGCCAGAGTCAGATGAGACAGCCGTTCCCGGCGAGCGGCGACTGTCCTCCCCTGTCCTCCGACGGCTGACGCACGAACCGGCCTGGTCCTTGACGGGCCAGTTGCCCCCGCCGTATTCGGCCGACACGCGCTCGCGTCGCGAATCATGACCGCGAGCGTCGGAGACGGGAGCAACCGTGGCCAGGATCGAACTGCGCAAGCGCGGGCCGATCGGCGAGATCCGGCTCAATCGCCCCGAAGTGCTGAACGCCATGGGCCGCGAGTGGCCCGAGGACATGCTCGGCGCCGCCCGCGAGATGCAGAACGACGCCGCCGTCCGCGTCGTTCTGCTGACCGGGGAGGGCCGGTCGTTTTGCTCGGGCGTGGATCTGACCCAGCTCGCCGCCGGCGAGATTTCGAGCGAGTGGTTTCACCGCACCGAGCTTGCCTATCGCGCGCTCGAGACCCTGGACAAGCCCGTCATCGCGGGCGTCCAGGAATACTGCATCGGCGGAGGGCTGCAGACCATCATCGCCTGCGACGCCCGCGTTGCCGCCGACGACGCCATCCTCGGCCTCCCGGCGACGAAGGAAGCGTTTATTCCGGGGATGAGCGGCTTCCGGCTGCCGCGCGTGATCGGCATGGGCTGGGCGCGCCACCTGATCCTGAGCGGCGAGAACATCGGGCCCGAGGAGGCCTTCCGCATCGGCCTCGTGAATCGCGTCGTGCCGCGCGCCGATCTCGAGCGCGAGCTCGAACGCTGGGCGGCGCGCTACCTCGAGGTGCCGCGGCCGAGCCTCACCTGGGCGAAGCGGCTCACCAACCAGGCCTTCGATCTCTCCTTCGAGGAATTTCTCGCCGAGTACGGCCGGGCGATGACCGTGGTGCTCGCCTCGGAGGAGCATCAAGCCGCGCGCAAGGCATGGAAGGAGCGCAAGCGTGGCCGTTGAGCAATTCTGGGATCGTGCGGCCGAGACCATGCCGCGCGACGAGCTCGAGCGCCTGCAGATGGCGCGCGTGCGAGCCTGCGTCGCACGGCTCAAGGCATCGGGGACCGAATTCTACCGCCGGCGACTGGCCGACGTTTCGGAGGATGGCCTCCGGTCGATGGAGGACCTCGCACGGCTTCCCTTCACGACCAAGAGCGACCTCCGGGAGAACTACCCGTTCGGGCTCTTCGCGGTGCCGTCGCACGAGATCGTGCGCATCCACGCATCGAGCGGCTCGACGGCTATGGCCTGTTCACGGGTGGGCTCGGCTTTCACGATGCGGCCAGCCTCGTGGGCGCCGCCGTGGTGCCCACCTCGTCGGGCAACACGCCGCGCCAGCTGATGTTGATGCGCGACTTCGGCGTCACGGCCTTTGCCGCCACGCCGTCGTACTCGATCAACGTGGCCGAGGTGGCGGCGGCCGAAGGGATTGATTTCGAGTCCCTGCCGCTCCGCGTCGCCTTCGTCGGCGCCGAGCCGATGTCGCAGGCGATGCAGCAGGAGATCGAGGAGCGGATGGGCGTCCGGGTCTGCGAGCAGTTCGGACTCTCCGAGATCATCGGACCGGGCGTCGCCTCCGCCTGCGAGCAGCAGCAGGGGCTGCACGTCTGGGAGGATCACTTCATCCCCGAGATCATCGATCCCAACAGCGGCGAGCGCCTGCCCGACGGGGAGATCGGCGAGCTGGTCCTCACGGCCGCCACCAAGGAGGCGTTTCCCGTCCTGCGGTATCGGACGCGCGACCGCACGCGGCTCGTACGCGAGCGGTGCGACTGCGGCCGGACGATGGCCCGGATCGTGAAGATCCTGGGACGCACGGATGACATGCTGATCGTGCGCGGGGTGAACGTCTTCCCGTCGCAGATCGAGCATGCGCTGCTCGGCGTCGAGGGAGTGGCGCCGCAGTATCAGATCGTGCTGACGACGCGCGCCGATCGGCAGGACGAGCTGCGGGTGAGGATCGAGGCGGCCGCGGGGCACGGGGCCGAGCCTGCGGATCGAGCGGCGCTCGGCGTCCGGGCGCGCGAGGTGCTGCACAGCGCGCTCGGGCTCGCGGTAGTGGTCGAGATCGTCGTGGCGGGGTCGCTGCCGCGGAGCGAGGGGAAGGCGATCCGGGTCGTCGACGAGCGGAGGAAGTGAATCCCGGTCTAACCATCGCGTCGCCTTGACCGCGCGCTTGACCGTCGAGTAGGGAGCGCGCATGAAGATCGACACCGCCGTCCTGGTCGCCGACCTGCGCGAGGTACCACGGCTCGCCCGCCATGCCGAGGAGCTCGGCTACGACGGCCTCTGGACCGCGGAGGCCGGCCACGATCCGTACCTGCCGGTCGCCGTCGCCGCGGCCGCGACCGAGCGCATCGCGCTCGGCACGAACATCGCCGTCGCCTTTCCCCGGAGCCCGCTCGTCCACGCGCAGATCGCGTGGGACCTGCAGGCGACTTCGCGCGGCCGCTTCATCCTCGGGCTCGGCACGCAGGTGAAGGGGCACAACGAGCGGCGGTACTCCACGCCGTGGACCGCGCCCGGACCGCGTCTCCGGGAGATGGTGCAGCTCATCCGCCACATCTGGGACGTCTGGCAGCACGGTACGAAGCCCGGCTTCCAGGGGAAGTACTACCAGTTCAGCCTCATGACGCCGTTCTTCAGCCCGGCGCCGCTCGAGTGGCCGAACATCCCGATCTACATCGCTGGGGTGAACCCCTACATCTGCCGCCTCGCGGGCGAGCTGTGCGACGGCTTCCAGGCCCATCCGTTCCATTCCGTGAAGTTTCTTCGCGAGGCGGTGCTGCCGAACATCGAGGCGGGAGCCGCGAAAGCCGGGCGCACACGCCGAGACGTCACGCTCGCGACCTCCGCCTTCGTCATCACCGGCAAGGACCGGGACGAGATGGAGCGCATGAAGGCCGGCGTCCGGCAGCAGATCGCCTTCTATGCTTCGACCCGCACGTACATCGCGGTGCTCGAGGCCCATGGCTGGGGCGAGACGTGCTACCGGCTGAACGAGAAGGCGGCGAAGGGCGACTGGGCGGGCATGGCGTCGCTCATCACCGACGAGATGCTCGACGTCTACGCCGTCCAGGGTACCTTCGAGGAGGTGCCCGCGCTGCTCAGGAAGAAGTACGACGGCGTGATCGACCGCCTGTCCTTCTACAGCGCGCTCCGCCCGGGTGCGGACGACGCCGAGTGGCGTCGCGTGGTCGCGGCCTGCCGGACCTAGGGCTCAGAGCGTGCTCGTGCAGTGCGGACATCGCTTCGCCGTGAGGGGAATGGTGGTGGCGCACATCGGGCAGTCCTTCGTGGTGGGAGCCTTGACCGGCGCCACCGCCTGTTCCCGCCGGAGCGCATTCATCGCCTTCACGACGAGGAACAGGACCGCCGCGACGATCAGCAGGTTGATGACGTTGTTCACGAAGACGCCGTAGTTGATCGTGGCCGCGCCCGCATCCTTGGCCGTCTTGAGGCTCGGATACTGGCCGCCGCCGAGGACGACGAAGAAGTTCGCGAAGTCGACCCCGCCGAGCACCTTGCCGATGGGCGGCATGAGGATGTCGTTGACCATCGAGGTCACGACGGTGCCGAATGCCGCGCCGATGATGACGCCGATCGCAAGGTCGACGGCGTTGCCCTTGAGCGCGAACTCCCTGAACTCCTTCAGCATGGGCCGTCCTCCTCTTCCGTGTCGCGTCATACCTGAGCCATGAGCCAGGACGAAGTCGTCGCTGCGCTCGCGACGCCGGACTTCTACCCGCACCGGCCGCGCACGGTCGAGTACGTTCAGACGCACATCTCGCACGTGTTCCTGGCCGGCCCGTACGTGTACAAGCTGAAAAAGGCCGTGCGTTTTCCGTTCCTCGACTTCAGCACGGCGGAGCTCCGGCGCCATTTCTGCCTGGAGGAGGTCCGGCTGAACCGCCGCCTGGCGCCCGGCGTCTATCTCGACGTCCTGCCGGTGGTGCGAGGGGCTGGCGGCGGCCCGGCACTCGGGGCCGCGGGCGAGGCGCTCGATCACGTCGTGTGGATGCGGCGTCTGCCCCCCGGCGCGCTCCTCGTGAACCGCCTCGGGGAGAGCCCCTCGCAAGCGATCGACGAGCTCGCCGCCGTGCTCGCCCGCTTCCACGCGAGCGCGCCGACGGGCCTCGAGATCGCGGCCCACGCCGACGCCGACGCGCTCCGCGCCCGGTGGGCCGAAAACCTCGAGACGGCCGCGTCCTTCGCCGGTCGCCTGCTCACCGCTGAGGACCACGAGATCCTCCGCGACTTCGGCCCGAGCTTCCTCCGCCGCCACGAGACGTTTCTCCGCGCCCGGCAGCAGGGTGGACGCATCCGCGAGGGCCACGGCGACCTGCACGCCGAGCATGTCTGCGTCCTCGATGCGCCGCTCACCGAGCCGCCGGAGCTGCCGCCGCTACCGGCGGGAATCTACGTCTTCGACTGCGTCGAGTTCTCCGCCGCCTTCCGCTGCATCGACGTCGCCTCCGAGATCGCCTTCCTCGCGATGGATTTGGAAACGCTCGAGCGCCCGGATCTGGCGCGGCGCTTCGTCGCCGCCTACGCCGCGGCCGCGGACGACCCGGCGGTCGACGTCCTCATCCCGTTCTACGCGTGCTACCGCGCCTGCGTCCGCGGCAAGGTCGAGGGGCTGGCGAGCATCGCGCTGGAGGTGGACGCGCGGACTCGCGACGCCGCTGCGGCCCGCGCCCGTCGCCACTTCACGGTCGCCGTCCGCTACGCGTGGCAGGCGGACGGACCGGCGATCATCGCGTGCGCGGGGCTCGCCGGCACCGGCAAGTCGACGCTCGCCCGCGAGCTCGCCGCGACGACGGGTTTCGCGCTGCTCGCGACCGACGAGATCCGAAAACGCGGCCCCGCGCCGGATGCTGCCGGGCTCTACACGCCCGCGGCGCGGGCCAGGGTGTACGACACGCTCGTCACCGAGGCAGAGGCGGCACTCGCGAGCGGGCGCGGCGTCGTCGCCGACGCGACGTTCCTCCGCGCCGCCGACCGCGGACGGCTCGCCGCCGCTGCGCGGCGCGAGCGCCGCCCGTACGTGTTCGTCGAGTGTCGGGCTCCGGAGGCCGTCGTGCGTGCTCGCCTCCTCCGGCGTGAGGCCGAGCCGGGGATGTCCGATGCCCGCTGGAGCACATACTGCGAGCAGCGCGCGCGCTGGGAGGCGTTCAGCGTCGATGAGCCGCACCTCGTCGTGGACACCGGCGGCGACGTCGCAGAAGCGCGAGCGGCCGCCTGCCGGCGCCTCTGGCGCTGGCGACAGGGACGCGGGATCGAGGGCGCGTGACCCCGCAGCGCGCGAGCCGGACGGCGGAGTTCATGGCGCTCTTCCGGGCGCTCGAATCGGTGCGGCACCCGGTGTCGGCCCGGCTGTTCGACGATCGCTTCGCGCGCGGCTTTCTCCGACCGTCGCTGCGTGCTGTCGTCGACGTCTCGCGCGTGCCCGTCGTGGGGCGTGCCGTGGCGGCGTACATCGACCGCCGCTGGCCGGGCGCGCGCTCGTCAGGCATCGCCCGGACGCGGCTGATCGACGATCTCGTCCAGGAGGCGCTGCGGGACGGGATCGCGCAGCTCGTCATCCTCGGCGCCGGGTTCGATTGCCGCGCATGCCGGATCGCCGGTCTCGAGCGCCGGCAGGTCTTCGAGGTCGATCACGCCGGCACGCAGGCGATGAAGACGGCGCGGCTCCGCCGCATGCTCGGCGCGCTGCCGCCGCACGTGGTCTTCGTGCCGCTCGACTTCGCCCGCCAACGGCTCGACCAGGCGCTCGACGCCGCCGGCTTCGATCCTGCTACGCGCACGCTCTGGCTCTGGGAGGGAGTGACCAACTACCTCACCGAGGACGCGGTCGATCGGACCTTGCGGTACGTCGCGACCTCCGCCGCCGGAAGCCGGCTCCTCTTCACGTACGTCCATCGCGGAGTGCTCGACGGCTCGACCGCCTTCGCGGGAACCGACGCCCTCGTCGCGACGTTGCAGCGCGCCGGCGAGCCCTGGACCTTCGGCATCGATCCCCTGCGCCTCGGGGACTTTCTCGCCGCACGCGGTCTCGCCCTGGCGGCGGACGCGGGTGCGGCCGACTATCGGATGCGCTATCTCGGCGACGCCATGCGCGGCTACGAATTCTACCGTGCCGCGCTCGCGGAAGTGCCGTCACCGGAGGCGGCTCGGCCGTGAGCACCGTCCCCGATGGTGGCGTCGTCGTCGTCGCGCGGCCGCCACTCGTGTATCTGGTTTCGATCCTCCTCGGACTCGTCGTGAACCTCGTGTGGCCGTGGAAACCATTCCCACGCGGCGTCTCACCGGTCGGCATGGTGCTGACGCTGCTCGCCGTGACGCTGTTCGTGCGCGCTGTCCGCGAGTTTCGCGCCGCCCAGACGCCCATCCGGACGAGGAAGCCGGTGACGGCGGTCCTCACGAGCGGACCGTACCGGCTCTCGCGGAACCCGATTTACCTCTCGTTCACGCTGTTGCAGCTCGGCATCGGACTGTGGGCAAACAACGCCTGGGTCGTGGCGATGCTCGTCCCGACGCTCGTCCTGATGTCATATGGCGTGATCGCGAGAGAGGAGCGGTACATGGAGCAGAAATTCGGCGACGAGTACCGGCACTATCAGGCCGCGGTGCGGCGCTGGATATGAGCCTGCGGGCGCTCGGCGTGCTGCTACTCGCCGGTGCGGCCGTCGCCGCGCGCGCCGAAGAGAAGCCGCCCGGTCCGCGGCACACGATTTCGGTGACTGGACAGGGCGAGGTGAAAGCGGTGCCCGACCAGATCGTCGCCTCGTTTGCCGTCGAGACCACCGGAACGCGCGCGACGGACACGGCGGCCGAGAACGCCAAGCGCAGCGCCGCCGTGGCGGCGGCGCTGAAGGCGCTCCTGGCGCCGGAGGACACCGTCGGCACCACGCACTACGCCGTCGATCCCCGCTACGAGCCCGGACGTCCCGGCGAGACGCGCGAGCCGCGCATCGTCGGCTATGTCGCGCGCAACGAGGTGCAGATCGAGAGCCGGCGGATCGACAAGGCCGGCGCGCTCGTCGATGCGGCGATCGGCGCTGGCGCGAACCGCGTCGGCAGCCTCCAGTTCTCGCTCTCGAAACGCGACGAGCTGCTGCGCAGCGCGCTCGAGAAGGCCGGCGCCGACGCGCGCGCGCAGGCCGAGAGCGTCGCCAAGGGCCTTGGCGTGCGGCTGAAGGGCGTGCTCTCGGCGACCACGTCACCGCCAGCGATCGTCGTACCGAGGCGCTTCGAGGGTGCCATGGCGGCCGAGGCCCGCGCCACGCCGACGCCGATCGAGCCGGGTGAGGCCACCGTCACGGCAACATTGCAGGTGACGTACGAGATCGAGTGACGCGTCGCGGCCACGCGTTCGAGAGCGTACGTCCGCGGCATGATTACGACGCTTGCGCCGGCGCTTGACGAGGCGAGGGCGACAGCCCTCGCTGTTGGCCCGCCGCTTGCTCAAGCGTCCTGAATCGCGGCCCGGCACGGCCGGCGCCGCCCCGCAGTCATGATGGGGAACGAAGCACTCGACCGCACGCAGGAAGCCGACCAGGCTCCGGCGTGGCAGTCGCCCGAGCGCGAGACTCCTCCCGACCGCTACCGGATCAAGCAGGAGCGGGACGGCGAGGTGCTGACGTGCGTCGAGGCGCCGACCGTGACCGTCCGCGTGAAGCAAGGGTTCTGCGTGACGGCAAACGCGGCGCGCAGCTTTCCGCCGGGGTCGATCTTTCTAGACGGCGCCGCCCAGGGAAAGCCGTTCATCGACCCCAAGCGGCAGATCTACAACCTGGACCACCACGAGGGCTGCGTCCGCGCGTTCACGCTATCCACGTGCGAGCAGGCCATGGTGCTCATCCGGAAGGGCCTCGATCTCCGCCGCCGCGACTGGACGGTGTACGCCAACGACGCCGACCTGGACACCGTGCTGGCCCTGTGGGTGCTCCTGAACCACATCCGCCTGAACGAGGGGGACGGCGAGACGCGCGCCCGCATCATGCCGCTCCTGCGGCTCCAGGGCATGGTCGACGCGCAGGGGCTGGAGCTCCAGGACCTGTGCGCGCTGCCCCCGGACCTCCTCGCCGAGACCCAGGCGGCGATCGACGAGCTGCGGGCGCACGAGCTCGCCCTCAAGCGCCGGGGCCGCTGGCAGTCTTCGGACCTGCTGCGGCACGCCGCGGACCGGCTGCGCGCGATCGACGAGCTGATCTATCCGCCGCAGCACTTCGAGGACGTGGCCGACATCGACGAGCTCGTCCGCACGGAGATCGGCGGAGACTCGGTGGCGATCGTCTGCCGGTCGCGCGCCGGCATCTACGAGGTGGAGCGCGAGCTTCGCCGGTTGCACGGCCGGCGGCTCGGGGTCGTCGTCCTGCAGCGCGACGCGACGGCGTACAGCGTGCGCCAGGTCGACCCGTACCTCCCCGGCAGCCTCGAGAAGGTCTACGCGCATCTCAATCTGATCGACCCCGCCGCGGGCGGCCACCGCTCGGGGAACCGCTGGGGCGGCTCGGCCGACATCGGCGGCTCGCCCCGCAGCAGCGGAACGCGGGTCAGCCCCGAGCAGATCGCGCGCGCGTGCGAGCATGCGTTCTCGCCGCCGACGTTGCTCCGGCGGGTCGGCCGCATCGCCAGCGCGGCGCTCCGGAGCGCGAGCGTCATGGCGGCCGCGCTGGGCATCGTCCTCCTCCTCGGCCTGCTCGATAGCCGCCTCGGTCTCGTCGACGGCCTGGCGCCGAGCCTCCCGAGCGAGTTCCCGATGCTGCTCCTCGGCTTCGCCGGTGCCTCCTTCTTCCTCCGCGGCCGTCGGATGCCGGGCGTGTACGGGCTCCGGCGCCTCGCCGGCCTCGACTGGTGCCTCGTCGTGCCCTTCGCCACCTTCGGCGCACTCGCCGGCGGCGTGTGGGTGCCCGACGTCGCGCTGCCGACGACCGCGTGGGTCGAGTTCCTGGCGCTCCTCGCGCTGCCGCTGGCCTCGGAGCTGCTCTTCCGCGGTCTCGTCCAGGGAAGCCTCGTCACCTGCTTCCCGATCCAGAAGTGCGGCGGCCCGTGGTTCCTGTCGCGACCGGCCGTCCTCTCGGCCGTCCTCTACGTCGCCTGGGGCGCCGTCCTGCAGAACCTTCCGGTCGCGCTGACCCAGACGATGCTCGGCGGGCCGGCGGCGCTGCTCGGCGCGCTCGTGTTCGGGGCCGCGGCGGGCCTTGCGCGTGAGCGCTCCGAAAGCGTCATCGCACCGATCCTGCTGCACTGGATGGGCATCGCGGCGGTACTGCTCGCGCGCGCCGGTTGCATGTAGAATCCCTCTCCCATGCCGTCGCCCGGCCGTCTGCTCGTCCTGTCGCATCGCGGTCCCGTCGATGGGAAGCGGAACGCCGCCGGGACGCGACCGCGGCAAATCCTCGGCGGGCTGCCGAGCGCGCTCGACGCCGCCATGCAGCGGCACGGGGGCATGTGGGTGGCCTCGGCGACGCGTGCGGACGGGGTCCTGACCCCGGCGGAGACGGGGCTCGGCTACGACGTCCGCTCCGTTCGGCTGAAGGAGCGCGAGGCTTCGACGTTCTACGCCGGATTCGCCAACCAGGTCCTCTGGCCGCTCTGCCACATGTTCCCGAACCGCTGCCGCTTCCAGCCTGCGTTCTGGGCGGCGTACCACCAGGCCAACGAGCGCTTTGCGGCGGTCGTGCGCGCGGAGGCGGTAGCAGGCGACCGCGTCTGGGTGAATGACTTCCACCTGGCGCTGGTCCCTGGAATGCTGCGCACGGCGGGTGCGCCCGGACCGATGGGAGTCTTCTGGCACCTGCCGTTCCCGCCGCCGCCGGTGTTCGGCGTCTGTCCGTGGCGAGCGGAGCTGCTGGCGGGCATGCTCGGTGCCGACGTGATCGGGCTCCAGACCGACGGCGACGTCCAGAACTTCCTCGACTGTGTCCGATTCTTCCTCGACCTGCGTGTGGACCAGGTGGACCCGCGGGTGCGACTCCCCGGCCGCGACGTGCGCGTCGTCGCGCTCCCCGTCGGCATCGAGGCGGCGCATCTGCGGCAGCAGGCGGACGATCCCGCGGTCCGCGCTCACGCCACGCGGCTCCGCGAGACGATCGGCGCCGACGTGATCCTCCTCGGCGTCGATCGGCTCGACTACACCAAGGGCATTCCCGATCGGCTGCTCGGCTACGAGCGTTTTCTCGAGCGAAATCCGGAATGGCGGCGGCGCGTCGCGCTCGTGCAGATCACCGTGCCCTCCGAATTCCACGTGCCGGAATACCGCGAGATGAAGCGCACGATCGAGGAGATCGTGGGCCGGATCGTCGGCCGGTACTCGTTCGAGGGACGGTCGCCGCTCGCCTACGTGTACACGGCCTTCGATCTCCAGCAGCTCGCCGCGTATTACATCGCCGCCGACGTCGCGCTCATCACGCCGCTGCGCGACGGCATGAACCTGGTCGCGAAGGAGTACGTGGCCTGCCACTCGCGCGGCGACGGCATCCTCATCCTGTCCGAATTCGCCGGCGCGGCGCGCGAGCTGACCGAGGCGCTGCCGGTGAATCCCTACGATCCCGAGGCGGTCCGACGGCAGATCGACCGCGCGCTCGCGATGCCACCCGAGGAGCGTCGAACCCGCATGTCGGCGCTGGCGAGGAAGGTGGCGGCGCACGACGTGCACTGGTGGACGTCGCAGTTCCTCGAGCTCCTGCAATGACCCGTCGTCACGCGAGGACGTCGATGCCGTGCGAGCGGTCGTCGGTGAGGATCTCGAAGGCGGCACGGTGGCGGGTCGCGAGCGTCTCGGTGCGGCCGCCGCGGGTGAGCCGCAGGTCGCACGCGGCGATCTTGGTGTTGAGGCAGTGCTTCGTGCCGCCGGGCGGGTTCCGGTAGGCGAGCCCGACGAAGGCGTCGGGCGGCGCGGAGATCGTGCCCTCGACCGCCACGCCGCCGCTGGCGGACGCGAAGCGCCAGCGGAAGTACTCGAAGCGGCCGCGCGCGCGGAGCGCCTGCCCGAGGGAGTTGAGCGCCAGTTCGTCGCCGTCGACGCGGACAACGATGGTGGTGAAGAAGGGCGTCCAGAGCGGACCGAACCGCAAACGCGCGGTGCTGAGCTCGAGGAAGGTCCGCGGACGCTCATCGAACCCCGCCACCTGGCCCCAGGCGTAGTGGTCGGTGTGGCGGCTCCCCCAGTTGTGGTTCTGGCTGCCGACCCAGTCGGTCACCGCGATCGGGCGGCCGTCGACCGTGAGCGTGCCGCGATAGCGCGCGAGCGGCAGGCCGACGAGCGCCTTGGCGCGCGGCACGGCCGTTTCGTATAGCCGCTCGGGCAGCAAAAGCAGCGGGCGCGCGTCGCCCGCGAACTCCAGGTCCCACTCGACGCGATGGTCGCGTGACGCGGCGGCGCCGCGGAGGCGCCCGGCCTCGAGCGTCGCGTCGGCGATGCGGACGGAGAGCTCCGTGCGGGAGAATTGGCAGGCCGCGATCGGCACGTCGGCCTTGACCGCGACGTGGCGGCGCGATTCCCCGTCGAACCAGATGGCCCAGAGCTCGCCCACGGCCGCGTCGGGGTGCCCGTCGGGGCTGAAGACCGTGTAGCGGATCCAGAACGCGAGCGGCCGCGTTGGGTGGTTGGCGCGCTGGAAGAAGCTCTCGTAGTGCCCTTCGCGCTGGCCGGGCTCGAAGCGAGCGCGATTGACGTCGGTGGAGGGCGGGGTGCTCACGCGGCGGCGGACGATAGCATTGCCACCACCGGAGTTGACAAGTCGTCCCGCCGCTGGCTACCGGCGCGATGCCGTGGCGCACCTCGACCTTTCCTGCCCCCCGCACCGCGTCGTCTGCTGACCATGGACGACTGGCGCCGCGCGCTCGGTGAACGGCTCGTCACGGCAGAGGCGGCGGTCGCCCGCGTACGGTCGGGCGACCGCGTCCGATTCCCGCTCGGTCGCGTGCCGCGCACCCTCGCGGCGGCGCTCGCGGCACGGCGCGACGAGCTGCGCGGCGTGCGCGTCGTCCAGGGCGCGACCGCGTACCCGCTCGCCTGGGCCACGGACACGCCCGGCTGGGACGAGCAGATCGCGTACGTCACCGACTACATCACGCCGCTCGTGCGGCCCTGCCTCGAGGCGCGCCGCGGAGATTTTCTGGTCACGGACTACGCCATCGGATCGCGCGTCGAGGAGGCCGGACGGCAGGGCGGCTGGGCGGCGGACGTCTTCATGGCGGAGGTCTCGCAGCCGGACGCGGACGGGCGAGTGGGGTTCGGCTACGGGCCCTGGCATGCGAAGGCGCTTCTCGCCGCGGCGAAGCTGAGCATCGCCGAGGTGGGGGAGGGCAGCTTCCGGGCACAAGGCGACGCCAGCGTGCGGCTCGCGGACTTCGACCTGGTCGTCGAGTCGCGCGCCGAGCCGTTCACCCTGCCGTCGGCCTACCCCGAGCCCGGCCCGGAGCGCCGCGAGCTCGCGGATCGGGTGGGCGCCGCCGTCGCCGCGCTGGTGAACGACGGCGACACGATCCAGATCGGGACGGGAACGCTCTCGGCCCTGATGGGTCGCTACCTGACCGACAAGCGCGACCTCGGCGTCGATTCCGAGATCCTGGTCCCGTCGGCGATCGAGCTCGTCAAGTGCGGCGCGGCGACCGGTCGCTACAAGACCCATCACCCGGGCGTGGCGACCGGCTCCTTCCTCGTCCCCGGCGCCGACATGGCCTTCTGCCACGACAACCCCCGGGTGGCGCTCTTCGACATCGAATGGGTGAACAACCTGCCGCGCATCGCCGCCATCGCCAATCTCGTCGCGATCAACCAGGCGGTGGCCATCGACCTCACCGGACAGGTGGCCTCCGAGTCGATGGGTGCCGTCATGTACACCGGCCCCGGCGGTCAGCTGGTCTGGACGATGGGTGCGCTGTTCGGGCGCGGGGGACGGGCCGTGCACGTGCTGCCGTCGACGGCGCGCGGGGGATCGGTCTCGCGCATCGTCGCGGAGCTGGCGCCGGGGACGGTCGTCACGGTGCCGCGCACGTTCGTCGACTTCGTCGTGACCGAATACGGCGTCGCGAACCTCCAGGGCCGCACGCAGCGCGAGCGAGCGCTCGCCCTCGTCGACCTGGCGCATCCGCGGTTCCGCGACGAGCTCCTCGCCGAGGCCCGCCGCCGGTTCTGGCCGTGAGGCTGGCAGCGGAGCGTCGGGGTGCTAGGGTACCGGGAAGGTCCGCTACCAGGACATCGCGCGCTCCGTCGTCATCGAGGCGGCGGCATAGAGGAGGACTCGACATGGAGCAGAAGCTGCCGTCGGCATACCGGACCTTTGCCGCGGAACAGCCGCGCGTCATCCAGGCGTACGAGCAGCTGAGCGACGCGTGCCTCACCGAAGGGCCGCTCGACCGGAAGCACGCGGAGCTCGTGAAGCTCGGCATCGCGGTCGGCGCCCGTCTCGAGGGGGCGGTACATTCCCACATCCGGCGGGCGCGCGAGGCCGGCGCGTCGGCCGACGAGATCCGTCACGCGATTCGCCTGGCGCTCACCACGATCGGGTTCCCGGGGATGATGGCGGCGCTCAGCTGGGCCAACGACGTCCTTTCGCCCCGCACCTAGCGAGGGCCTGGGCACGGCGCTCTTCGGGGAGATATAGAGGAGGACATCGGATGGCCGCACGTCGCAACCGACGAACCAGCGGGCCGTTGCGCCCGCTCCGCCAGGCGCTGCTCCGCCTGGAGAAGGACGGGGCGAAGGTCATCGCGCGCGTCCGCAAGGAGGCGGGCGCGTTCCTCGCTACTCGCCAGCAGCGCGCGCTTGGCCAGCTCGTGACGCGCGCCCAGCGTCTCGGAACGGACGTCGAGCGCCGCATTCGCCGCGGCCGGCGCGATTTCGAGGCACGCGCCGAGCGCATCCTCGCCGACGTCGAGCGCCGCGCGTCGCGGGCCGTCGAGCGGCTGAGCCTCGCGACGCGGTCCGACGTGGAGCGCCTCGAGCGCCGCCTCGATGCCAGGCTCGCGGAGATCGAGGCGAAGCTCGGCGGCGGCGAGGCGAAGAAGTCGGCGCCCGGGACGTTCCTGCCCTGAGGCGTCGCGCGCGGCCGTGACCGGTAAGGGGCGCCGTCTCGAGCTGGCGGAGGCGGCGGGGCTCGTACGTCCGCATGATACGGTCGCGTGCGGATTCGCGGCGGGAGAGCCCGTCGGGTTGCTCGACGCGATCGGCGCGCGGCCCGACCTCGAGGACCTGACGATCCTCGCGGGCCTGCTCGTCCACCCCCATGCCGTTCTCGGGAACCCGGCCGTCCGCGTCCTGAGCGGCTTCTTCGGCCCGATCGAGCGCGCCGCACGGGCACAGGGCGCGCGCGTGCAGTATCTGCCGGTCGACTTCCACGGGCTCGAGCGGCTCGGCCTCCGCATGAGGCCGCGGGTCGTGCTGGCCGTCACGTCGCCTCCCGACCGCGAGGGATGGCTCAGCTTCGGCGTCTCCCCCGCGGCATCGTACCGACCATTCCTCGAGGCGGCGCGGGACCCGGACCGCCTCGCGCTGGCCGAGGTGAACGTGCACATGCCGCGCGTCGACGGCCTGGCCGAGTTCGGACGGAACCGCGTGCACCTCTCCGAGGTCGACGGCTGGGTGGAGCACGCCGCGGAGCTCGTCACGCTCCCGGCGGGGTCGCCGTCGCCGCCCGAGCTGGCGATCGCCCGCCACGTCGCCGCCCTCGTGGACGACGGCGCGACCCTCCAGTTCGGTATCGGCGCCATCCCGGACGAGGTGGCGCGGCTCCTCGCCAGCGGCCCGCGCGGCGACCTCGGGATCCATACGGAGATGGTCTCCGATGGGGTGATGCGGCTGCACGCGGCTGGCAAGGTGACGAACCGTAAGGGCCTCTACGACGGCGTGTCGGTCGGCACGTTCGCCCTCGGCAGTCCGGCGCTCTACGGTTGGCTCGGCGCGAGCCCCGACGTGCGGATGCTTCCGGTCGGCGCCGTCAATGACCCGGCGCTGATGCGGAAGCTCCGGCGCTTCGTCAGCATCAACGGCGCCCTGGCGATCGACCTGGCCGGCCAGGTCGCGGCGGATCACGTCGCCGGCCGACAGTACTCCGGCGTCGGCGGCCACGAGGCGTTCGTCGTGGGCGCGAGCGAGGCGCCGGGGGGCAAGAGCATCGTCTGCCTGAAATCGACGGCGACGGTCGCGGGCGAGCGCGTGACGACCATCGTCCCGGCGCTGCCGTCGGGCACGCTGGTGACGACGCCGCGCCACCATCTTCAATGGGTCGTCACCGAGCACGGCGCGGTCGACGTCTCGGCGCTCGGCGATGCCGACCGCGCGCGGGCGCTGGCCGGGCTTGCGGACCCGGCCTTCCGGGCGGGGCTGGCTACGTAGAAGTCCCACTTGCGTCGCGCGCGGCGCCGGGTCGAGAATCGAGGCGGTGATGCAGCTCCGCCTCGTCGTGCTCGCCGGCGCTCTCCTCGCGGCCGGGTCGGCGCACGCCACGACGGTGTCCGATTGCGAGCGCGTCGTGGCGCAGTTCGAGGCCCACGTCGGGCGTCGCGGCCTCGCCGGCCGCGAGGCGCCTGCGGTCCTGCGGAAGCTCGCCGCGGCCGCCGCCCCGCAGGCGTCGATGTCCGACCGTCTCCGGGAGCTCCGGGAGGTACGCGATCGGGCCCGGGTCCGGCCCGACGTGTCGCGCTTCGACGCCGACCGCCTGGCACGCGGCGCCGAGGTGGCGATGCTCTGCCTCCAGCGCGTGCGCGAAGGGCGGTAGGGCCCCACCGGCAGGGCGGCGCCCGCTACTTGCGCCGCCGGGCGCCGTCACGGCATGTCCCCGCCTGAAGGGAGGTTTCATGCCGACATTCATGCGCTCATACGAGCCCCAGACCTACGCCTTGTGCCGCATCGTCACCGGGTTCCTCTTTCTCTGGCACGGCATGGAGAAGCTGTTCGGGTTTCCGACGGCCCCGCCTCCGGGGGCGCCACCGTTCGTGATCTACGTCGGCGGGGGCCTCGAGCTCCTATGCGGCGTGCTCGTCATGATCGGGCTCGTGACGCGCTGGGCGGCGTTCATCGCGAGCGGCGAGATGGCGTTCGCGTACTGGATGGCGCACGGCATGCGCGCGTTGCTGCCGGTCCAGAACCAGGGCGAGCTCGCGGCGATCTACTGCTTCGTGTTCCTGTTTATCGCCGCCCGCGGGCCTGGCATCTGGTCGGTCGACGCCGGGCGCGGCGGCGACTGACGGGTCAGCACCGGCCTTCGCTCGCCGCCGCAACGCGCTCCGGCTCACCGGCCGCGAACATGCCGTATGTCGGCACGCGGGATGAGCGCGAGAGCCGCAGCCACCGTGCAGAGGATCGCGAAGAGGTCGCCGACACGGCCGTAGACCGTGCGCGCTCCGCCGGGCTTCACCGTGCCCGAGACGGTGGCGCGGGTGTCCGGCAGCGTCGCGACGGTCACGTGGCCGAGCGGGTCGACGATACCGGACGGACCCGACGTCGACGCACGCACGAGGTATCGCCGCTGCTCGATGGCCCGCAGCGTGACGGTATCGAAAACGATGGCCGCAAACTTGCGATCGCCGACCCAGGTGTCGTTCGCGAGGTTGACCAGGTATTCGGCTCCCGCCCGGACGCTTGCGGTGGACACGTCAGGGAACATGGCTTCATTGCAGATCATCATTCCCGCCGCGCCGGCGGCCGTCGGCAACGGCGACGTGGCGGCTCCCGGTGTGAACTCGCGGACGCGTGCGAAGCGACGGCGTAGTAAATCCAGCCCGCCCAGCGGAAAGTACTCGGCGAAGGGCAAGAGCCTTTGCTTGTCGTAGCCCGCGATGATGGTTCCGTCGGGCGTGAGCAGGAACGCCGAGTTGTAATACGAGCGGGATCGCCCGTCAGTTTCGCGTGGACCGCCGGCGATGAGCTGCGCGCCGGGCGCAGAGACCACTCGCGCAATCGCCTTGCGATAGAGGGGTTCCTCGTCGAGGAAAAAAGTCATCGCGCTTTCCGGCCAGAAGACCACCGCCGGCTTGCGCTCCCGGAGCGCCTCGTAGGTGAGCCGCAGGTAGACGTCGAGGTTCTCGCCCGCGACCACGCCAGCAGTCACGCTGAGCCCGATCAGCGCACGCCGCCGCGCCGGGCGAACGCGGCGAGCGAGCCAGAGCTCCGCGAGGGCGGCGTTCACCGCGAGGAGCGTGAACGTCACCCCGTACACGCCCGTCACGTCGGCGATCTGGACGATCGGAGCCATGCCGACCTGCGAGTAGCCGGCGAGCGCCCAGGGATTCCCGGTGAACAGGCCGACACGCCCGAATTCCGCGGCCACCCATGCGGCAGCGGCCGTCAGGGGGAGCGCAACTGCCGAGTGGGCCGCGAGGCGCCTGTACGCGATCGCAAACGCCATGTATTCGGCGGCCGCCATGAAGGTCGAGACGCCAAAGAACAGTCCCAGACCGACCGACCACGGCTGTTGGTAGTACGTCGACACGGCCCGCGGGAACCAGTCTCCCACGGTGTATGCTGCGACGACGGTCCATATCCACGCGAGGACGAGCGCGGTGGCCGCGCTGCTGGCGAGGCGCAGCGCGACGAGGAGCGGGACGAGCGCAATCCACCCGAGGAGACGGAGCGCTGCGGGCGGGAACGAAAGGCCATAGAGCACTGCCGAGACCACGGTCGCCAGCAGGAGGAGAAGACCGCGCAAGCGTGGCAGATGGCACCAACTAGCCGACGGTCACGCCGACGTGTCCATGGGAACGCAGCGTGCTCGCGCTGGCCTGTGCCGTCGGGTTAGCGCGACCGCCCGGCTTCAAGCTGCGCCCGATCCCAATCGAGACCCAGCTCGGTGAACAGCGCGTGAGCTCTCTCCAGGCACACCGCGGCCGACAGGTCGTTCATCGCAGCACCGTCCCCGCCGACCGACGACATTCGTTGCCCCACCTCCAGGTAGGTCCGCGCGAGCTCGGGCTTGGCATCGAGCGACTCGGCCTCATCGATGCTGCGCATCCACGACCGCATCGCGGGCCGCGGCTTTCCGAGAAGCCAGCACAGGCGCCCGGCCAAGCGGTGGATCTCGGGTCGTACCGTCGCGACCTTGGCCGCGATTCGGACTGCACGCCGCATGCTCGTCCGCGCGCGTCTTGCCGCCGTTCGCGCGGCCGCGTGGTTTCCACTCCCGAGCAGGCTCTCGACGCGGGTGACGTCGAGTAGCAGGCGACTCGCGAAGTATGCGCTCAGATGGTAGGCGGGCACCTGGCGCGACTGGGCGACCATCTCGCAGCCCTTCGCGAGCGTCGAGGCGGCCGCGTCCTCATTGCCGAGGAGGGTCAGGACCTTCGCCCGGATACCGAGGGCCCAGAGGTTCAAGGTCTCTTCGTATCGACCGGCATCATACACGTCGATCGCGTGGCGCGCGTCGTCGAGCTTCCGTTGCTCGAGGAGGATGAGCGCCCGGCGGCCCTGCTCGGTGGCCGTTGCGAAACCGTAGATGGCGGCGAGACCCTTCAGCTTCAGAAGCAGGTCCTCCGCGTCCGCCCACCGGCCCTGGCGGATCTTTCGAGCGGAGTTCAGATCGAGGTACGTGCTGACGTCCCAGACTTCTCCGTGACGCATCCCCTGATCGACGAGGTCGTCGTCGATGGCGATCTCGTCGCCCCACGTGCCCTCGAGATAGTGGAGTACGTACCGCATCGTCCGATACACGATGAGATCTCGCGTATTTCCGGGACGGATGAGGCGCTCGGCAACGGTGAGGAGTCGCCGGCTGATGGCGAAGGAGATCCCGGAGAACGCGAACAGAGCCGCGGCCCCCGCGTACATGCCGCAGGCGTGCTCGATCGCTCGCGGGTCGGTCTCGCTGAGACGTCGTACGCTGCCAATGGTGTCGAAGACCCATCGACGAGCATCGGTCGTCGTCTGCGCCCGCGCGCGGTTGTGGCGCACTTCGAGCACTTCTCGGTCGTTGGGTCGCCCCCGTCCCGAGAGGCGATTCAGGTAGAGGCGCACCAGCAGCACGGCAAGATCGGTCCCGAAACGTGCGCGAAGCGCGATCGCCCGCCTCGGAACCCTCTCGCCGAGGAGTTCCAGGCTCCGATTGAAGTGATCGATCGACTCGATCAGATTCCCCTTGTGGAGGAGCGCAAGGCCGATGTTCTTCTCCAGCAGCGCATTTCGCTGCGGGTCACCTCCGTCCCGATGCAGGAGGAGGTAGATACGTGATGCCTCTCGAAAGAACTGAAGGGCCTCGGACGGCGCGGCGGACCGTGCCGCCTCCGTTCCGGCCTTGAACAAGTAGTCCTCGGCCTTCGTCAGGTTTTCGGCTCGTGTGTAATGGTAGGCGAGCATGCCGTAGTAGTCCGAGATGCGCTCATCGAACAGTGTCTCGATCGTGTCCGCCACCTTGCCATGGAGAGGGAGTCGCGCCTCCTTCGCCGTCCCCTCGTAGATCGTCTCCTGGACGAGCGCATGGATGAAGACGTACTCGCTTTCGCCATGCACCATCTGTTGCTTGATCAGCTGCTGGTGGACGAGGCGGCGAAGGTCCGATTCGAGCTGGTTGGCATCTCGGCGCGTGACTGACTGGATCACGCGATACGGGAAGCTCCTGCCGAGCACCGCGGCGACCTGGACGAGGTCCTGCGCGCTCGACGGCAATCGCTCGATGCGCGACATGATGATTTCCTGAAGCGTCCCGGGAACGGCGCGGACTGCGTCCTCCAAACGTTCGACGTTCTGGAGGCCTTTCGAGTCGTCTTCGATCAGCGATCGCACCACCTCTTCGAGATAGAACGGATTGCCGCCAGACCGCTCACAGATCAGGAAGCGGACGGTTTGGGACAGGTCGTAGATCGGCACGAGGTTCTCGAGCAGCTCGTGGCACTGCCTCGCGCTCAATGGCTCGAGCTGCACCTCGGTCAGCCGGGCGGCGAAGTCCTTCCGCGCCGCGTCGACCACCCGTCGCGCATTGTGCAGCTGATCGCGGCGGGCGACGAGCACGAGGAAAATCGGCGCGTCCATCACGAGCGGCAGCAGCGCATGCAGC
>VBKG01000421.1 GCA_005879585.1 Deltaproteobacteria bacterium | reverse complement strand
AGGCCCGCGAGGTCAAGCTCCTCAGCATCACCGGCCACTACCACTTCCGCGGCCTCGGCTTCGAAGCCTTCCGCGTCCACACCGACGGCTCCCTCGGCGAGGAGCTCTACAAGTTCGAGGGCTTCGATCAGCCGAACTTCAAGCAGTTCGACGACCCGCCGGTCCTCCACCCCGGCGAGGGGATCGAGTGGCGCTGCCACTACCAGAACAACAGCGACAAGACGTACACCTACGGGCCCGACGCCACCACGCAGGAGCACTGCATCCTGTTCGGCGCCTACTACCCGACCAGCACCGTGCAGGAAGCCATCAACTGCACCCACGACAAGGACACCGCCGGCCACGATGTCAGCACCGTCGCCATCGTCCCGGGGGAGTGACGCCGAGGGTATGATCCATGCGCGAGTTCGTCGCCTTCGAGGACGTGGAGGTCGTCAAGCGAAGTGACCGAGCGCTCCTCTGTCGCGTGGAGCGCAAGGAGGTCTGGGTCCCGCAGTCACACATCGCGCTCACCGACGACGCGACGATCCGGCGCGCCGGCGACTGCGGCCGCCTGGTCATCCCGCGCCGGCTGGCGGTCGACCTCGGGCTGGTCGACGTCGTCGCCTGAGACCGCTCAGCGACCGCCGCCGGCCGCCAGCGCGCGCTGCAGCTGGGCGACGAGGTCCGGCGTCTCCTCGATGTCCCGCGCCGTCCCGAACACGTGGAAGTCGGGACGCTGCAGCACGGCACCGACGGGGTGCGCGGCGAACCATCGCGCGTAGCGCCCCTCCACGTCGTCGACCGGCGCGCCGGGACCGACGTGGGCACCGAGACCGCCGACCGAGGCAAAGAATGCCGCCAGGGGCGCCGGCAGGCGACGCGTCGGATCGCCCGCGGCGCTCAGCAGCACGAAGCCGCCTCCGACCACGTCGTCGAACCGCCCGAGCGCCTGACCGCGGCGCACCACACCCTGGACGACGAGGCGTCCCGCCAGCGGGTCTCCCTCGGCCAAAAGACCGCGGCCGATGGCCGGCGTCGGCAGCGGCGGCGTCAGGCCCGTCTCGCGGGCCGCGGCAGTCATCGCCGCGTCACGGGCCGCCGCCTCCGCCGGGTCGGCGACGCAGATCACCTTGCCGAGCTCGATCGAGAAATCGATCACCTGACGGACCTGCGGGATCCGCTCCGACGCGTACGTGTCGAGAATGGCGTCGGACGCTTGCTCGGCGAGCACGAGGTCGAGCTTCCAGGCGAGATTCGCGGCGTCGCGCAGGCCGGAGCACATGCCCTGACCGGCGAAGGGCGGCATCTGGTGCGCGGCGTCGCCAGCGAGCAGCAGGCGGCCCGCTCGCCAGCGGTCCACCCATCGCGCCTGGAAGGTGTAGACCGCATGGCGTTCGAGCGTGGCATTCCCCGGATCGAAGCCCCACGGCCGCAGCAGCCGCCACGCCGTTGCCTCGGTGTTGAGGTCGGCGAGGCTCTCGCCGGGCAGCCGCATGAATTCCCAGCGCCGTCGCCCCGGCCCTCCGGACACCACCGTCGTCGGGCGCGCCGGATCGCAGAGCTGCCAGTTGAGCGGATCCCAGACGCGCCGCTCGAACGGCACGAGGTCGACGATCAGCCAGTCGAAGAAGAACCCGAGGTCGGTGACCGTCGCGCCGAGGTAGGGCCGGACGAAGCTGTTGGCGCCGTCGCAGCCGACGACCCAACGCGCACGCACGGTCTCGCGGTGCCCATCCGCGCGCGCGACGGCCAGCTCGATCCCCGTCGAATCAGATCGGAGGTCGACGACCTCGCAGCCGCGTCGCACCCGTACCGTCGGAAGGGCCTGCGCGCGGGCGTCGAGGACGCGTTCCAGGTCCGGCTGCGAGAACATGCTCGAGTCGGGCCAGCCCGACAGTCCCATGCCTCCGCGCCCGATCCGGAGGAGCGTCTCGCCGGCGGCGTTTCTCCACTCGTACACGAGGGCCGGTTCGGTGAGCCGGGGTAGCTCGGCACCCACGCCCGCGGCCTGCAGGATGCGCGCGACCTCGTCGTCGAAGTGCACGGCACGCGGCAGCGGATAGGCGGCCGGCTGCTTCTCGAGCACGACCACGCTGCGCCCGCGCTGGCCGAGGAGGATGGCGAGCGTCTGGCCGACGGGCCCGTAGCCGACGATGGCGACGTCGCACGGCTCGGTCACGAGACGGCGCTCATCGCGCCGCCTCGCGCCCCTGTCAATACACGACCGTCGCCGGCATCTGCGGGGTGATCGCCACGAAAGTTGAGCGGGAATCCCGCGGCGGGCTAAAGTCCGTGCGTGCATCCAGCACCTGACCGGCCGGACCTGGACCTCAAGTCCGCCGAGAACATCCAGCACCCGTTCCCCGTCTACCGCTGGCTCCGCGACCAGGCTCCCGTGTATTGGAGCGAGAGTCTCACCGCCTGGGTCGTCACCCGTTATGCGGACGTCGTCGACGTCTTCGGCAATCCGCAGACCTTCTCCTCCGACCGCTTCCGGCGGATCGACGAGCGCTATGCGAGCCAGCGGCCCGCGGTGCAGGCAGTGGCCGAGGTCCTCGGACACTGGCTCGTATTTCGGGATCCTCCGGACCACGACCGCTTGCGCGGGCTCCTGCAGAGCTCCTTCACGCCGAAGACCCTCGAATCGAGCCGTGAGCGTATCCAGCGGACCGCGGACACGCTGCTCGACCGCGTCGTTGCGCGCGGCACGATGGACTTCATCCGCGAGGTGGCATTCCCGCTCCCTGCGACCGTGATTGCCGGTCTGATGGGCGCGCCGGAGGACGATCTCGAGGCAATCAAGGCCTGGTCGGATCGCCTCGCGTCGTACCTCGGCGGCGCGGTCGACGCGCGTGACAACTTCACGGAGGCGAGCGCCGGCGTGGCGGCGCTGGTCCGCTATTTCGACGCGTTGCTGCGGGAGCGCGAGCGCCGGCCGAGCGACGACCTCATGACCCTCATGCTGCGCGCCGAGCATCAGGGCGACCGCCTGACCCACGACGAGGTGGTCGCGAACTGCGTGCTCCTGCTGTTCGCGGGACACGAGACCACGACGAACCTCCTCGGCAACGGGCTCTTCCATCTGCTCCGCCATCCCGCGCAGGCGGCACTCCTGCACGCGGATCCGTCGCTCCTCCACCACGCGGTCGAGGAGCTCCTGCGCTACGACGGTCCCGTGCCCGCCACCGTCAAGATCGCGACCGAGGACCGATCGTGGCACGGCCGGACGATCCGCCGGGGCGACATGGTCATGCCGTTCATGGCGTCGGCGAACCGCGACCCGCGCCAGTTCCCGGATCCGGACACGCTC
>VBKG01000420.1 GCA_005879585.1 Deltaproteobacteria bacterium | reverse complement strand
TCGTGTCCATGACCGTCCCGATCATGTCCTCGGTATCGCCAGCCGCATTGACGGTGGGCGAGAACGCGGTATGGAGGTGTCTCGTCGTCCCGTCTGGACGAACGACGCGACAATCGAAGTCGTAGTCGGTCTTCTCGCGGACGGCTCGTCGGAGCGCTGCGAGGACCCGGGCTCGGTCGTCCGGATGGATACGCCGAAGCATGCCCTCGGTCGACGGGATCCCTTCTTCGGGATCGAAGCCGAACAGTCGGAAAAGCTCCTGGGACCAGTAGACCACCTGCCGGGTTTCCAGATTCATCGCCCAGTTACCCGTATGGCTCAGCCTCTGCGCTTCCGCCAAGTACGCTTCGCTCCGCCGATAGCGCTGCTCGCTCTCCCGCAGCGCCTCCTCCGCCTCGCGCCGATCGTGAATGTCGACGCCGATGCCCATCCAGCGAACGATCCGTCCGTCGGCGTCGCGAATTGGGAGGCCACGACCAAGGTGCCAACGGTACTGCCCGTCCGCCCGGCGCAACGGCGCCTCGGTGTTCCACTCGCCGCCCGATGCGAGGGCCTGCCGCCACGAGTCCACCCACCGGTCCCGGTGTTCCGGGTGTAGGGCCTGCACCCAACCGAACTCTTCGCTCTCAGCCCGCGTGAGCCCCGTGTAGTCGTACCACCATTGGTTCCAGAAGATGTTTGATCCGTCGGCGCGTGCCAACCACACCATTTGTGGCGACACCTCGATGAGCGCGCGGTAGCGTTCCTCGCTCTCCCTTAGCGCCTCCTCCGCACACTTGCGCTCGGTTACGTCCATGGCGGTCCCGATGACCTCGATCGGGCGGCCGGCCGCATCGAACACCGGGGAGACCACAATCTGGAGGTGCCGGATCGTCCCGTCTGGAAGGACGAGTCGCCGCTCGCCCGCGACTCCCGTTCGCTCGCGGATCGCAGTCTCGATTTCTTCGACGTTCTTGGCTCGATCCTCCGGGTGGGTCCGCTCGCGCACCGCCTCGGTCGATGGAATTCCGGCGTCGGGATCAAAGCCGCAGATTCGCAGGAGCTCCGGAGACCAGTGTTTCAGCTCGCTGGTCTCCAGGTCCAAGACCCAGCTCCCCGTGTGACTGAGCCGCTGCGCTTCCGACAGCCAGGCCTCGCTTCGCCGCAGGGCCTCCTCCGCCTCGCGCCTGAAGTCCAGCATCTGGCGGAGTTCCAGTTGCTGTTCCTGGAGCTTCTGCTCGGCCTGTTTACGTTCCTCATTGTCGAGATTCACCCCAACCCAATACAGTAAAGTCCCATCATTCGCTCGGAGAGGCTCCACGCGACTGAGGAACCAACGGTACGTTCCTTCAGCGTTACGAACTCGAAAACTGATGTCGGCGACGCTACCCGTGCGTAGACAGGTTGACCAGATTCTACGAGACTCTTCGTGATCATCCGGGTGCAACAGAGGAATATGTGAATCCCACGCTGCGCCCGTGTCGATACCGAACCGGAGAGGATGGTCTTTCGGGAGTCCTAGGTAATCCGCGCATCGTGCATTGACGAACGTGAGCGCGCCGGACGGCGGAGCGTACCAGGTGTGTGCCGGAATGACGTTGAGAGTGGCTTGGAGGTGTGCCTCGAGGTGCTGCGGCGTGAGGTCCAGAATCTGCCGGAGTTCGCGGCTTCTGCATTCCGCCCGCTTGCGATCCTCGATATCGATACTCGATCCATACCATTTGACAATTTGTCCGCACTCGTCGCGGAGGGCCACTTTATGATGCAGCATCCAGCGATACTCCCCGTCTGCCCGCCGCACACGCGCCTCGAACTCCAACGGCTCGCCGCTCGCGAGGCAGGCCCGCCACCCCGCGACGAGCCCGGTCACGTCGTCTGGGTGGACCGCCGCCGTCCATTTCCAGCCCTCGAGATCCTCCAATCGCAGTCCAACAAACTCGAGCCAGCGCTGGTTGAAGAAATCCAAGTACCCGTCGGGGAGACCCGTGTGGATCAGCGCGGGAAGGGAATCGACGAGCACCCGTAGACTCGCGAAGTCTGGGCCGTGCTCAGCAATCTTCATGGCTGACCCTCGTCGGACGGTGCAGTCGACACGGAAGATCGACTATTCTACGCGACTTCGCAATGTCGGCTGTGCCGCGCCGTAACACTCCTCTGGTGCCCGGGCCGGCATCCGCAGGAACCGCCTCGAGGGCGGCGCATCGGCTCAGGTCCAATCGCGAGGCTTCAAGGGCTCCTGATCGCGGTCACCCCGTCTCCCCTGCCGGAAGACGGAAGGCGGAACGGCGGACAGAAGTCTCGGGAGACGCCGGCAACGGCCGGCCTGAAGGGTGGACGACTCGGCGGGCCGTCGAGCGCAACCGGAACGACCGTGATGCGCCAGGCTGTCCTCACGGCCCTGTCTCGGCCGGTTACGCCGCGATGTCGTCGGCGAGCGCGTCCAGGTCGAAGCGTGTGCCCTTGAAATTGCCACAGAGGCGGACGCGGCCGCTGTTCACCATATAGGCGACGGTGGCGATCACCTCTTTGTCCGAGCGGGCATACTTCGCAACCGCACTCACGAGACCGAGCAGCGTGACGTTGCGTGCCATTGCCGTACCCTCCGCTTAAGAGCTGCTCGCAAGTTCGATACCAGGGCGCGCCACGAGGCCCGGCGTCGGCCGGAATCGTCCCGAGAGCCGCCTCATCCACGCTAGCTTAGCTAGCGTAACGCGGTGGCGTGGACGCCGGTCGGGAACGCGCCGACAAAGGAGATATGTGCCGCAGTGCCGTCAGCAACGCCGGCCAGCCATCGTGCATCCGGGTAACGATGGCGTGCACTTGCCGGAACGCGCTGGCATCCACCTTGCTGCTCACAGGAACGACATGAGGAGCGCGGCGCTCGGTGTACGAATCGAAGAGTCGAACGATCCGAGCGAGCTCGTTCCAGGCGATTCGGACCTTTTGTCGCTGCGCCGGCGCCCGAGGCGCACGTCGCCGACGCTTGTTCCGAGAAGCGGCCGAGTGGTTCGCCTCGCACGACGTGAGCTGGCCATTCGCGTTCGAGAACGTCTGCGAAGCCCTCGCGCTCGAGCCCGAGTGGATCCGCCGGGCGCTCCAGCGCTGGCAAGCCCGCCACGCAACGGAGGGCGCCGGGCTGCCGACGCTTCGCCTGCGGGTCGCCGGAAGCCGGCACACCGTGAATGGCCGCGCACCCGGGCTTCCCCGCCCGAGGCGATGGGCATGTTGAACGCGCACGTGCCGGAATCGACGCTCACCTCACGAGGAGTGCATCCGCTGCACTGCGGTCAGCGACCGATCCTGCTCCTCCACGGCTTCCTCTCCAGGCCGGGTATCCTCAGCAGCCTGGCAGGGCGCCTCCGACGGTGGGGGTACTGCGCGCATGGCGTCGACCTCGGCGGCGTATTCGGCCGTTACAACGCGCGGCCGATCGAGCAGATCGCCGGAATGATCGCCGAGCGGGTCGAGGAGCTGGCTGACGATCACGGGTGTGAGCGGATCGATGTGATCGGTCACTCCGAAGGCGGCATCAGCGGACGATACTACGTCCAGCGGCTGAACGGGTCGCGTCGCGTGAGCCGTCTCGTCACCCTCGGCACCCCACACCGCGGCACACGGTGGGCCTACGTCGGATACGTCTTTGGCCAGCTCCTGCCGAGCCTGCCGCAGATGGCTCCGGGATCGTCGTTGCTGCGCGACCTCGGTGACGAGAGCTTCCCCCTCGGCGTGCGCCTGACCTCGATCTACTGATCTACTCGCGGCAGGACCCCTTCTGCCCCCCGTCGTCGTGCCGGCTGGAGACGCACCACGGAGCGCACCTCAAGAACGTCGAGGTGGCGCGCGGCGGGCACCTCGCGTTCCTGTTCACTGCGACGATGGCTTCGATCATCCGTCGCGAGCTTGAAGCCGCCGAGTCCGAGCGCACACCATCCGCTCGTGCGGCGTGAGTGGAGGGACGGGATAGTTCAGGGCAGAACGCCCGGCCGGACGCGTCGACCGCAGAATTGACGACGGCATCGAGCGGGCAT
>VBKG01000419.1 GCA_005879585.1 Deltaproteobacteria bacterium | reverse complement strand
GAGTGCGAGACCTCGATTGCCGAGGGCGTGAGCAGCGTCCGGACGGCGCGCGGCGTCTTCTGCGCCGACTGCTTCGCGCGTCTGAAGGAGCAGGCGCGACGGGTGCTCGCCGCGCAGTCCGAGGACATCGACTTCCCGCGCGCGCTCTTCGGCGCGTTGCTCGGCGGCATCGGCGGTGCGGCGGTGTGGTGGGGCATCACGATCGCGACGCACGTGACCTTCGGCCTCGTGGCGGTGGTGATCGGCGTGGCGGTGGGGAAGGGGATCGTCTCGTTCACCGGCGGGAAGCGCGCCGAGAGCCTGCAGGTCATGGCCGTGGTCGTGGCGGCAGCGGCGTACGCGGCCGGGACCTACCTCACCAAGCGCACGTTCATCCTCGAGTCCCTGCATCGACAGGGAAGGCTGATCGACCTGCCGCTCGTGCCGACGAGTCCGGCCTATTTCTTCCGCGTCGCCTCGGCGGGGTTCCAGCTCTTCGATCTCGTCTTCCTGGCGATCGTCATGTACCAGGCATGGAGGATCCCGGCGCCGGTGCGGCTGCCGGGCTGACGTCGATGGAGCGGCCGCTCTCCGCGCACGATCGCCACGTGCAAAACCTCGGCGCGGTCGCCGAGCACGTGTTCCACGAGCACGCGGCCGTCGCGCCCGCCGCGCGCGAGGGACGGCTGGCGACGCGGCTCCGGCGCTGGGGTGCCCCCGGTGTCATGCTCGCCGTGCTGCTCGGGAAGCTCAAGTACCTCCTCGTCGTCGCCAAGGTGCTGAAGCTCAGCACCCTTGCGAGCATGCTGCTCATGATCGGCGTCTACGGCTCGATGTGGGGTTTCCCGTTCGCCGTGGGCTTCGTCCTTCTGATCTTCGTCCACGAGCTCGGGCACGCGCTCGTGATGCGGCAGCAGGGCATTCCCGCCGGGGCGCCCGTCTTCATCCCGTTCGTCGGCGCCGTGATCGCGATGCGCGGGCTGCCGCGGGACGCGTATGTGGAGGCGCTCGTCGGGATCGGCGGGCCGGTCCTCGGCTCGGTCGGCGCCGCGGCGTGCCTCGTGGCGGCGGTGCTCACGGGCGAGCGGTTCTGGTACGCCCTCGCCTCGACCGGCTTCATGATCAATCTCTTCAACCTGATCCCGCTCTATCCGCTCGACGGCGGCCGGATCATCGGCGCCATCAGCCGGTGGCTGTGGCTCGTCGGGGCGGCAGTTGGCGTCGGCGTGTTCCTCGTCACCGAGTCGCCGCTCATGCTGCTGGTGTTGATCTTCGGGCTCCTGAACGTCGGCCAGCTGCGCCGCGCGGCCGCGGCCGGCTACTACCGGATCCCGGCGGCGCGCCGGCTCGTCATCGGCACGGCGTACGTGGGACTCGTCGTGGCGCTCGTGTGCGCCAGCGCGTGGACCGACCACGCGTTGCACCACCCGGCGACGGTCGCGCAGGCAACGACGCTCGGCTTCCTCGGCGCGATGGCGTCGGCGATGTGGCCGGCGCGGCGCGCGTAGCCGGCGGTCAGCCGACCTCGAGCACCGCCTTCCCCACGACTTCCCGCCGGGCGAGCGCGCCGAGCGCCTCGGCGGCCTTCGCGAGCGGAAAGCGGTGCGAGATGGCGGGCTTCAGCTTGCCTTCCTTCCACCAGTCGAAGAGCAGCGCGAAGTTCCTCCGATTCGTCTCCGGCTCGCGCGCCGCGAATCCGCCCCAGAAGACGCCGACGACCGCGCAGCCCTTCAAGAGGATCAGGTTCGCCTTCGCGCTCGGAATCGTCCCGCCGGCGAACCCGATGACGAGGAGCCGTCCGGCCCAGGCGATGCAGCGGAGCGACTGCTCGAAGACGTCGCCGCCCACCGGGTCGTAGATCACGTCGGCGCCGCCGTCGGTGATCGCCTTGACCGTCTCCTTCCAGTCGGGGTTCGTCCGGTAGTTCACGAGATGCTCGACGCCGTACAGCTCGGCGAGACGCGCGAGCTTCCGGTCGTCGCCGCCCGTCGCCACGATGCGCGCGCCGAGGTTCTTGCCGACCTCGACCGCGGAGGAGCCGACGCCGCCCGTCGCCCCGTGCACGAGCAGCCACTCGCCGGCGCGCAGCCGTCCCCGCTGCACGAGTGCGTGCACCGTGGTGCCGTACGTGGTGGGAAGCACGGTGCCGACCTCGTACGGCATGCCGTCGGGCATACGGACCACCCGGTCCCGCGAGATGACGACCTCCTCGGCGAACCCGTTCCACCCGCACATGCCGATCACGCGGTCGCCGCGCGAGAAGTCCGTCACCTCGGCGCCGACCTCGATGACGTCGCCCGCGACCTCGCCGCCCGGCGCGAAGGGCAATGGCGGCTTGAACTGGTACTTGTTCTCGATGATGAGCAGGTCCGGGAAGTTCACCCCCGCCGCGCGCACCCGGATGCGCACGTCGGTCGGGCCGACGTCCGGACGCGTCGTGTCCTCGTAGACCAGCTTCTCGGGCGGTCCATATTCCTTGCAGAGCACGGCCTTCATGGCGCGCGACCATAGCGGAGCGCGCGCCCGCCGTCAGCCTCCGCCGACGGGGGATTGGCAGGTGTCCGCAACCGCCCGCACGCACCGCCGCGCGGTTCGCTAGCCCGGCTGTTCGCTAGCCCGGCTTGACCCGACGCGCCCGAGCCGCGCACAATCCCCCGATGCAAGCGACACTCTTCGGCAGTCGCGTCTCCCCGTTCGTCGAGAAGGTCGCGCGTGCGCTCCAGCTGAAGGGGATTCCCTTCAGCCTCGTATCGCCAAAGAGCCCGGGCGACTTCAAGCGGTGGAACCCGCAGACCCGCAAGATGCCGGTCGTCGAGATCAATGGGCAGCGCACCTTCGATTCGACGCAGATCCTGCGGAAGCTCGATCAGCTCGCGCCGGAGCCGCCGCTGCTCGACCGCGACGGCGCCATCGCCGCGCGGCAGCGATTTCTCGAGGACTGGTCCGACGAGGCGCTCTACTGGTACGGGATGGCGCTCCGCTGGTCCGATGCGAACGTGAACGCGACGACACGGCAGGTGGTCGGCAGCATTCCCGCTCCCGCGTTCCTCCGTCCTCTGGTCGGGGCGCTGGTGCGGCGGAACATCCGGGGCCAGGCGCTCGCCCAGGGGCTCGCACGCCTGCCGCTCGAGACGGTCGTCGACGAGCTCGGGCGACGCTTCGACGAGCTGCTCATGTGGCTCGGCGACCG
>VBKG01000418.1 GCA_005879585.1 Deltaproteobacteria bacterium | reverse complement strand
AGTTAGTGAGGCTGCACTATATGACGCTCCGGAAGGGAGACGCGGGGTCGGGAGGTGAGGCCGGGGCGGGTGACCTCGACTCACAGAGCCATGCCGCGACGAGGACGGCCACACCGACGTACGTTGTGGGGTCCGAGCGCAGCCAGGACTGCCCGAGAAGGATGAGGCCCGACGCCACGAGACCAAGGACGAACGGCACCCGGCTCTTTCCGGACCGCGCTCTCATCGCCAGCGGCGCGACGGCGATCACCAGGAAGACAACCGTGAGCGGCACGAGGTAAGCGGCGGTCGGGATGAACCCGATCCCCAACGCGGAGAGCAGGCCGGCGTAGGCCGGCCAACACGCCGGACAAACGACTTTCGGCACGAGCGCGAGGCCGACTGCCGGAAGGGAGAGCGCACCGCGCAGCCCGGAGGGTCTCCCGCTCACTGGCCTTCCTCTCTCTCGAGAGCGGCAAGGATCGGACAGCGACTGATCGGTCCGGCCCCCGAGCAACTCTCGGTGAAGCGAGTTAGGACCTTCTTCATCGCGCGTAGCGTCTTCAGTTTCTCGTCGATGTCGACGAGCTTCGCCTGCGCACGCTGGCGCACGTCCGCAGAGGAGACCCCCGCCTTCACGCGAAGCGCCAATAGCTCCTTGATCTCATGGAGCGAGAAGCCCAGCGCTTGCGCATGGCGGATGAACCGAAGGCGGCGCACCGCATCCGGCTCGAAGGCGCGGTATCCGGTCGCTGTGCGGGGTGGCTTCGGCAGCAGCCCGCGCCGCTCATAGTAACGAACCGTTTCGAGGTTCACGCCGCCTTGCTTCGCGACCTCGCTCGCGAGGCGGCCGACGCCCCCCGCTATATCCAGGGGCGGAAAAACGTCGGCAAGGTGGTACTGACGGTCGCCTAGACTATTCGCAGGGGTACGGCTTGTCGTTCTTGCTCTCGGCGACGCCCAGGTCCGCCGTGGCGAGCGCCTCGTGCTCCGCCGCGCTGTCCAGGCACGGCGGGCAGGTCCCCTTCGCGATCAGCTTCGCCGCCGCCGCCGTGTACTTGTCGTGCGCGCCCTTCCCGGCGGGGCTCGACGTCTCCTCGCAGGCCTCCTCGTTGAAGGGCGGGACCTTCTGCTTGAAGACGCTGTCGGCGTTCTTGAAGTGGCACTGGAGGGCGGCGGCATAGAGCTTGGCCGCGTTCTTCCCCGCGCTGCACTCGCAGCCGAGGACGTTCGTGCTGGAGGGGACGTTCCCCATGTCGTCGCCGCCGATCGGGGTGCTCCCGTCACAGTAGATGCCCGCGTTGCGCCCGCCGTCGAGGTAGGCGAGCAGGTCGTCGCGCAGCGTGTCCATGTTGGCGAGCTGGGTCGGCGTGCAGATGCCGAGGGTCACGAGCTTCGCCTTGACCGCGTCGTACTTCTCCTTGGCGGCCTTGCCGCCGTTGCTCTCCTCGCACGCCTCCTCGTCGGTGTTCGCCGTGGCGACGCCGCCGAGCCGCGCCTTCGCCTGCGTGCAGTGGCACTTGTCGACGGCCTTGAAGAGCTTCGCGGCCGCCTTGACGATCGTGTCGCCGCACTTCAGACGGTTCTGGTTGGCGGGGACGCAGCCCGGGTCCTCGCCGCCGAAGGGCAGCGTGGTCGTGGTGGTCGTGGTCGTCGTCGTGGGCGCAACCGTCCAGCCTTCGTCCGCAAACGCCGCCAGACTGAGTCCGGGGTTGTGAATCGGGCCCGTGTAGACCGGCTCGTGCAGCTCGTTCGGCGTGAGCGAGATGTCCCAGTGAGAGATGTTCGACCCCGGCTTCCACGGATTGGGGGCGTAGATCTTGGCATTTCCACCGTGGGCCGCCACGACGTTGGCCCCATCCCAGAAGACGTTACCCGACGTGCTCGCTGCCTTCCGCTGGGTGTCCGTCATGTCGATGAAGCGGGGGGGTGTGGCCGCCGCCTGGATGAGGAATCGGTCGTACACGGCCGGGAACCCGTTCACCCAGGTACCGAGGGTGGAGAGGTCGCACGTGCCCCCCGGGCAGTCCGCGTTGCGTCCGCACTGCCTGCCGGCATTGCTGCCGCCGATACACGTCCCCCCGTCGACCTCGGAGAAGAAGCCCAGTCCATGGCCCAGCTCATGCAGGACGACGGTCACGAAGTCGTCGTCCGAGCCTGCATTCGCGTCGGTCCCGTAGTACCAATCGACGTTCCCGAGGACGGTCGAATTGTCTACATCGCTGTTCATGGTGATTTGGATCTCGGCCATCCCGGCGCCGTTCACGTCTCCTCCGCTCAGCTGGTTGGCGAGTGCGGCGCTGTAGAACGTGTTCGCGAACGGCGCGCCCGGGAAGTTGATGTGAATCGTCGTGGAGCCCCCGAAGCCGAGGATCGCACTCGTCGCCGTCCCACCGAGCGGGTCCATCATGGCGTCGATCTCGATGTTCACAGTGCCCTGGAGCGCGCTCGACCACAGGCCCATCGCGAACTCGAACGCGAACTTGCGCTGCTCGCCGAGGGTGACCTTGGGGTTTCCGCCGATGGGAGCCACCGCAGTGGTGTCGTTGAATCCCTCGCCCGCCCCATCGTTGTAGTTCACCGTAATCGGCACCGCCCCCGCTGCTCTGGCCATCGCCAGGAGCGCCACGCACAGCGACAAGGCAAATCGCGGACTCCGGGCATATCTCATGGCAGGTCTCCCCCGCGGGGCTGCTTACCTCACTTGTCTGCCGCACCAGTCCCGGCACGCCCGGGCACGCAGTCGACCGTGCCCCGACCGTCCTTGCCGAGGCGGTGGCGGCTGTAGTCGACGTGGTCGTTGCGGATCATCTCGCCGCCCCCGGGCGCGCGCTCCAGAACCGCTCGGGGCGCTTTCGCCGGGAGCTGCGGCGGCGGTGGCTCCACCGCCGGTCCCTCGGGCGGGGGAGCAATGGGCCGGCCTTGCTCATCGAGGTAGACTCTCATTCCGCTGCCAGGCGCGGCGGGCGGGTCGTCCCCGGCTTGCACCACGGCGGCCACGGTGAAGGTCAGCACCGCGGCGGCGAAACCCAGCAGGACTCGAGCGATCTTGTTCATGTTCTTCTCCTCACCGCGGGCGAGCTTCCTCTCGTCGCGCCCTCACTGTCAAGGGAGAAAATTGGATAAAGCGGAACTGGATCAAGATGTACGACAAGCACGGCTGGGCGTTGCGGGTCGAAAGCGGGATCCGCGGTGATCCCGTCGCGAGCGGCGACGGCGCGGGCCCGTTGCCGCGGGGCAGTGAGCTTCCCGTCTCGCGAGGCTCGCTAGCT
>VBKG01000417.1 GCA_005879585.1 Deltaproteobacteria bacterium | reverse complement strand
CCGCTTGCCCTCGCGCACCACCCGACGCTCCGGCGCTACGTCGTGAACGTGGTCGACGGCACACGGGGACCGGCGCCGCCGCTCGACTCGATCGGCATGCTCTGGTTCGACTCGCTCGCCGACTACCGCGAGCGGCTTTACGACTCCGCCGCCGGCGAGCGCACGATCGCGGCCGACGTGGCGGGCTTCCTCGGAACTGCCGACGCCTACGCCACGACCGAGCACGTCCAGCGCGCGCCGGCCGAGGCGCCGTCGGTCGGTGCGACGGCGGGCGTGAAGCTCGTGGTCGCCCTCGCGCGCGCCCCTGGCCAGTCGCGGGAGGAATTCCTCCGCCACTGGCTCGAGCGCCACGTGCCGCTCGCGCTGGAGCATCACGGCATGAGCCGCTACGTGACGAGCGTCGTCGACGAGCGTCTGGGTAGCGCGTCGCCGCCGTACGACGGCTTCGCGGAGATCCAGTTCGCGTCGGCGGACGACCTGGAGCGCCGGCTCTATCTCTCGGCCGAGGGCAAGACGGCGATCGAGCGGGACGTCGGCCGATTCCTCGGCACGATCCACGCCTACTACGTGGCCGAGCACGTCGCGCGCTGGATCGAGCACGTCCCCGGCCGCTTCTCGATTCGCGTCGGCGACGCCGAGGCGTTCCTCGTGTACGAGCGTCGCGACGACGTGCTCGACGTGCTGCACACCTACACGCCACCCGCGCTCCGCGGGGGGAACCTCGCCGCGGAGCTCACCCGGGCAGCGCTCGACCATGCGCGGGCCGAGGGGCTCCGCGTGGTGCCCACCTGCTCGTACACGCGCCGCTACCTCGCACGGCATCCCGCATACAATTGCGACTGACCGTCGGTCAGGCGTGACGCCTCCGTCCCAAACTGCGACAAGGCAGCCGTTAGCTGCCTGTCCGACTCCAAAAGTCAGGCACGCCGAGCCTCGTGCCCTTTCGTGACGACGCGTTAGCGGTGCGCCCGGACCTTCACGGCCCCCGGCATGATCACGGTGAAGCTCTGCCGCAGCGCATCGGCGTGCTCGCGGAACACCGTCGCGACGACCTCAGCCTTACGGTCCGCCGCCATTCCCGCCAGTCGAATCAACACGACACCACCGGCCGCGCGCCGCTGTCGATACACCAGCTCACCGAAGTCCTTGTCGGCGGTGAGGAGCACGGCCCCGGTCCTCTGCGCCCGATCGAGCACGGCGTCGTCGGACGCGCCGGGGGTCTGCTCCGCCACGTACGCCACCTCGTGCGGGTCGGCGCGCAGGCGTTCGACGATCTGCCGATCGACGCTCTCGTCCGCGAGGACGATCAGCGCGTGCCCCCGCCGATCGGGTAGACGACATCCGCGCGCAAGGCCTCGGCGGCGAACTTGAGGGCGGCGCGGATCGCCTCCGGCGTCAGGCGGGGATGAGCCGCGAGGAGCTGCTCCACCGTCTCCCCGGCGGCGAGCTTCTCCAGGATGAGCTCGACGGTGATCCGCGTCCCCGCCACCACCGGCTTGCCCATCATCACGGTCGGGTCGGAGACGATCGTCGGGGCGTCCATGCTCGGCCTCCTCGCGCAGTATCGCGCAGGGGAGCCTGCCGGGCAATCGGCATCCCCGGGACTCGGCACGGTCGGCCCGGTGACCACCCGCACGACGTGCTGTCCCACGCGGGGCGCCGAACATGCGCCGCGTGGTCCGCGACGTCACCACGCGCCGTGGTCGCCGCTCGCTGATGGTGAGACCACCACCACGACGACAAGCACCACGACGTCAACCAGCAGCACCACCACGACTACCAGCACCACGACAACCACAACCTCGACGACGACAACCACGACCACGACCACCGTCCCGTCCTGCGGCCAGTTCGTGACGAAGTGGGGCTCGGCTGGGAGTGGCGATGGGCAGTTCAACTTTCCCTTTGGCGTCGCCGTCGATGCGAGCGGGAATGTCTTCGTCGCCGGCGACGACCGCATCCAGAAGTCTTCCTCCTCAAGTGGGGCAGCTTGGGCAGCGGGGACGGGCAGTTCTTCGGCGGGCCTCTTGGCGTCGCCGTGGATGGCAGCGGGAACGTCTTCGTCACCGACCGGTACAACGCGCGCATCCAGGAGTTCACGAACACCGGGACCTTCCTCCTCACCTTCGGCTGGGGAGTGCAGGACGGCATGGCGGCCCCCGAGACCTGCACTTCCGCGTGTCAGGCTGGAATCGCGGGCATCGGGGACGGGCAGTTCAACTCCCCCTGGGGCGTCGCCGTCGATGCGAGCGGGAATGTCTTCGTCGGCGACCAGCAGAACGCGCGCATCCAGGAGTTCACGAACACGGGAACTTTCCTCACCAAGTGGGGCAGCTTCGGCAGCGGGGACGGCCAGTTCGGCTCAAACTCACCGACAGCCGTCGCCGTGGATGCGAGCGGGGACGTCTTCGTCGCCGACAACGGCAACAACCGCGTCCAGAAGTTCGCCTGCCCGTAGAGGGAGAGCCCCTCAGCCTCGAGGTGCCGAAGGGAGCGGACGCGCCGAACTTCCAGGAAGGCTTCCGGCGGGCAACGTTCGGCCTGACCACAAACCCCTCGTCTTCAGGCGAGGGGCGGGCGCGTCTCAGTCGGAGCTATGGTCAGCCGTGATCGGTTACCCCCGCCTACTGGTGCCGAAGGGAGGCCAACGGACACGGCGAGCGGCTAAGCGCACCGAAGGACAGAGACATTTGGACCAGCCCTGATGGACAGCTTGTCCGAATCCCTGCACGATTCGGACACCCACAGCTACCCAGTGCCGGCGTCCCGTCATCTGGGGCGCCGGCGTGGTCTGAACGGTTACCGCGCGGCCAGCGCCTGCACGTCGGAGTCGGCGGCCGACTCCGCGTCCGCGTCGGCCGTGACGGCGTACATCTCCCAGCGCATGCCGTCGGCGTCGAGCGCCCAGAACTTGTCCGCCTTTGCGTAGCAGCAGGTCGTGCCCGTCTGCTGGAGGACCTCGACGCCCTCGGCCTTCACGCGCACCATCTCGGTGGCGACGTCGGCCGTGCCGGGGTAGCGGATGCCGAGGTGGGCGACGGTGCCCGGCTCGCCGCCCGGGTTGAGCGACAGGATGACGGGCGGGTCGGCGAGCTCGAACTTGGCGTAGTCGTGGCGGACCTTGGCGGGCTCGACACCGAGGAGCTTCCGGTAGCGCGCGATTGCGGCGTCGAGGTCCTTCACGCGGAGCGCGATGTGGAACGTGTTCTGGGCCATGATCGTCACCTCCATTGGTTGGCGCCGGTCAGCAGCATGCCGACCCGGCGCAGCAGT
>VBKG01000095.1 GCA_005879585.1 Deltaproteobacteria bacterium | reverse complement strand
AGCGGCCCGCCGACGACCACGAAATAGGCGGTGTTGCCGAGCGCCGTCCGGAAGCGCGGTTCCGCCACGAGACGCGCGTAGTTCCCGAGCCCGACGAAGCGGAGCCGGTCGAGCCGCGCGACTGCGTAGACGTCGAAATCCGTGAAGCTCAGCAGCAGTGATGCGACGACCGGGACGAAGAAGAACGCGCCGATCGCGACCAGCGCCGGGGCGACGAAGCCCCATCCCGGATCGATCCGCCCCCGTCCCATTCACCGCCCCGCCGCACCCATGAGCCAGCGCCGCTTCTCGAGGACATTATCCACGTCGCGGTCGAGGGCGGCCAGCGCTCGGTCGAGGGTCATGTCGCCGCGAACCGCCGCCTCCGAATACTGCGAGATCTTGCCGGCAATCCGCTCCCATTCCGGGATCTTGGGTGTCGACTGGACCGATTGCAACTGAATCCAGAAAGCCCGCGCATGAGGCTGGCTCGCGAGGCCGTCGTCGACCCACGCCGTCCGGCGGGCGGGCAGATCGCCCGTGAGCCGGTAGAACGCCGCCTGCTGCGCCGGCTCGGAGAGGAACTCCATGAGCTGCCACGCCGCCTCCTTCCGGCCCGAGCCGCGTGCGATCGCGAGGCTCGCGCCGCCCGCGAGCGACACGCCCGGATAGCGGTCGTCGGGCGCGGGCAGCGGCGCCGTCGTCCATCGACCGGCGAGGTCGGGCAGGCGGTGGACGAACTCGCCGATGTTCCACGGCCCGCTCACGTAGAGCGAGAAATATCCGCGCGCGAAATCCTGGTAGACGTTCGTCACCGCCGTGTCGCCGGCGCGCGGCGCCAGGCCGCGCCGGAACAGATCCACGTAGAAGTCGAACGCCGTACGCACGGGTCCGCTCTCGAAGTTTCCGTAGCGGTCGCCGTCGCGCAGGAGACTCCCGCCACGTTGCAGCGCGAGGATCACCGGCGGCTGCCACTCGCGCAGCGGCAGCAGGATGGCGTACCGCTCCGCGCCCCCACGCTCCTTCACACGCGTCATCGCGTCGGTCCACGCCGTCCACGTCCGCGGCGGTTCGGGATAGCCGGCCTCGGCGAGGAGGTCGGTCCGGTAGAAGAGCACGCGCGTGTCGACGTACCACGGGAGGCCCCACGTGACGCCGTCGATCACGTTGGTGTCGAGGATGCCGGGGAAGTAGTCGCCGCGCGCGACCGACGTCGAGCGCGCCAGTCGGTCGTCGAGCGGCTCGAGCGCGCCCAACACAACGAGCTCGGGGAGCCAGGTGTTTCCGGCCTGGAAGACGTCGGGCATCGCGCCGCCGACGTAGGCCGTCAGCAGCTTCTCGTGCGCCGCGCTCCACGGGATCTGCTGGACGCGGACGTGGACGCCGGCGTGGCGCCGCTCGAACTCGCCCACCAGCTGCTGCACGACCTCGCCCTCGCGCCCGAGAGCCCAGAGCCGGACGACGTCGGCGTCGCGCGCGCGACAGCCGAGCAGCGCGGGTGCCAGCGTCGCCGCCAGCACCGCGCGACGGAGCAGGGTCACGCGAGACCGGGACGGCCCCAGCGTGCGGCCCGCTCGCGCTCGGGAAGCTCCCAGACGGCCTCGTGCAACGCATCGGCCGTGTCGGGGTCGTGGAGGAGCACGCGTCGTTGCCGCGTGGAAAGCGCCTCGGGTCCGTCCGCGAGCGAGCGCTCGAGCAGCGCGCGGCGGGCCGCGCGGATCGTCGCGCGCTGCGAGCGCCGGCGGCCGAGGAGCGCGCGGTGCAACGCGTTCACGTAGGGATCGACCACCGCGCGGATGAAGCCGTCGTGCTCGCGCGGTGGAAGGCGAGCCGCTTGATGGCGCGCGCCGTTCAGGAACACCTGGAGATCGCGGAGCTCTGCCGGGGGCGCGCTCTCCTCCGGAATGAGAAAGAGTCCCCACCGCCGCGCCCGCTCACCGAGGCTCACCCGGCTCGTGTACACCGAGAGCGGCACGGCGAGGATGAGCGCGCCGATGATCGGTGTCACCCACCAGAAGTAGTGCGGGTTCATCCAGAAGAGCGTCGCGCCCCACGCGCTCGCCCACAGCGAGTCGACGGCGTGCTGGCCGATGGCTTCGCGCCAGCCGGTCTCGTCGTCGCCCCGTTCCTGGGAGTGCCACGCAACCGTTCGCCCGAGCAGGTTGAGCAACACGAAGCGGCTGTGGAACACCATGCGAATGGGCGCGAGCAGGCTGGAGAGCAGGATCTCCAGGAGCACGCTCACCGTGAGCCGCGCGACGCCGCCGTAGGCGCGTGCCGTGCGCCGCTTGAGGACGATCAACACGATGCTGAGCACCTTCGGGAAGAAGAGGATCATCCCGATCACGGCGAGGAGGGAGTATGCCCACTCGGGCCGCCACACCGGCCACTCCGGAAAGAGGCTCGGCCCGTGCGGAAAATACTCGGGAGTGCGGATCGCGAACTGGATGGCCTCGACGGTGCTGACGGTGAGGAAGGTGAACCACAGGAGCGCGGACACGTACGAGAGGGCGCCGTTCAGGAAGAGCGCGCGGTGCGCGCCGAACAGCCCCTCGGTGAAGAGCAGGCGGAGGTGCTGGAGGTTCCCCTGACACCAGCGGCGGTCGCGCCGCATCTCCTCGAGCAGCGTCGGCGGCACCTCCTCGTAGCTGCCCTCGAGGTCGTAGGCGAGCCAGAGCGTCCACCCCGCGCGGCCCATGAGCGCCGCCTCGACGAAGTCGTGGCTCAGGATCTCCCCGCCGAGCGGCTCGCGGCCCGGGAGGCGCGGCAGCGCGCAGTGGTCCATGAACGGCTCGACACGGATGATCGTGTTGTGGCCCCAGTACTGCCCGTCGCCGAGCTGCCAGAAGTGGAGACCGGCGGCGAACATCGGCCCGTAGACGCGGCTCGCGAACTGCTGCACGCGCGCGAACAGCGAGCGGCGGTTGACCGCCGTCGGCGCGGTCTGGATCATCCCGACGTCGGGATTGCGCTCCATGAGGTCAACGAGGCGCACGAGCGTCTCGCCGGCCATCATGCTGTCGGCGTCGAGCACGATCATGTACCGGTAGCGCCGGCCCCAGCGCCGGCAGAAGTCGGCGACGTTGCCGCTCTTGCGCTCGAGACGCACCTTCCGGCGCCGGTAGAAGATGCGGTGGAAGCCACCGACCGCGCGGCACCACTCGAGCCACGCCTCCTCCTCCTTGACGGCCGCTCCCGCATCGCCGGTGTCGCTCAGGACGAAGATGTGGAACCGCTCGACCGCGCCCGCGCGCTCGAGCGAGCGGTGAATGGCCTGCAGCCCCGCGAAGACGCGATCCACCGGCTCGGCGCAGATCGGCATCACGATCGCCGTGCGCACCGTCGGATCGACGTCGACGGTGGGCTCGTCCGTCGACGGCGCGAGCGTCGTGATGGCGAAGTGATCGCGCCGGACGAGCGTCAGGAAGCCGAGGAGCGCGGTCCAGAAGCCGATCGATATCCAGCCGAACAGCGCGCCGAAGAAGGCGACGATGGCAACCTCGAGCCACGTGCTGCCGTGGTTCGGAAGCACGTTCACCATGAACCCGCTCGCGACCGTGGTCGGTATCAGCACGAGTGCGAGCAGGACCAGCCGGCGCCGGTGCGCGATGCGCGTCCACGGCAGGCGGCGGCGCAGCTGGCGGAGCGGCCGGCCGTAGAGCGCCCGCGTGGCGGGCGCCGCCGGCGGTGCGCCGCGGCGGCCGAAGAACCGCCGGAAGAAGCGCACGTCCATCGGCTCGGAGACCATCGACCGGCGGTCGAGCGGCGGCACGGAGCACACGATGCCGTCGGCGAGGGGACCACTCGGGCGGTCGGTGCTCGGGAGCAGGCGCTCGAGCCGCCAGGTGCGAAACTCGTCGCCCCCGCCGCCGGCCAGCAGCTCGCGCACCGCGCGCAGCGTCGCGGCCACGGCCTCGCCGGTGTCCTCGACCGCGCGCTCGACGGCACACCCGGCGAGCGCATCCCGCTCGCCCTCCGGCACGCCCAACGCCTCGAGGTACGCGACGGCGCGCGAGTGCGCCGCTTTCCAATCCTGCAGCAGCCGTTCCGCCGACACCGCGAAGCGGCGCGCCGCGGTGCCGTCGCCGCCCGCGGCCGTCCGGCCTCGCGCCCCGATCGCGTGCGAGTAGAGGTCGTCGCTCACGGCAGGATCGCGTTCGACCACGTCTCCGTCCGCGCCTCGCCACCCTCGTCGAGGAAGGCGCGCAGCTCGACCGCCTCCCGCTTCTTGGGACGCACCTGGAACGAGAGCCGCCAGCCGTGACAGAACGGGTTGTGCACCACCTGCTGGTCGATCAGCTCTCCGGCGTCCTCGCCGCCGGCGACCGTGACGACGCCGCGCAGCACGTGATCGGCGGGGATGGAGCCGAGCTTACCGCCGGCAAAGTCGATCACGAACCGGTGCGCGTCCTTCGCCGTGCCGCCATCCTGTCGCGTCGCGATGGTGCGGCCGTCCGGCGGCCGCGTCGGGTCGTCGCCGTACCAGGAGAGGGCATACGAGAACGGGAAGGGCTCACCAGGCTTCGGTGTCTTGTCGGGAACCCAGTAGACGACGATGTTGTCGTTGGTGTCGCTGTTGGTCGGGATCTCGACCACCTCGATGCGGCCGGCGCCCCAGCCCTCGCGCGGCGCCACCCAGACGCTCGGGCGACGCTCGGCGTGCGTCTCGAGGTCCTGATAGTGCTCGAAGTCGCGGTCCCGTTGCAGAAGACCGAAGCCCTTCGGGTTCTCCGCCTGGAACGCGCTCACGTGGAGCGTGCGCGGGTTGTCGAGCGGGCGCCAGAGCCACTCGCCGGTCGCGAAATTCATCAACACACCGTCCGAGTCGTGGGTCTCCGGGCGGAAGTCGGTGAACGTGCGGACACTGTTCTCGCCGTGAAAGAACATGCTGTTCAGCGGGGCAATCCCGAGCTTCCGGACCTCCTTCCGCAGGAACAAACGGCTTTCGACGTTGACGACGGTTTGCTCGCCGGGCGCGACCACGAACCGATATCCGCCGGTGAGGCTCGGGCTGTCCAGCAGCGCGAAGATCGTCAACTCCTTGGCGCCCGCACGCGGCGTCACGAGCCAGAATTCCCTGAACCACGGGAACTCCTCGCCGCGTGACTCCGCGGTGTCGACGGCGAGTCCACGTGCCGACAGGCCGAAGACCTGCTCGTTGCCGACCGCGCGGAAGTAGCTCGCGCCGAGGAACACGATGACCTCGTCGTAGTAGTTCCGTGTCTTGATCGGATAGTGGACGCGAAACCCGGCGTAGCCGAGCCCCTGCGGCACCTTGCTCGCGAAGTCGTTCTTTCCGTAGTCGAACCAGCTCGGCGAGAACGGCACCGGGTGCACCCCGTCGGCCCGCACGACGTTCACCGTCACCGTCCGGTCGTAGTAGAGCCCGGGATGGAAGAACTGCACCCGAAACGACGATCGACGGTCGCGCCACAGCGCGTGGTCGTCCCGGAAGCGGATGTCGCGCCACTGATCGTAGGTGAGCTTCAGGAGCCAGTCCGGCACCTGCCCGCGAGGATCGTGAAAGGGTTCCTGCGCCAGCTGCCGGGCGCGCCTGGCGACGTCTTCCAGCTCGAAGGCGCTCGCCGTCCGCGCCGCGAGCGAGGCGATTGCGAGTACCAGGAGCATGGGCCGGCACCGGTCGCCCGCCGTTCGGGCCCGCGACGCCGTCACCACCGCCTCCAGAGGTACCCTGCCGGCAGCATCCGACTCCTCTCCAGCACAACGCAAGGTTGCGGGCTAGTCTCACGACGACGGGACGAGGGTCAAGTGCGCCTCCGCGCGGCGACTGGCCGGGTCCGGCCGTCTCCCGTGTCTGGTCCCGGCGGGCCCGGCTTACAGGGGCCCTTGTCAGGCGGTTCACGTGCTCAAAGGTTCGGACACTTGGCGATACACGCCGTGAACGCCGCCTGACAGCTCACGACCGGACCGCCCGCACACGCGAGCTTGCAGGCGTTGTACGCCGCCAGCGCCGCCGTGTAGCACGACGGGACGCCGCTGCACTGCGATCCCGCGTTGATCCAGCTGTTCTGGCAGCCGCTCGGGCACGACTTGTTCGCGCCCGGCACGACGGCGCCCGCGCACTTCGTCTTCTTGGCGACGCAGCCGGCGGCGCACGTGACTCCCTTGCCGGGCGCGAAGCAACTGGCGAACGCCGCATCGTACTGCGCCTGGCAGGTGGCGGCGGTGCCGGTGGCCTTGCACGCCTTCTGCGTCGCGGCGGCCTGCTTGATGCACGCGGCGGTGGCCGCGCTGTAGCCGGCCGGCGGCAGCGTCGTCGATGTCGTGGTGGTCGTCGTCGTCGACCGCGACGGCAGGGTCGTGGTGGACGGCTTCAACGTCGTCGTGGTCGTGGTCGTCCCGATCGTGGTCGTCGTCGTCTTCGGTAGCGGCGCGAGCGTCGTCGTGGTGGAGGATCCCAGGTCCGGGCATTTGGTCAGACAGGCACCGAATGCGCTCTTGCACTTCAGCACCACGGCATTGCACGCGGCCTTGCAGGCGGCGTAGTCGACCCGCGCGGCGGCGAGGCACGCCTGATCACTGCCGCATTGCGCGCCGGCGGCCACCCAGCCGTTCTGGCAGCTCTTGGTGCACTGCTTGTCGACCGTCGAGGCCGCCGCCGCGGTACACTTCGTCCGCTTCGCCGCGCAGGCGGCGGCGCACGAGACGCCCTTGCCGGGCGCGAAGCAGCTCGCGAGGGCGGTGTCGAACTCCGTCTGGCAGCTGGCGACGCTGGACGTCATGTTGCACATCTTCTGCTGCGTCGCGGCTTCCTTCAGGCAGGCAGTGGTTGCGGGGCTGAACGTGGCAGACGGCGGCAGCGTCGTCGTGGTCGTGGCCGTCGCCACGACACGGCGCGCGACCAGCAGCCCGACGGCGCTCAGGACGATTCCGGCGATGAGCTTGCGTGTCATGCGAGAAGGGTAGCGGCGCACGAGCTAGCGCGACAATCGACCGCCGGTGAGATTTCGCGTCCACCTTTCGATGGACGCGGGTTCGCGGATCAGCCCGGGTGCTCGTCCAGCCCCGCGATGCCGAGGCGAAGCGCATAGAGCGTGAGCTGCACGCGGTCGCGGATGCCGAGCTTCGCGAAGATGTTGTTCAGATGCGTCTTGACCGTGTCCTCGCTGATGAAGAGCCTCGCGCCGATCTCGGCATTGCGAAGGCCGAGGGCGACGTGTCGGACGATCTCGCGCTCGCGCGTCGTGAGCGGCTGGGGCGCGGGCTCGCGGAGCTCGGCCACGAGCCGCGTCTGCAGCGCGGGCGGGACCCACACCTGACCCGCGGCGACCGCGCCGAGCGCGTCGACCAGCGTTTCGACCGCAAAGCGCTTGAAGACGACGCCGCTCGCGCCGGCCCGGACGGCGGCGAGCGCGTCGTCGCCTCGTTCACTCGCCGTGACGATGATCACCTTCGCGGAGCGCGCCGCCGTCTCCACGTCGATGAGCGAGGTGCGGTCCATCTGCAGGTCCAGCAGGAGGATGTCGCATGGCGTGCCCGTCACCATCGGCACGACGGCGTCGGCCCGGTCCGTCTCCGCGACCACGACGATCTCCGGGCGAAGGCTGAGGAGCGCCTTCAGGCCCTCCCGGAAGAGCGCGTGATCGTCCGCGATGGCGATGCGAAGATGGGCGCCCATCACGCCACCGGCAGCACGATCTCGAGATGCGCCCCGGGCCGGTGGTCCTCCGGCACGCGGACCGTGCCGGCGGCGTCGTTGACCAGCGAGGAGATGGACCACGGCACCTGCGCGCCGTTGGAGAACCCCCGTCCGTCGTCGTCGATCCGGATGAGCACCTCCGAATCCGCGGCGCGGACCGATACCCATGCCGAGCGCGCATTCGCATGGCGCTTCACGTTGGTCACCGCTTCGCGGACGATCTGGAGCACCTGCTCGACGAGCGCGACCGACCCGGACAGGTCGGCGTTGACCACGAACTGCGCCGTGCACGCGCCCTCGTTGCGTGCCTTGCCCGGCTCCGACTCCACCTCGGCCAGCTCCCGGATGTAGGCGCGGAGCTCGTCGTGCTCGTGGTTGATGCTCGCCTGAAGCTGGGCGAGCGTGGCCAAGGCCTGCGGGCGCGCGTCCCGGCGGACGAGCTCGCGGGTGGTCTCCAACGTCAGGTTGATCCCCCCGAGGGTCTGCACGCAGCCGTCGTGAAGCGCGCGCGCGATCCGATTGCGCTCCTTCACGCCCTCGAGGCGATGCACCGTCGCCTCGAGGTTCATGCGCTGCTGACCGAGGTACGCCGTGAGGTAACCGACCGTGGCCAGGTAGACGGGACGCATGATGAACATGTTCATGTCCCCGTGCCATGCGATCAGCACGAGGCTCAGGTACGAGACCACGCTGACCGTCGTGACGATGATGCTGCGGCGGAACCCGCCGTCGATCCCCGCGGCGATCACCGCGAAGACGACGAAGGGCCAGAACGGGCTGCTCGTCCCTTCGGTGAACACGATGATCAGGACGCCGAACAGGACGTCGAGCCAGGTGGTGAACGTGACGAGGCGGGACGGCGACACGCCCTCGCGGTGCGCAACCCAGTAGACGACCAGGCTGTAGCCGAGGTGGGCACTCAGCACGGCCAGCGCATACGGGTCGATCGCGAACCCGCCGCCCCGCAGCTTCAGGCCCGGAAGGAAGCCCGGCTCGGTGGGATCGGCATACACCGCGACGATCGCGATGATCCCGAGCATCAGCCGGCACGTCGCGACCTTCCGGACCATGGTGGCGAGAGGCGTCGGCATCGGGCAACCGTCGAGCAATGGGTGTACCATCTCGGTTCGAGCCACAATCCAACTTCCGGCCGATTGCCCGCGCGCGCCGGCGCTCACTATCGTGGGTCGGGACGACGAAACACATGTGTCAGCCACGACACACTTCGCCCGCAGCGGGGCTCATCGCCGTGATCCTCGTGCTCGGTTTCGCCTGGATGAAGCTGGCGCTCCGCACACCTGCACGACGGCTGAACGCTCGCTGCTTGCTCCTGCCGCGTGCGGCTTGTATCTCCTGAGAGTCGCCTCCGTCCGCCGTCCTGACCCACTCTCATGATCGACGACGCCGTCAACCAGCTCCGCCGCCTGGACGAGGAGCTGGAGACCCTCCTCACCTCCTTCGACACGAGCTACGCCTGGAACTACGGCAGCGTGAAGGAGGGTCTCCGCGACCTCTACGAGAAGGCGAAGCGCGAGCAGTGGAACGGGACCACGCAGCTCGCCTGGGACACGGACGTCGATCCGGAGCGCGGCATCCTGCCGGACATGGTCAATCCGCTCGCCGGCTATCCGCCCTACGAGCGGCTCACGGCTCGCGAGAAGGCGCGGCTCCGGCACGCGCAGGTCGCGCTGCAGCTCTCGCAGTTTCTCCACGGCGAGCAGGGCGCGCTCATCGTCGCCTCGCAGCTCGTCGGCGCCGTCCCGTGGATCGACGCCAAGTACTACGCCGGCACGCAGACCATGGACGAGGCGCGACACGTCGAGGTGTTCAGCCGCTATCTCCGCGAGAAGCTCGAGTGGCAGTGGCCGGTGAACGAGAGCTTGAAGGAGCTCCTCGACGCCACGATCAAGGACTCCCGCTGGGACCTCAAGTACCTCGGCATGCAGATCATCATCGAAGGCCTCGCCATGGCCGCCTTCGGCAACCTCTTCCAGATCACGCACGAGCCGCTGCTGAAGGAGCTCATCCGCTACGTCATGAAGGACGAGTCGCGGCACGTCGCCTTCGGCGTGCTGTCGCTGGCGGACCACTACCGCGACATGGCGGCCGGCGAGCTCGCCGACCGCGAGGAGTTCGTCATCTACGCTTGCGAGCTCATGCGGAACCGTCTCGTCGGCGACCAGATCGCGAGCGTCATGGGCTGGAACCGCGACGAGGTGAAGCGGGTCGTCCTCGAGTCGGCCCCGGGACAGATGTTCCGGCGGATGCTGTTCGCGCGCGTCGTCCCGAACCTCCGCCGCCTCGGGCTCCTGACGGCGCGGGTGCGCGAGGCCTTCGCCCGGCTCGGCATCCTCGAGTTCGAACACGCCGATCCCGAAGCCCAGGACCGCGCGCTCGGCCTCGCCTGATCGCCCGCCACCTCTGGCCCTAGCGGCGGCCGCGGGGTAACACGGACGCCATGGCGGACGATCTCGGCGCGATGTTGAACCAGGCTCGCGGCGGATGGGACGACGCGATGGCTCTGCGCTTCGTCAGTGCCACCCGCGACGAGGTCGTGGCCGAATACGTCGTCGACCGGCGCCATCTCCAGGGCTACGGGATCGTGCACGGCGGCATGCACAGCGGCGCGATCGAGACGGTCTGCTCCACCGGCGCCGCGCTCGACGCGATGGCGCGCGGGCTCGCCGTCGTCGGGGTCGAGAACAACACGAGCTTCGTGCGCGCCGTGCGCGAGGGCCGGATCCGTGTGACGGCCCGGCCGATCACCCGCGGGCGGCGGTCGCAGCTCTGGGAGGCCATCGCGCGCGACGAGCAAGAGCGGATCGTCTCGTGCGGCCGCGTGCGGCTCCTCTGCCTCGAGCCCGGGAGCGACCTCGGCGGAAAGCCGGCGCCGTCCCGGCCGTCTGCCTGAGCGGCTAGGGTGCGACCGTGACGACCACGGTCGGGCGCCCCGTCGCCGCCTCGCGCGAGTCGTACTGGACGCCGTTCGACGATCCGGTGTCGAGCGTCACGCAGTAGGTTCCGTCGCCACCGGTAACCGCGCCGATCACGTCGAAGTCGACGACGGAACCCGGCACGGCGGCCCCTGCCGGCGCGTCGAGCACGGCGGCGTCGATCGCGGGCTGCGGCTGCGTCGTGCCGGTCAAAGTGGACTCCGTCCACCCGCACGCCGCGCGATGAGCGCGGCCCTTCGCGTCGCTGTCGGCCGACGACGTAGTCGCGACTTGCAGGCGGAGAACGGCGCGGGTCACCGGCCGACCTGCGGTGCCGCTCACCGTGAATCGCAGGAATGCGTGCTTCACCGGGCTGTTGTCGACGTCGAGCGTCGGGCTTCCGCCGAACGCCGTCCCGCTGCCCGCCACGACCGACACGTCGGCCTCGACGGCCGCCGCCGGGCTCGTCGACGGGGGGGTGCCTGCCGGCGGCACCGTCGTGGTCGTGGTGGACCCGCCGAGCGGGCGCGTGATCCGCACGCCCTTCCCCGAGGCGACGACGACGAGCTCGTCGGCCCACGTCATCTTCGTGCTGGTCGCGTTGTTCAGGTTGCCGGCGATCAGCGTGTGAGCCGCGCCGAAGCCGATCGGCCCGAGCGGCGAGTCACGGTACACGATGTTGCCGCTGCCGGTGGCCGACGTGTAGACGACGCGCACGATCCCCGCCGCTTCGTTCAGCAGGACGACCCCGCGGGTCCCGGTCCCGTCGACCTCGTAGAGGTCGTCCCACCGGCCCGTCGGGCGCCGCACGAGGAGCGCGACCTGCGGGAAGCCGGCCGTGTCGTACGACGTCTTCACGGCGGCGTAGAGGGTGGCGTCGGCGGCGACCGCCAGGTGGAGGTGGTCGTCGGCGAGCCCTTGGCCGACGTGCAGCGCCGACTCCGACGCCGGCGACTCGTCGGGCAGCCACGCCGCGGGATCGGTGCCGTCGGCGTGGATGCGGAACCCGAAGCGCTGGGTGTTCTGGTTCGACCAGAGGATGCCGACGGTGCCGTCCGGCAGCGCCGTCACGGCGGTGATGTCGTCGGCGGCGATGTCGTTGGCGAGCACGACGGGACCTGCGAACGCAGAATACGGAGGGTCGCTGTAGAGCACGTCGACGTTGGCTCCGGATTCGCCGTCGTATTGCACCGAGACGAGCTATGGGCTCCCGCCGTGCAGGAGAACGTGCGTCACGTCGCCGACGGCCTTCGCGTCCGCCTTCGTCTTGGTGCTCGACGACAGGCGCAGGACGTTCTTCCAGTGGTTGTCGGCCTCGAGGCGCCAGAGCCACGTCCCCGCGGGTTTCGCGGACTTGCTCGGCAGGACGGCCCACCAGTGGCCGGCGTGGAACAGAGCTTCGACTGCGGCTTCTCGCCGGTCGTCGTCGACACCTTGACGGTGGCGAGCGCGGTCATGAGCTCCTGCGCGCCCGCGGCCGGCGCCACGGCGAACGCGGCGACGGCGACCCAGCGCGACGTCACGAACCAACGCCGGGGTGTCGGCGGTTCCAGTCTGCCACGGCGTTGTCCCATACGCTCCGATCCTTCGTCACGGTGAAGCAGTCGTTCTCGAACATGAAGCCCGCATTGTTCGGACCGTGCATCTCGGCCCACGTGGCATCGACGCGGTTCGCACCGATGACGCGGCCGCCGGTCCAGAGGCCGCCCGTTGCCGCGCTCGGGCCGAGGTTCACCGGATACGGATTCGGCGCGCACGGGTTCATCGGGTCTGGCTGCGAGCAGGCGACGAACGTGGCGTCCCGGGCGTCGACGACCAGGCCCGGCAGCAACGACCGCGCGTAGTACGCGTCGCTGAACGTCCCCTGGAGGACGAGCGACTCCTGTGCCCCGGCGACGCCGGCCACGCAGAGCAGGATGGGCAGGAACCGCCGCGTACTCACGGGTCGCGGACCAGGAGCTTCGCCACCTCGTCGGCGGTGACGACCTCCTTTCCGCGCTCGTTCTCCTCGTACGGGACTTCGTTGACCACCGCCGCGCCCGTCGGCCATTCGGTCACCGGCAGGATGGTCCGCTCGATCGCCTGGCGTATGCGGACCGGCTTGCCGAGCGCGGTGATCGCCTTCCATCGCCCCGCCGGCTCGTTGCCGAGGATCACGAGCCCGGTGTGCTGCGTCCGATCGGCGTCGATCACCGGGTCGAGCTCGTACGCGCCGAGCTTGTGGCGCAGCAGCTCGATGTCGTCGTGCTTGCCGGTGAGGAAGTACCACCCCGGCCCGGCGCCGTGCGCCTCGGCGTAGCCGCGCAGCACCTCGGGGGTGTCGCGCTCGGCGTCGAGCGAGATCGAGAGGAACGTCACGTCGCGTCCCATGCGGTCGCCGAGGGCATGCTGCACCTCCACCAGGTGTTGCGTGGACTCGGGACAGGCGTTGCGGCAGGTGGCGAACATGAAGTTGATGGCAACGACCCTTCCCTTCACCAGGTCGTCGTAGAACCGCACGCGGCGACCCTCGTGGGTCACGAGCTCGATGTTGGGGAGCTGTTGCTCGCGGATGGTCGCGACCACGTTCGGCGGCGTCGGCGGCGGCTCGGGCGGGCGCCCCGAGCAGCCGGCCGCGACGAGAGCCAGCAGTCCGGCGAGCCGCGTGGCAACCGGAGTCATGGCTGCACGTCGAACTGCCCCATCATGCGCATGTCCTCGTGCTCGATGTTGTGGCAGTGGAAGACGAAGCGGCCGGTGACCGGCCGCGGCACGGCGCGGAAGTTCGCCGGGAAGGGCAGGAGTATCTTCACGTCTCCGAAGTCGGGCCCTCCGATGGCCACCGTATCCTTGCGCCCTCGTTCGAGGACCGGTGGCGTCGAGTCGTTACGCGAGAGGATGAAGAAGTCGGTCAGGTGGACATGGACGGGATGGGCCCAGCCGCCGCCCGACTTGAGGGTCCAGATCTCCGGCGTGCCGCGCTTCGGCTTGGCGTCGATGCGGTTCTCGTCGAAGAACTCGCCGTTGATGACCCAGGCGCCGTCCGAGCGCTCGAACTCGAAGGTCCGCTTGACCCTGACCTGCGGCAGCAGCTGCTGGGGGCCCACCGTCACCGGCCGCAGCGTGTCGGGCACCCGGCTCGGGTCGGCCGCATCCCGGTCCACGATGAACTTGAGGAGCTGCGTGCCCGGCGAGACGAGCCCGTCCGGCTTCCGGCCGTCGGTCTGCTGGAGGCGGTTCACGAGGAATATCTCCTGGCCAAGCGTCGTGTTCGTGAAGTCGATGACCACCTCCACGCGTTCGGCGGGACCGATCTCGAAGCTCTTCACCGTGACGGGATGCTCGAGGAGGGAATCGTCGGTGGCGATCGCCACGAACGGCTGCCCGTTGCTCAGGAAGAGCTGGTAGAAACGGGCGTTCGAGCCGTTCAGGAACCGGAACCGATACTTCCGCCGCGCCACTCGAAAGAAAGGCTGGATGGCGCCGTTCAGGACGAACTTGTCGCCGAGGAAGCCGTTGTGGTCGAAGGTGTCGAAGACGAGGAAGCCGTTCCTGTCGAACAGCTTGTCCTGGATGACGATCGGGACGTCGAACTCCCGGAACTGCTCGCCGCTCGGCAGGCTCACCATGCGGCCCGGCAGCCGCAGCGCCTGCGGATTCGTGTCGAGCTCTCCCGCGATGGAGTCGACTGCGTCGAAGCTGAGATAGAAGCCGGCGAGCCCGCGGTAGACGTTCGGCCCGGTGATGTCGATCGCGTGGTCGTGGTACCACAGCGTCGACTCCTCGTTCTGCACGAGGCCGTCCGCGGGCTCGTTCGGGTAGAAGTAGTCTCTCGACTGCCCGGTGCAGAAGGTATCGATCGGGTACCCGTCGTCCTCCTCGGCCTGGAACCCGCCGTGGCGGTGAATGGCGGAGATGGGCTCCCCGATGCCGACGGGATCGTTCTGTGGAAGATCGTTGACGAAGCGGACGAGGAACGGGGTGCCGCTGCGGGCGATGAAGGTCGGACCGGGCGCCATGCCGTTGTAGCCCCAGATCACGTTCGCGGGCAGCTGGGGATGGAATGAGTGTGGCCTCGCCTGCTCGTGGATCAGGAAGAACTGGCTGTTGGTCGGGACCACCCGTGGCCCGTGCACGTGGAACGCCGTGCTCCCGTCGACGTTCACGCAGTCGCCCGGATCGGCTCTCGTGGCAAACGCCGCCGTCGGCTGCGCGATCGGCGCAATCGGCAGCGCGACGACGAACGGCGTCGTGCGCGGACTGGACGGCAGGTTATCGGCAAAGACGCGGCGGCGTGGACCCGGACCGAGGGCGCCGTACGCGCCGCTCGCGAGCCCGATCTTCAGAATGTCTCGTCTGCTGAACATAATTGATCTCCCTTCAGGGCTGAACTTCGAATTGCGCCATCATCCGCATGTCCTCGTGCTCGATGTTGTGACAGTGGAACACGAAGCGGCCCGCGACGGGCCTCGGCACTGCGTGGAAATTCGCCGGCAATGGCAACAGGATCTTCACGTCCCCCCGGTCACTCCCGATGACGATCGTGTCCTTCCGCCCCCGCTCGAGTGGCGGCGGAGGCGAGCCGTTGCGCGAGAGGATGAAGAACTCGGTCAGGTGGATGTGCACGGGGTGGACCCAGCCGCCGCCCGACTTGAGGATCCAGATCTCCGCGCCATCTCGCTTGGGCTTGGCGTTGATGCGGTTCTCGTCGAAGAATTCGCCGTTGATGACCCAGGCCCCGTCCGAGCGCTCGAAGTCGAACGTCCGCTGCACCGTCACCTTCGGGAGGAGCTGCTGCGGACCTTCGGTTACCGCGCGCAGCGTGTCGGGCACCCGGCTCGGGTCGTCCGCGTCCCGGTCGACCACGAACTTGAGTATCTGCGTGCCCGGCGAGACGAGCCCGTCCGGCTTCCGGCCGTCGGTCTGCTCGAGGCGGTTCACGAGGAAGATCTCTTGCCCGAGCGTCGTGTTCGTGAAGTCGATGATCACCTCCACCCGCTCCGCCGGAGCGATCCGGAAGCTCTTCACCGTCACGGGATGCTCGAGGAGATGGCTATCGGTGGCGATCGCGACAAAGGGCTGGCCGTTGCTCAGGAAGAACTCGTAGTTCCGCGCATTGGAGCCGTTCAGGCAGCGGAAGCGATACTTCCGCCGTGCCACCTTCAGGAACGGCTGGACGACCCCGTTGACGAGGAACTTGTCGCCGAGGAAGCCGTTGTGGTCGAAGGTGTCGAAGGCGAGGAAGCCGTTCTGGTCGAATCGCTTGTCCTGGAAGACCAGCGGGACGTCGAACTGCCGGAACTGGTCGCCGCTCGGGAGCGTCACCATCCGGCCGGGGAGTCGAAGTGCAGCCGCGCCCGTGTCCAGCTCACCCGCGATCGAGTCGACCCGGTCGAAGTTGAGGAAGAAACCGGCGAGGCCGCGATAGACGTTCATTCCGGTGATGTCGATCGCGTGGTCGTGGTACCAGAGCGTCGAGTGCTCGTTCTGCTCCTGCAGGTCGTCCGCCTCGTTCGGGTAGAAGTAGTCTCGCGACTGTCCCGCGCAGAACGTATCGAGCGGATAGCCGTCGTCCTCCGGGAACTGGAAGCCGCCGTGACGATGGATGGCGGAGATGGGCTCACCGATGCCCACGGGGTCGTTCGTCGGCAGGTCGTTCACGAAGCGCACGAGGGACGGGGTGCCGCTGCGGGCGAGGAACGTCGGCCCCGGCGCCATGCCGTCGTAGCCCCAGATGACGTTCGGCGGCAGCGAGGGGTGGAAGGAATGCGGCGCGGCCCGCTCGTGAATCAGGAAGAACTCCGTGTTGGTCGGGACGGTGCGCGGACCGGACACGTGAAACGCCGTCGTCCCGTCCACGTTCACGCAGTTGCCCGGATCGGCGCGGGTCGCAAACGGCGCGACGGATTTCGCGAGCGGCGCGATCGGTAATTCGACGACGAACGGTTTCGTCGCCGGGCTCGGCGGCAGGCTGTCCCCGAACGCGGAGCGACGAAACGCGGGTCCGAGCAGGCCGTACGCGCTGCCGGCCAAGCCCGCCTTGAGAATGTCTCGCCTCGTAAACATCGCGTCTCCTCGGAATTGCTCCGAGCGTGACTGCGCGCATAGGGCGCACAGCGTTTGCATGTCAAGGAAATTCCTTAGTGGAACACAACAACGCTCCGGATCGAGGACATATCTAAGGCAGTCCGCAGACGTGTTGCTGGGGAAATCGGCAATGCGTCTACGGGTTTTCCCTTAATTCGCGCTGCGGGGGGCGCAAACTACATATTGCCGCCGTCGCCACCCGGGCGCCGCCACTGGCTAGGTAGATTACCAGGAACTGGCGCCGCTGCGCGATCCAGCATGGTGAAGGCGCACGAAGCCCCCCGGCCCTACGCGCGCTGCCGACGGCCGGGTTTTCCCGCATGCGGCCCGCGCGTCCTCAGGGCTTTTCCCCAACCCTCGCAGTCGGCTACATTGTCTGCCATGACGACCACCGCCGAACGCCAGTCACGCGACGTCGCCGAGGCCGCCCGCGAGCGGGAATGGAAGGGCGCGAGCTTCCTGAAAGACCTGTTCCTCGGCCGCTTCCGGCTGGACCTCGTCGACCCCTACCCCGTCGAGGAGCCGAACCGACCGGCCTTCCGCGACTTCTACGACGGGATGCGGCGCTTCCTCGAGGAGCGGGTCGATCCGGTGGCGATCGACGAGACCGGCGAGTACCCCGAGGAGGTCGTCCGCGGCCTCGCGGAGCTCGGCGCGTTCGGGATGAAGATTCCACGGGAGTACAGCGGCCTCGGTCTCACGCATCCCGAGTACGTGCGCGTGATGGAGCTCGTCGGCAGCTACGACGCCAACGTCGCCGCGCTGCTGTCGGCGCATCAGGCGATCGGCGTCCCGCAGCCGATCCGGCTCTTCGGCACCGAGGAGCAGAAGCGGCGGTTCCTGCCGCGGTGCGCGCAGGGCGCGATCTCGGCGTTCGCCCTCACCGAGCCGGCGGTCGGCTCCGATCCGGCGCGGCTGTCGACCATCGCCGAGCCCACGCCCGACGGCCGCTTCTACATCCTGAACGGCCAGAAGCTCTGGTGCACCAACGGGACGCTCGCCGAGCTGATCGTCGTCATGGCGCGCAACCCGAAGACGAATCGCATCAACGCCTTCGTGGTCGAGATGGACTGGGACGGCGTGAAGGTCGAGCACCGGAGCCGCTTCATGGGCCTCAAGGCGCTCGCCAACGGCGTGATCAGCTTCGAGGACGTGAAGGTGCCGCGCGAGAACCTGATCGGTCGCGAGGGCGACGGCCTCCGTGTCGCGCTCGTGACGCTCAACACGGGACGGCTGACGTTGCCGGCGTCCACCGCGGGCGTCGCCAAGGCCGGCCTCGAGCTGACGCGGAAGTGGGCCAACGCGCGCGTTCAGTGGGGCGTGCCGATCGGCAAGCACGAGGCCGTGGCGGTGAAGGTCGCCGAGCTCGCCACCACCGCATTCGCCATGGAATCCATCGCGTTCCTCGTCGCCCACTTCGCCGACCGGCCGGACTCCGACATCCGACTCGAGGCGGCAGCGGCAAAGGAGTGGAACACGGTCCGCGCCTGGCACCTGCTCGACGACATCCTCCAGGTGCGCGGAGGTCGGGGCTACGAGACCGAGCGCTCGCTCGCCGGCCGTGGCGAGCCACCGATCGGGGTGGAGCGCATGATGCGCGACGCGCGCATCAACCTCATCTTCGAGGGCTCGAGCGAGATCATGCACCTCTTCATGGCGCGCGAGGCCGTCGACACGCATCTCCAGGTGGCGGGCGCGTTCGTCGACCCGCGGTCGAGCACGCGCGACCGCCTGCGCGCCGTACCCCGGATCCTCCGCTTCTACGCCTGGTGGTACCCCACCCGCTGGTTCGGCTGGGCCGCGTGGCCACGGTACGCGGCCTACGGCAAGCTCGCCCGTCACATCCGCTTCGCCGATCGCGCGAGCCGCCGGCTCGCACGCGCCATCTTCCACGGCATGCTGGTCTATCAGGCTGGGCTCGAGCGGAAGCAGGCGTTCCTCTTCCGGGCGGTCGACATCGCGATGGAGCTGTTCGCCCTCACCGCGGCCGTTACCCGCGCCCACCGCATGGCCGAGACCGGCCATGCCGAGGCGGCGAGCGCCGCGAGCCTCGCCGACGTGTTCGCACGCGGCGCCCGGCGGCGGGTCATCCAGCTCTTACACGATCTCTGGCGGAACGACGACGCCCTCAAGTGCAAGGTTGCCCGCCACGTCCTCGACGGCGGCCACCTCTGGCTCGAGCAGGGCATCATGCCGCTCGGCTTCTCGGCCGAGGATCTGCAGCCCCCCTCGGTGACGGAACTCCTGAAGAGCCGCCGCGCCCGCCGCGAGAGCGCGTAGATCCCGTAACCCCCGCACGCCGCCGGCGTGCTGGAGTGTCAACCGCCTTTCCCCTATAACGAAAGTGGGATGCGGGGAGGTCGGGGATGTACGAGCGCTTTTTCGGGCTCGACGACACGCCGTTCCGGCTGACGCCGGACCCGCGTTACCTCTTTCTCTCCTCGAAGCACGCCGAGGCTCTGGCGCACCTGCGCCTCGGCCTCAAGGAGTCGAGCGGCTTCGTCTGCATCACGGGCGACGTCGGCACCGGCAAGACGACGCTCCTGCGCGCCTTCCTCGCCGAGCTCGGACCCGAGGTCGCCGCCGCCTACATCTTCAGCCCGGCGCTCTCGACCCTCGAGCTTTTGCAGCGCCTCAACCGCGAGTTCGGGCTACCGGGGACGAGCAGCAGCCAGATGGAGCTGGTCGACGCGCTGAACGCCCATCTGCTGGCACAGCGCGAGGCCGGACGGATCTCGGTCGTCGTGGTCGACGAGGCGCAGGCGTTCTCGATGGATCTGCTCGAGCAGCTGCGCTTGCTCTCGAACCTCGAGACCCCGACGGAGAAGCTCCTGCGCGTCGTGCTGGTCGGCCAGCCGCAGCTCCGGACACTCCTCCTCGACCCCGCGATGGCGCAGCTGAACCAGCGCATCACGCTCCGCTGGCACATGGGTCCGCTCCGCTACCGCGAGACGGTCGCGTACGTCCGCCACCGGCTGTCGATCGCGAGCGAGGGGCGCGCCGCGCGGCTCTTCACCGTGCCGGCGCTCCGACTGACGCACAGCCTCGCCGGCGGGGTGCCGCGGCTCATCAACATGATCGCGCACCGCGCGATGCTCGCGGCGTTCGTGACCCGGGAGCCGCGCGTCACCCGGCGGTCGGTCGTGCGCGCCTACAAGGAGATCAATGCCGTGCCGCTGCCGGGCACGCTGTCCGTCGTGCGCCGGGCCGCATGGGGTGTCGCGGGCGCGGCAGTCGGCGTCGGGGTGGTCACGCTCGGCGTGCCGCTCGGCTGGTTCACGCAGGTTCCACGCCCGCATGAGCCAGCGGCGCGACCGGCTGAGGTCGTCGCCAGAGCCGCTCCCGAGCCGCCCGCGATTTCCCCGCCCGCTGCGGAGCCCACGCCGGCGCCCGCGCCGCCCGCGGCCAACGCGGAGCCGGCGCCCGCACCCGCGGCGGTCGCCGGGCCCGCGCCGGCACCTCCCCTTCCCCTGCCGTCACCCGTCGCCGATCTCGAGCGCCGGTTGCGGGCACTCGAGCCCGAGTCGAGCGCCCATTCGGCGCTCGACGCCGTGCTCGCCGCGTGGCACGCGCGGCCGCTCGGCGACGACGAATCCCGGGTGACCGACGACGTCGAGCGGATCGCGTGGCGGCGGGGCCTCGAGGACCTGCGGCTCACCGGCAATCGCAGCACGCTCGCCGTCCTCGACCTGCCCGCGCTCCTCGAGCTGAGAGTACCGCACGCGAGCGGCTCCTGCTTCGCCACGCTCACCGCACTCGACGAGCGGCGTGCCACGCTCGACATCGGCGGCACGCCGACGACGATCGACACCGGTCTGCTCGACCTCTTCTGGTTCGGGCAGGCGCACGTTCTCTGGCGCGACTTCGAGGGCCTCGGCATGACGTTCGGCCTCGGCGCGCGCGGGGCCC
>VBKG01000428.1 GCA_005879585.1 Deltaproteobacteria bacterium | reverse complement strand
AGAGCCTGGTGCGGAAGTTCGTGAAGGCTCCGGTCATCGCCTACAAGCCGAAGAAGGGTGGCGAGACGGATCCGGAGATCGCCCCCATCCTCGAGCGGGGGATGCGGTACGTGAACGAGTTCGCGTCGCCGGAGGGTGGCTCGACGGACTAGGGACCGGCGCTCCAGATATTATGGAGCGACGTCTCGGCGTATCACGTCTGTCCCGGAAGCAGACCGTCATCCTCGCCGACGGCAGGCACCTTGAGGCCGAGGTCGGCCTCGTCATGGTCCGGATCGGTGACCGCAGCGCCGCAAGCACCGTCGTGATCACCGATTGCGACGAGCCGCTGCTCGGTGTGGAGGCGCTCGAGGGTCTTGGCCTGGCGGTCGATCCGACGACGGGCTCGCTGAGGCCGACGCGCGCCTACACCGTTCGTCTCGGCGGCGTCGGGTAGGGCTTCGTTCCTCGCAAACCGCGGGCGGCGCGGCAGCGGCGTAGTCCCTCTAGGGCGCAGTCGCTTCTATGCGCAAAGCGGCGGCGCCGTTGTCGTACGCCGCCTGCCCTCGAACGGGCCTTTCAGCTTTCTTGCCTGAGAGAGTCTTGTCTCGGCGAACCGGCGGGACCTATACTCCCGCCCCCATGTCGGCGGTGACGTGCGAGGCGCGCGGCAGCGCGTCGTACGTGAGCGAGGGATCCGCCCTCGTCCCGCGTAGGCCCCGGCTACTCGACACCGTCCGTGATGCGCTCCGGCTCCGCCACTACAGCCGCCGGACCGAGCGCGCTTACGTGGGATGGATTCAGCGCTACATCCTGTTTCACGCGAAGCGCCACCCGGCCGAGATGGGCGCGACAGGAGTGTCGCGCTTCCTCTCTTCCCTCGCCGTGGAAGGAAGGGTCAGCGCGTCGACGCAGAACCAGGCGCTGGCGGCGCTGCTGTTTCTGTACGGCCCCGTCCTCGGGGTAGACCTCCCGTGGCTCGATGATCTCGTCCGGGCGGTGCGACCGGCGCGGTTGCCAGTGGTGCTATCCCGGGACGAGGTGCGTGTCGTGCTGCTGGCGTTGCGGGGAATGCCGAGGCTGATGGGCGTCCTTCTCTATGGTGCCGGCCTTCGGCTCCTGGAGTGCGCGCGGCTGCGCGTCAAGGACCTCGACTTCGCGGCGAAGCAGATCGTGGTTCGCAGCGGGAAGGGCGATCGTGACCGCGTGACCCTTTTGCCGGCTGTCGTCCGGCCCGCGCTGGAGCGTCACCTCGCGCGCGTTCGTGCGCAGCACGAGCGCGACGTGCGTGCGGGTGCTGGGTGGGTGGAGCTGCCGCATGCCCTCGCCCAGAAGTACCCCAATGCCGGCCGTGAATGGCCGTGGCAGTGGGTTTTCCCCGCTACCCGGACGTATATCGAGCGGACGACCGGCCAGCGGCGGCGGCATCATCTGCATGAGACGGTCATGCAACGCGCCGTGCATCGGGCGGTCCGCGAGGCGGGCCTCACCAAGCCGGCGTCCTGCCACACGCTGAGGCACTCGTTCGCGACGCATCTCCTCGAGGACGGTTACGACAGTCGAACCGTCCAGGAGTTGCTGGGACACCGTGATGTCAGGACCACGATGATCTACACGCACGTCCTGAACCAGGGACCGGCGGGTGTGCGCTCGCCGCTGGATGGACTGGTGAAGGGGGACGGAGTGCGAGTGCCGAAGCTGGTGGGACCTGGCGGGCGATACCCTGTCGAGGCTCGCAGGCTAACACGCACGGGGCGAGCGTTGTGGAAAGGCGGAAAGCTACCGGAATGACTCGGCGTGCGCCGGTAGTCGAGCTCGGTGTGCTTGGAATTGGGCTGCACGCCTGGTCAGGGTTTGGGCGTTACACGGAACTGTCGAATAGTCGTTAGGCGTCATCAGGAGGGTTGATGAAACGCTCAACTTGCAACCTGCAACAGGCCCGAATGCGAGCCTGGCTCATCGCGGGATGCGCTGCGGCCACACTTCAGTCTGCGAAGGTCGTGGTTGCCGGCGAGCATGCGTCCGAAGTGAAGAGAGCGCCCATCGTGGTCTCTCCCGGTGAAGGCCAACCGACTTCGCGATTTGGCCATTTGAAGGCGGCCTCGGAGGATACACTCGGCGCCTACGCACTCGTAGAGGGAGCGATGGAACCGCAAGAAGGACCGCCACCACACACTCACAGTCGCGAGGATGAGGCGTGGTATGTCCTTGAAGGAGAACTCTCATTTCAGGTTGGCGAACGCGTAATCGTGGGTACTCCAGGCACGTTCGTTCTGGCCCCTCGCGGGATCCGGCACCGCTTTTGGAACAGTGGCAAGCAGATGGCCAGGTACTTACTCATCCTGTCCCCGCCTGGGCTTGAGAAGTATTTTCAGGAGCGGCTTGCGATACCAGGCCGTGACCCCTCGAAGAGCCTCTATGACCAGTCGCCGGACTTCAGGGAGAAGGAGGAGGCACTAAGTCGAAAGTACGGGCTAACCTCAGAAGGCGAGCAGCCCACCCCAAGAAGATGAACGAAGGGAGCTGCATGAACGCCTAACAAACAGTTGGAGCCGACGGCCCGGCGGACATTCCGTCATGGCCGCGCGCTGCGTGCGGGCCGCGGCTCAACTGCCGGTCGTTAGATGCCTTCGATGAAACTGATCGCAGCTGCGCTCTGGGTTGGACTGTCGGCGGCCATGCCTGCCTGCATGCCGATACCCGAACGGGCCGTTCCCGAGATCGAAGGGCGCCTGATGGCCGCAAATGGGGATCCCATGGTTGCGCGGACTGTGAAACGGATCGTTGAGTTCAGTGAAGAAGATGTGAGGCAGGGTCGGGCATGCGAACGCGCTGGAGACATTGCGAGAACGGACTCCGACGGTAATTTTCATTTTGACGGCTCGTGGAGGTTTCCAACCCCACTGTACGGTGATCCGAACTGGCGGGTTCTTCTCTGCGTGCAGGACAATAAGGATACCATCCCCTCATGGCGAGCTGGGCACATCGGCAGAACGCCAGCGCTCATCACCCTTTCCTGCCGAACGGAAAGTCGACCTGGATCTCCCGAGGTCAAGTGCTGGACGGAGCCTACCTCTCAACGATGATGCCGGCATCTAACACGCGGCTGGAGCGGGCGCGCATGCGAACCTCTATAAACTTCAAACGTCGCTGGGCGCGCCGCTCAGGCGCTGGTCGTTAGACCGACATATGATCGATAGAAGCCTCCCGTCGGCTGCGTGGCTCGCGCTGGTGTTGACGGGCTGCTCTTTCCTCGGACACGTGAATTCCGAAAAACAACAGCAGACCCCATCGTCCACCGATAGAACCACACCTATGACCCCTCGCTATACCGGCGGCGACGGGAGTTCTTGCGAACGGGCCGTCATCGTCAATGTCCGCGGGTGGCGCGAGGGCGTCGCCGCAGAGTA
>VBKG01000427.1 GCA_005879585.1 Deltaproteobacteria bacterium | reverse complement strand
CTGGATGGCGAAGAAATAGTCGTATTCGCCGATCACGTTCTGCCAGTAGGTGAGGACGCGATGGTCCTCGACGAACCAGAAGGCGCGGAGGACGCCACGGCGGCCGATCTCGGCGAGGACGGCGGCGTCGAGGGGCGCCTGCGCGAGCGCCAGGACGAGGTCCGGCTTCTCGGCCTCGATCGCGGCGAGGACGCCGGTGCCGAGGAAGCGCATGTAGGCCTGCTCGACCGCGCCGCGCGCTTTCCGTCGCGGCGTGAAGCAGGCGAGCGCGTCCATGCCGGCGGCGAACGGCGCCAGGTCGAGGACCCGGACGGCGTGGCCGAGCTGGCCGAGCGCGCGGGCGCAATGTGCCGCCATCGGATATGAGCCGCCGGCGAGCGGCGAGACGACGAGGACGTTCAGCCGGAGGCCTTTGAGCGCGGCGCGGCCGGCGATCGATTCGCCGATGGTCCTGAGCGTCGCGCTCCGCAGCACGGAGGGCGCGTGCGGGAGGACGACCGGTCGGTCCGCGTCTTCCACGGCGACGGTGACGCGGCCTTCGAGGAGCGCCCGGAGGTCGCGCGCGGCAAGGGCCGTCCGCCAGACGGCGCGGTCGGGCTCGACGACGACGATCGGTCCCGGCCAGACGGCGGCGAGCGCTTCGACGTGGTAGCCGAGGCCGAGGCCGAGGACGACGGCGGTGGCGCCTTCGGCGAGCCGCTCGCGCTGCGTCTCGGCCCAGCGCGCGGCCTCGCGGCGCGGGTCGTGGCGGCTGTGGAGGAGGACGTTGTCGGCCGTGAGCGTCGGCTCGCCGCTCGCTGCCGTTTCGAGCGGCAGCGGCGCGGCTGCGCGGATCTCGGCCGCGAGCTGCGGATCGAGCGCGCGCAGGTTCTCCTCGAGGTGAGCGGACATGTGGAAGGCCGCTCCGCTGTGCAGGCGCCGTGCCAGCGACAGTGCGCCGTCTCCGGTCGGACGTGGCCGCTCGTGGCGGCAATTTCTGCCGTGCTCGGGCAATCACATTACAGGCGAAGCGGCGCGCCATCGTGGAACGGAACTTGCCCCACGGTTCGCCGTGCGCATCCTCCACGTCGGCAACGTGCATCTCGTCGACCCGCTTCGCGCGCACGGCCACGAGGTGATCGCCGCCTTCGAGGAATACCCCGCGCTCGCCGTGCCCGGCGTGCCCTTCGACGTGCGCGCGCTGTGGCGACGGCTGCCCTTCGCGCCCGACCTGCTGCTCGTCGCCGACACGCTCGGCCCGCAGGCCCTGCCCTTCGGCCTCGAGGACGTACCGGTGCCGCGCGTGTACTACGCCGTCGACGTGCACATGAATTTCTTCTGGCAGCGCTACTACGCGCGGCTCTTCGACCTCGTCCTTGTCGCGCAGAAGGACTACGTGCCGGTCTTCGACGTGCCGGCGCGCTGGCTGCCGTGGGGCGCGGACGAGCGGGTGTTTCGTGAGCGCGGCCTCGCGCGCATTCACGACCTCGTCTTCGCGGGGACCGTCGATCCGGCCACGCGGCCGAAGCGTGCGGCGATCG
>VBKG01000094.1 GCA_005879585.1 Deltaproteobacteria bacterium | reverse complement strand
CACTACTCCGCGCACCAGGCGGTGGAGCACGACGATCTGAACGTTCTCTGCATCGGCGCACGCGTGATCGGCGAGGCGCTCGCGCGCGAGCTGGTGCGCGCCTTTGCCGACGCGCGCTTCAGCGGCGAGGACCGTCACGTCCGGCGGCGGGCGCAGGTGGCGGGCATCGAGCGCCGCTTCCTGAAGGAGTAGGTCTAGGAGGCCGACCCGAGATACATCTCGGGTCGGGACCGGACGCGAGAGTGGAGCGCTCAGTGACCCGCGCGCGCCGCATGTCGCGGCCGGCGAAAGCCGGCGCGACAGACGAGGCACGCCCGCCCCGCCGACGCCTCTGTGCGAGGCCTGTCCAGCCCGCCGAAGGCTGGCGGCTTCACCGCTGCGGCGGCATCCGCCGATCGAGCGATGCGCGCCGGGCGCGTACCCCGCATGCCGCGCTGGCTTCGCCAGCCGCGGCACGGCAGTCGCGCGTGGTATTGTCCCTTCAAGCTCGCGTCTGGCTCCGACCCGAGACATGAGTCTCGGGTCGCGCTCCGCGACGCATCCGCTCGAGTTGCGTGTCCGTCTCGGGCTCGCCGGGCAGTGGGCGTCCCCAGGGATCGGTACGTGGGATGTGGAGCTTCTCGAGCGTCCGGGCCGTGTCCAGGTTGACCCATGGCTGGCCGAGAGCGCACGGCTGCGGCATGCCCTGCTCGTCGGCGCGCTCGTAGGCGGGAAAGCCGCCCTTCTGGAAGTGCAGGAGCATGCGCTTCGCCACGTCGTCGATGTACCGGACGGCGGCGCGCGCGACAACCCTTCCCTCGTCCCGCGCACATGATCTATTGAAACGTGATGGATCGCATCGCGCTCGCCTTCTCGCCGCTCCGCGACGCCTCGCCGCGCGACGTCGTCGCCTGGTCGCGGTCGGCCGAGGAGCGGGGCTACGAAGCGGTCTTCATCCCCGAGTCGTACTGCGACTCGCTCGCCTACGCCGAGGCCGTGGCGCTGGCGACGCGCCGCCTGCGGGTCGGGACGGGCATCACCAACGTCTACCTCCGCCAGCCGACGCTGCTCGCGGCTCAGGCGGCCGCGGTGCAGGAGTTCTCGGGCGGCCGGCTGCTTCTCGGTCTGGGTGTCGGACATCGCGCCGTCAACGAGCCGCTCGGCATCGACATGAGCGACCCGCTCGGCACGATGCGGCAGGTAATCGGCACGCTCCGGGCGTCGTGGACGAAGGGCCCGATCCAGCCGAGGCCGGGTGTGCCGCCGCGCGTCCTGGCCGCGGCGCTGGCCGTCCCGATGATCGAGCTCGCCGGCGAGCTCGCCGACGGCGTGATGTTCAACCTGTTTCCGGTGACGCGCTATCCGCGCGCACTCGCGGCGCTCGGCCGCGGCGCCGCGCGCGGCGGCCGCGACGGTGGCGCGCTCGAGGTCTGTCACTTCACGACGTGCTACCTCGCCGACGACCGCGCCGCAGCCGTGCACGAGGCGCGGCGCATGCTCGCGCGCTACGCGAACCTGCCATTCTACGGCAACATGCTCGTGCGAAGCGGGTTCGCGGAAGACGTCGAACGGATCCGGGCAGCGTGGGGACGGCGCGACGTCGCAGCCGCGGAGCAGGCGGTGAGCGAACGGCTGGCCGACGCCGTCACCCTGGTGGGCGACGCCGCGCACTGCCGCGAGCGTGTCGCCGCGTATCGTGCCGCCGGCGCGACGTTGACGATCGTGTTTCCGAATCCGGTCGGCGAGCCGCGCGACGCGGCCGTCGCCCGTGCGCTCGACGCCTTCGCACCGCGCTGAGCCTTTGAAAGCCCGGAGGGCCGCTGCTACCGTGGCGCCTCCCCGCGATGGATTACCGCGAGACGCTCAACTTGCCGCGTACGGAGTTCCCGATGCGCGCGAATCTCGCGCAGCGGGAGCCCGAGATTCTCCGCCGCTGGGAGGCGATGCGCCTCTACGAGAAGCTTCTCGAGGCGAACGCCGGGCGCCCGCGCTTCGTCCTGCACGACGGACCGCCGTACGCCAACGGCCACATCCACATCGGCCACACGCTGAACAAGGTCCTGAAGGACGTGATCGTGAAGTACCGCGCGATGAGCGGGCGGTTCGCGCCGTACGTCCCGGGATGGGACTGCCACGGGCTGCCGATCGAGCTCGAGGTCGAGCGCGAGGTCGGGCGGAAAGCGAATCTGTCCAAGCTCGACATCCGCGAGCGGTGCCGGGCGTACGCGGAGCGCTACGTCGCGGTCCAGCGCGAGGAGTTCCAGCGCCTCGGCATCCTCGGGGATTGGGACCGCCCGTACCTGACCATGGACGCCGCGTACGAGGCCGAGGAGGTGCGGGTCCTCGGGCGCGTCGTCGCCGAAGGGCTGCTCTACCGCGGCAAGAAGCCCGTCCACTGGTGCCCGTCGTGCGCCACCGCGCTCGCCGAGGCGGAGGTCGAGTATGCCGAGCTCACCTCGCCGTCGGTCTACGTGGCATACGCGTTCGTGACGCCGCTGCCGGCGGCCCTCGCGAGCCTGCGCGCTCCCGCCGCGGCGGTGTGGACGACGACGCCCTGGACGCTGCCCGCGAGCCTCGCGGTCGCCGTCCACCCCGACCACGAGTACGTCGCGATGGAAGTCGCGGGGCGGGTCCTCGTCGTGGCGGCGGCGCTCGCGCCGGCGGTGGCGCAGGCGCTCGGCGCCGTCGAGACGCCGCCCGTGCTCGCGCGCTGCCGCGGCCGTGATCTCGAGGGCAGCCGGTGCCGGCATCCGTGGCTGCCGCGCGAGGTGCCCGTCGTGACCGCGGACTACGTGACGCTCGACAGCGGCACCGGGCTCGTCCACACCGCGCCGGGCCACGGGCAGGAGGACTACGAGACGGGCCTCCGCTACGGTCTCGACGTGCTGGCGCCCGTCGACGCGCATGGACGGTTCACGGCCGAGGTGCCGGAATGGGCGGGGGTCGGCGTGTTCGAGGCGGACGCGCGCATCGTCGAGCGCCTGCGCACCGCGGGCGCGCTCCTCGCCTCCGAGCGCTTCGTGCACAGCTACCCGCACTGCTGGCGCTGCAAGAACCCGATCGTCTTCCGTGCCACGGAGCAGTGGTTCATCGGCATGGAGCGCCGCGACCTCCGCCGCCGCGCGCTCGCCGAGATCGAGCGCGTGCGCTGGGTCCCGCCGTGGGGCCGTGAACGGATCACCAACATGATCGCCACGCGCCCGGACTGGTGCGTGTCCCGCCAGCGCGACTGGGGCGTGCCGGTCGTCGCGCTCTACTGCGAGCGGTGCGCCGCGCCGCTCGTGAGCGAGGCGCTCTGCGCGCACGTGGCGGGCATCTTCGAACGAGAGGGCTCCGACGCGTGGTTCCGGCGTGCCGCGGCGGAGCTCGTCCCGCCCGGAACCCGCTGCGAGGCGTGCGGCGGCGGGACCTTTCGCCGCGAAGACGACATCCTGGACGTCTGGTTCGACTCGGGAGTGAGCTGGCGGGCGGTCGTCGAGCGGCATCCCCAGCTCGGTCACGCCGACGTGTACCTCGAGGGCAGCGACCAGCATCGAGGCTGGTTCCACAGCGCGCTCCTGACGGGCGTGGCGGTCGCCGGGAAAGCGCCGTACGACACCGTCGTGACCCACGGCTTCACCCTCGACGGCACCGGCCGGAAGATGTCGAAGTCGCTCGGCAACGCCATCGCGCCCGAGGACGTCATCCGCCGCCACGGAGCCGAGCTGCTACGCCTGTGGGTGGCGGCCGAGGACTACCGCGAGGACGTGCGCGTCTCCGAGGAGATCCTGGGGCAGCTCGTCGAGGCGTACCGGCGGATCCGCAATACCGCGCGCTTTCTCCTCGCAAACCTCTACGACTTCGACCCCGAGCGCGATGCCGTGCCGTACGACCGGCTGCCCGCCCTCGAGCGCTGGGCGCTGCACCAGACCCGCGCCCTCGTCGGGCGTTGCCGCGCGGCCTACGACGCGTACGAGTTCCACGTGATCTATCACGCGCTCAACAATTTCTGCAGCGTCGACCTGAGCGCGTTCTATCTCGACGTGCGGAAGGACCGGCTCTACTGCGAGCGGGCCGACGGACCGGAGCGCCGCGCCACGCAGACGGCGTTCCACGCGATCTGCGACGCGCTCGTCCGGCTGATGGCGCCGATCCTGTCGTTCACTGCGGAGGACGCGTGGGCCCACCTGCCGTCGGCGGGACGGCCGGAGAGCGTGTTCCTGGCCGGGCTCCCGGCCCCGCCGGAGCAGTGGGAAGACCGGGCGCTGGCGGCCCGCTTCGGGCGGCTCCTCGAGGTGCGCGGCGCGGTCACGAAGGCGATCGAGGAGGCACGGCAGGCGGGTCTCGTGAAGCAGTCGACGGAGGCCCGCGTGGTGCTCGGCACGACGGGGGGCGGCCCCGACGGTCTCGCGAGTCTCATCGCCGAGCACGCCGCCGGCCTGCCCGAGTTCTTCCTGGTCGGCGACGTCGTGGTCGGCGACGGCGCGGGTGCAGCAGACAGCCCGGGCGTGCCGGGCCTGCGCGTGCAAGTCGAGCGCGCGCTCGGCGGAAAGTGCGCGCGGTGCTGGAACATCCGCGCCCTCGGCGAGGATCCGCGTCGGCCCGACATCTGCGGCCGTTGCGCGGCCGTGATCGCGTGACCCTGCACCAGGATCCCAGGGTGCGCCTCGCCGCGCTCGTGGTCCTCGCCGTCGTGCTCGCGGATCAGGCGACGAAGGCGCTCGTCGAGCGGACGCTCGTGCTGCACGAGACGATCCCGCTCGCGCCGTTCGTCGCGCTCACCTACGTGCGCAACACCGGGGCGGCGTTCGGCGTGCTGGCGGCGGCGCCGGTGGGCGTGCGGTTGCCGCTCTTTCTCACGGTGACGGTCGTCGCGACCGCGGCCGTCCTCTCCTATCTGCGGCGCACGCCCGCCGACCAGCGCTGGCGGGTCGCCGCGCTCGGCGCCATCCTGGGCGGCGCGCTCGGGAACCTGCTCGATCGCGTCCGCTACGGCGAGGTCGTCGACTTCCTCGATCTCCACTGGCGCGACCTGCACTGGCCGGCCTTCAACGTCGCCGACGCAGCCATCACCGTCGGCGTTGCGGTCGTGCTGCTCGCGTCGTTCGAGCGTCCAGAGACGAGCGCCCGGACCAGCTAGGTCAGGACGTCGAGTCCCTCGCGCTCGGCCACGGCGTCCCGCGCGACGGCGAGGCGGACGAGGATCCGGTCGGCGGCCTCACGAAACGCACGGCTCGCGGGGTGCGATGGCTCCGCGGCAACCAGGGGAATGCCGCGATCGCCGGCCTCGCGCACTGCGCGGACGAGAGGGATCTCCCCGAGGAGCGGGACGCCGGACTCGGCGGCGACGCGTGCGCCGCCGCCGTGCGCGAAGATGTCGGCGCGCGCGCCGCAGCCGGGGCAGACGTGGTAGCTCATGTTCTCGATCAGCCCGAGAACCGGCGCCTTCATCTGCTCGAACATGGCGATGCCGCGACGGACGTCGGCCAGCGCCACCTCCTGCGGCGTGGTGACGATCACGCCGCCCGTGATCTTCACCTGCTGGGTGAGGGTCAGCTGCACGTCGCCCGTGCCCGGCGGCAGGTCGAGCACGAGCACGTCGAGATCGCCCCACTCGACGTTCCGCAGGAACTCCGTGATCAGCTTCGTCACCATCGGCCCGCGCCAGATGACCGGCGTCTCGTCGCCGAGGAACATCCCCATCGATATCACCCTGAGCCCGTGCTTCTCGGCGGGAACGAGCCGGCCCCCTTCGGCCGGCCGCGCCTTCTCGTCGATTCCCAGCATGAGGGGCACGCTCGGGCCGTAGACGTCGGCGTCGAGCAGACCCGTGCGCTTCCCGAGCGTGACGAGCGCGAGGGCGAGGTTGGTGGCGACGGTCGACTTGCCGACGCCGCCCTTGCCGCTCGCCACGGCGAGCACGGTGTCCACGCCCGGGATGGGCTGCGGCCCGCGTCGTGCCTGCGGCTGGGGCGCCGGGTCGCGGACGACCGTCACCGGGACGGCGACGCCGGGCATGCCCGTCACCGCCGCGCGCACCGCTTCCTCGATCTGCTGGACGACGTCTTCCTGGGCCGTGCTCGGTGCCAGATGGACCGCCGTGCCCGACGACGAGACCTGAATGTCCTTCACCATCCCGAAGGAGACGATGTCGCGGGTGTACCCCGGATATTTGACGCCCCGGAGCGCCTCGAGGATCTCCTGCGGCGTGGGCATGTCCCGCGCTTAGCAAGGGGTCCGACGACCCGCAAGGACGACTGCGTGCGTCACGTTTTGGACGCAAGACGCGTGCGTGACGCTTGGGAGAGGCTCGCGAGACGTACCGGCGTCGCATTTTCCGGCCCTCTGTCCCTGGCACCTGGGTTGCTTCAGGCCATAGACGGTTATGCCAGCCACTCGCTCATCGGCATCGTTGTCGGCCGGACCGCCTTCTCACGCCGCGCAGGTCATTCGTCGCTGGCGGCGGCGCGTCGGCCTCACGCAGGAGGGCCTCGCGCAGGCGCTCAGCGTGACCTTCTCGACGGTCAGCCGGTGGGAGAACGGGCACGTCTTGCCGAGCAAGCTCGCCTGGCGCGCGCTCCAGCAGCTCGCCGCCGAACTCGGCTCGCCGCTCGAAGACGGCGCTCCCGAGGACGGCGGCTGACGTGCCCGCCGCGGGCGACGAGGGCGCCCGCACCGGCGACGCCAGCGTCGTCGAGGCGCTGCGCGCGGAGCTCGATCGGCTGAGGGCGCGGCTTGCCGACGTCGAGCGCGACGCCGCCGCGCAGGCCGGTGCGCTGCTCGAGGTCGGGCGCGAGCTGGGCCTGGCGCTCGAGCCTGCCGAGGTGCTCGGCCGGCTCGCCGCACGCGCCGGTTCGCTGACGGGCGCCGACGTCGCGCTGGCGGTCGTCATCGACGGTCGCGAGCGCCGCCACCGCGTCGAGGGGGTCTACGGGCTGGACGGGGCGTGCGCCGAGGCGGTTCGGCGCGCCGCGCACGACGCGACGCTCTACGACGACGGCGTCGGCCGTCCCCGGCTCGCGGCCCCGTGGATCTCGCGACTCGGCTGCGACTCGGAGCTGAGCGCCCCCATGGAATGGGGCGGCAGCGTACTCGGAATTCTCACGGTTCTCTGGACGCCGGGCCGTGCGCCGCTCGCCCGGGATGCGGCGCTCGCGGACGGGCTCGCGCACCAGGCGGCGGTCGCGCTGCAGAACGCCCGCCTGGTCGGGGATCTGCGGGCGGCGAGCCGTCTCAAGTCGGAGTTCGTCGCCACCATGTCGCACGAGCTGCGGACGCCGCTCAACGTGATCATGGGCTACACGGACCTCCTCCTCGAGGAAGCGTTCGGGTCCGTCGCGGCGGAGCAGCGAAACGTGATCCTGCGCGTCCAGCGGAGCAGCCGCGAGCTCTTCGACCTGATCTCGGCGACGCTCGACCTGAACCGCCTCGAGGCGGGACGCCTGGAGGTGGCCCTGGAGCGGGTGTCGCCGGCGGATCTGCTCGCGGATCTCGAAGCCGACACGGCGGCGCGGCTCGACGCGCGCGCCATCGAGGTGCGCTGGGAGCTCGCGGCCGACGTGCCGGATTTGCAGACGGACCGGGCGAAGCTGCGAACCGTGCTGAAGAACCTGGTCGGGAACGCGATCAAGTTCACGGAGCGCGGCTCCGTCACGATCACCGCCGAGCCGGCCGGCGAGACCGTGCTGTTCACCGTCGCGGACACGGGGATCGGGATCCGCGCGGAAGACCTGCCGGTGATCTTCGACATGTTCCGGCAGATCGAGAACGCGAACACGCGGCGGCACGGCGGCGTCGGCCTCGGGCTCCACATCGTCAAACGGCTCGTCGAGCAGCTCGGCGGCGAGGTGCATGTCGAGAGCGAGTTGGGACGGGGGAGCCGCTTCCGCGTCCACATCCCGGTGCGCCCGGCGCGGCGGCCGAGCGGCGCCCGGCAAAACGCCGCGCTGTAGCCCCCCCTACCGGGTGTGCTACATCGCGGGCATGGCCCGCGGTCGGCAACGTAGCAAAGGCGATCGCGCGAAGCCCGTTGCCACGCGAGTGCGGCTGAACGCGCCGTTCGCGCAGCTCGGTCAACGCCTGCGGAGCGCGCCGCGCCCGGTACCGCCGCCGGCCGCACGGAGGGTCGCCGCGTCGGCGCCGGCCGTCCCCGACGAGGGGACGCTGTTCGTGCACGCCATGGACGGCGTCGTTCGGCTTGGCGACGACCGTCAGAACCGCATCGCCGGACCGCCGCCGGCCGCGGAGGGGCGCCGCCCGATCAGCGAGGAGGCCGAGGCGCTAATGCTGCTCTCGGACCTCATCACCGGCTCGGCGCGATTCGACATCACCGACACGCGCGAGTACGTCGAAGGCGCCATCGTCGGCCTCGATCCGCGGCTCGTGCGGCGGCTGCGGCGTGGGGATTTCTCCTCGCAATCGCACGTCGACCTGCACGGACTGACGGCCGAGGAGGCGCGCCCGGTGGTGGACCGGTTTCTCACGGACAGCGTCCGCGCCGGGCTTCGCTGCGTCCTGATCGTTCACGGGCGCGGCCTCAACTCGAAAGACCAGACGCCGGTGCTGAAGGAACGGCTGAAGAGCTGGCTCGCCCGGGGGCGTCCGGCGCGCGTCGTGCTGGCGTTCACGACCGCCCGGCCCTGCGACGGCGGGGCCGGGGCGCTCTACGTGCTCCTGCGGCGTGACCGCACGCGCCGCCCGATCGAGGTCACGGAGGGAGCGAAGCGCTGAACCGTCCCGCGGGGGGCCGGCCGTGTCGCGAGCGGCCGACGCGCTGACCCTCGCCCGCGTCGCCGCGGGTGTGGGGTTGCCGCTGGCGCTCGCGCGCTCGGTCGATCGGCCCGGTGGCGCCTGGACGCCCCTCGAGCTCTGGACCGTCGGCGCCGCGAGCGACCTGCTCGACGGGCCGCTTGCGCGACGGCTCGGCAGTGCCACCCGGCACGGGGCGTTGCTCGACAGCCTCGCCGACGTCGTGTTCGTCCTCGGTGCCGCGTTTGGAGGCGTCGCGCTCGGCCTGCTGTCGGGCTGGGTACCCGCCGCCATCGCCGTCGCCTTCGGGGCCTATGCGCTCGCGTCGGTTGCGACGGAGGCCGGCGCCGCGGTCCGCGCGTATACGCGGATCGGCCACGCGGCCGGCGTGTGCAACTATCTGCTCGCGGGCCTGCTCGCGGCGGTAGTGGCCTGGCCAGGTCCGGTGTGGGGTGTGCTGCTCGATGACGCGGAGCTCGTGGTCGTCGTGCTCAACGGGGCGGCGGCCGTGGTGCAGGTCGCGGCGATGCTCAGGCGAGCTCGCGCGCGGCGCGGCGGAGGAAGACGAGGCCGATCAGCGCATTCGCCAGCATGAAGGCGAGGTGCGCCGCCAGGCTGTAGGCGACGAGCCCGGCGTCCGGTGCGTAGCGGCGGAAGAAGTAGACCCAGGCAACCTGGCTCGGTCCGAGGTGTGCCGCAGCGATCGGCAGCGCGGCGAAGAAGAAGACGAGCGGCAGCCCCGCGAGCAGCGCCGCGAACGGGATCCGCATGCCGAAGAGCGGGAGCGCGAGCCAGTGCGTCGTGACGGCGGCGAGCAGGTTCGGCGTCTTGTAGAGCAACAGCAGGAGGTAGTGCATGGGACGGGCGCGACGGAACGCCGCCAGGAGCGGCGCCCGGCCGAGGCGGCCACCACGCGGCCGCGAGAAGTACCAGAGATGCGCCACCAGATACGCCGCCAGGGCCACGTACACCGAGACGGGGGCGACGCGGCCGAGCTCACCCGCCGCGACCGCGCCGATCAGCGAGTAGAACGCCAGCTGATAGACCTCGACGAAGGAGAGGAACAGGACGGTGCCGGTGACCTCCCAGAACGGCACCTGGTGGCGGCGGTGGAGGTAGAGCGCGATGCCGCCCTGACCGAGCTGCGTATTCACGAGCGACAGGATGTAGGTCGTGGCCCGCACCGGAAGGATGTCGCGGTAGGTGACGCGGACGGTGAACCAGCCGACCGCCTGCTGGACGACGAACGCGTCGACCAGGAAGTAGAAGATGGAGTAGGGCAGGAGCAGCAGGACGTACCACCCCCAGCGGGCCCCGGCGAGCGTGTCGACGACTCGCCCCAGCGGGATGCGCCAGAAGAGGAACGCGAAGATGGCGAGCGTGACCGCCCACGGGGCGGCGCGCCGCGCGAGGCTCAGGCCGACGGCTCCTCGTTCTCGAACTGCAGGATGTCGAGCTCGGCGAAGCGCTCGCGGACGTAGGGCGAGAGGAGCCCGAGCCGCTTCACGTTGGGCACGACCTTCGAGAACAGCATCTGCCGGAAGAGCTTCATCTGCGGCGACTGGAGGACGATCTCGCGCACCTCGTCGACCGGCCAGCCCATCACCTCCCAGACGTCCTCCATGAGGAGGCGGTCGCGCATCAGCCGGCATCCCTCGTAGAGGAACTCCTCGCGCTCGCGGAGCTCGCGCGCGGGCAGGTCGTGGTAGAAGTCGCTGAGCGACAGCACGCCGAAGGCGACGTGCCGCGACTCGTCGCGCATGACGTAGTGGGTGAGCTCGGTCAGCAACGGCTCCTGACACATCTTGTGCATGTAGCCGAACGCGGCCATGGCGAGCCCTTCCACCATGATCTGCATGCCGAGGTACTTCATGTCCCAGCGGGAATCGGTGAGGATCTGGTCGAGCAGGGTCTTCAGGTGGCGGTTGACCGGGTAAGCGCCGGTGAGCTTCTCGCGCAGGTACCGCGAGTAGACCTCGACGTGCCGCGCTTCGTCCATGACCTGCGTCGCGCCGTAGAACTTGGACTCGATCCACGGCGTGGCGTCGACGATCTGCGCGGTCGCGAGGAGCGCGCCCTGCTCGCCGTGCATGAACTGGGAGAGCGTCCAGGAGAGCGCCTCGCGCCGGAGCTTCCGGATGTCTGCGTCGGTCAGCTTCTCCCAGATGTGCGTGCCGTAGACCGGAATCTGGATGTCGGGCACGATCTCGCGCTCGGGATCGACGTCGGTCGACCAGGGGAGTTGATCGGTGGCGTTCCACTGGTCGCGCTTCGCCTTCTCGTAGAGGTTCTTCAGCTCCAGGCGGGCGGCCTCGTAACGCCAGGTGTAGTGGAGGTCGAAGCTGGTGGGCAGGCTTTCCCCCTGCTCGTCCTGCTCCGGGGGGGTGCGAAGGGCGGCGTCAGCCATGGGAACGTCCTCCTCTGGGCGCGACGGCGGCGGGCGCGGGCGCGCCGAGGCCGCGAAGCGCGAGTCCGATCATCGTTGCTTCCAACGTGTCCATCGACAGTGATTCCTGCTCGGTCCACCACGACAGCACCTGCGTCGCCATGCCGACCACGGCCTGCGCCGCAATGGCCGGCGGCACTGGAGCGAAGGCCCGGCTGGCGACGCCTTCCCGGATGGTCTCCTCGATGTCGGCGGCAAACAGGGCCTGGGCCCGCCGGATGACGTCGTTGTACGCGGCCGCGTGACCGAACACGATCCGGAACACCTTTCAGGCGAACCACGGTGTCTTCGACGACGGCGTCGAACAGCGCGTCCTTGGTGGGGAAATGCAGGTAGAACGTGCCGACCCCGATGTCGGCGGCGGCCGCGATGTCGGCCACCTTGGTGTCGTGGAGCCCTTTCTTCGCGAGGACCCGGACCGCGGCGGCCAGGAGATCGCGCCGCGTCCGCTCGCGCCGCCGCTCGAAGCGGTTCGTCGTTGCGACTCGGAGTGAGGGGCTGTTCATAAGTGAATGATGGTTCAGTATCGGCGCCTTCCTTTCCTGTCAAGCCCCCAGCGTGCAACGCGACATGACCGCGGACGCGGGCGATCACCTCCAGCAGGAGATCGTCGCGGAGGGCAGCGCGCGCAACGTGCCCGCCCTCAGCCGCTTCCTCCGCGGGGTGGCGCTGTGCAACGCCACCCCGTCAACCTCATGATCCTCCGCACTCGCCGCTCGCGCTTGCGATCAAGCGCGCCCTCAACCGGCCCCCCCGACGATCCTGACGGCTACACCCCAGGGTCAATGAAAAAACTGCGAGGCGTGTTGCGACCGACAAGTCGACCGTCGGTGAATTCGTGACGGCGCTCCTGGAGAAGCGCCGGGGGACGTGCGCCGAAGCGACGTTCGACGTGGCCCACACCCAGCTCGGGCACTTCACGAGCTACGAGGTTCGCCCCGGGGCTCCTGCGGAACGAGATCAAGCAGCTCCTAGACCGAGCGCTCTCGCAGGGCTACCTCGTGCAGCACCCCCTGCGTGACCCCGACGTCCTGAAGGACATCCGCGGGCTCTTCAAAACCATCCGCGAGTCACGCCCCGAGAAGATCAAGGCGATGACCGCTGAGCAGGCCCGCCACTTCCTGAAGACAGCCCTGGAGAAGTCGCCGCTCTTCGCGTTCTTCGCCACCGGCTTCGGGTGCGGCCCGCGCCTCGAAGATCTCGTGGCCCTGCAGCCTGGTGACGACGTGGTGCGGGTGATCGAGGGACGGCGCGTGCGGCAGCATCACATCTGCCCGTCGATCCCGCAGCGTATGTCGCGGAAGAACCCGCAGCCGAAGCAGCTCAAGCAGGGGGGGACTACTACGTGGACGTGCCGGCGCAGCTCGGGGCGATCCTCGACGTCCACAGGCACACGCCCCGGCAAGGCCCGTGGGACTTCCAGACGCGGAACGGGACCCCGTACTCCCACGAGCACGTGCAGGGCGAGTTCAAACGCATTGTGAAGCTCGCCTGGCCGAAGAAGCACGACACCGACCCTGATCCGCCCGAGTGGGACTTCACTCCCCACTCGATGCGGCATACGTTCGCGACGCTTCACATCCTCGCGGGGAAGCCGGCCAAGTGGGTCAGCCGGCAGCTCGGGCACGCTGACGTCACGGTCACGCTGAAGGTGTACGCCAGGTGGTTCGAGATGGTGTGTCCCGGGGCGGCCGACGAACATGGTGAGCGACTCTTCGGCCCCGATGGTACTGCGGTGGTACTGCCGGAGCTGGCGCTTCCCACCGACCCCGCGCCAGTTCTACACTAGCGGGTCATGCATACTTCTCGTTGCCAAGCACAAGGTCGCCGGTTCGACCCCGGTCACCCGCTCTCAGGTAGTTCGCGGGCTTAGTGCCGGCACCTGTTCAGTTAGTCGGGCCCGGCTTGCCGGCGGGTATCTAACCTCCAACGAAGTACGCCCGGCAATTGCACGGAATTTGGATTACCCAGCTGAAAGGATTGCCCGAAGCGCGCGGGATCGTCGAGGCCATCCGCGAGAAGCTCAGGGCGCACAGAGCGCCCTGATGTTCCCGGCGATCATGTCGTCTGGTGGAATGTTGGGGTCGATGACCCGGAAGCTCGGCGGCACGGGCGTGAGTCCGAGGAGAGTGCGCGCGATATAGACGACGTCGGTCGCCACCTCGACCCGGCCATTCTTGTCCACGTCGAGGGACGTCCCGGCCGCATCGACCCGGGCGGCGATGGTCACGTCCGGCGGAATGGCGGGATCGATGACCCGGAAGCTCGGCGGCACGGGTGTGAGACCGAGAAGGCGGCGGGCGATGTAGACCACATCGGTCGCCACCTCTGTCCGGCCGTTCTCGTCGACGTCGAGAACACAGGGCGGCGCGCATGGACGGAAGGTGCCGGTGACCTCCGCGCCGCCGGACGGACCGTTGTTGGTCGGCGTCGGGCAGGCGAGAGCGAAGTCGTAGCAGTTGTTCGTGTTGCGGGTGAGGCTGAACGCTCCGCCCCCGGGCGTCACGGTGAGCGGCGGCGTCGACGCGCAGGCGGTGCGTTGGGGGCCGGTGTACGGGCCGTACGGGACGCAGTCGATGTAATTGTTGGGGTCGGAGGCGTCCCACGTGCTCGGATCCCTCGACGTGAAGGTCAACGGGTCGGCGGGTCCACCCCAGCACACCATGCCGCAGGAGGTTGGAATGCCCGGCGAGAATGTGAAGTCCGGGGTCACCGACGGGCTGGTCGCCCCGGCGAGGGTCGAGGTGCCCATGATCCAGTGCCTCCCCGCTCCCTGATTCGGCACCTGCCCCGCAGGCGTCGAGGGGTTCGGGATCGTCAAGAGAACCGTCGGCCTGCCTGAGCAGTCGAACACCGTGAGCCGGGTGTTGCCGACGAGGTTCTGGAACCCCGAGTCCATGCGGATCTCGACGTACTGGACGCTCGGATCGCCGGTGATGCCCGACATGATCTCGTGGATGTGCGCCAGGTGGTAGAGGGCGTCGGAAGGAGCCGGTGTGAGCAGGCCGATCAGGACTGCGAGCTGGACGAACGTCCGCGGCATGGGGTCTCCCTTCGACCGGACGCCGGGGTGGCGTCTACCGCGACCGCCGGCCGCGATCAATCGGCGGCACCTTGACGTTGGGTCTTGGGGAATCATCGCGCCCGAAGCTCGTATATGCCGCTCCGGATAGGGAGTCGCGATCGGGCGGGGGCGGCCGGGGGTGGTGGGGTCACGTCTGATTAGGTGGGTTCCATAAACTTTTGGGCCCTAGTGATTCACAGCGCGGCCTCACGGCCGCAACCAAATCCGCCCCGCCACCGCCGTGAGGCCGCGGTGGGGCGGAGGGGTTGGCAGCTCGACGTGAGACGCCTCATGATCACCGCCTCGTCTGGGCGGACGGGACGGAGGTGGTCATGCGGAAGTTCCTCGCCAAGCACGGGGCGGCGATCACGGGGACACTGTCCTGTTTCGATCGGTTGCTTAACGCGTAGGGTGGTGCCTCGAACCACGATGCATCGTCGGTCATCACCGGCGTGGTTGTTCTCTGCATCGCCGCGCCGCTGCGTGTGACGGTGTCAACCTCGTGCGGCTCGAGACAGATCGCGACGACCACCCGAGAGCCGACATCGGTGCAGCGCCACCGCCGGCCTCCACACCAGAACTCCAGCGCAATCCGAAACTCGTCGTGCCTCATCGTCCCCGCAGACGTCTAACGACCGGCGGTTGAGCGGCCAACCGCACGCGGCGCTCGGCCGTGATGAGAGCATAGCCCTCATTAGCCGGGAAAGTTTACGTAACCTGCGTTCTCAGACTCTGGCCCCGCCCGACCCGGCCTTGCCTCCCGACCCCGCGTCTCTCTCTTCGGAGCGTCATATAGTGCAGCCTCACTAACTGCCGTGAACTGGTTGGGTGAAAGTCCCGACGAGGGGAGATTTCCCGTTCGCCCCTCTAGCCTGACCCCCAGCGCCGCCCGGCGACGGGCGACGCCAAAAGCGGGGGTGACGATGTCCTCGGAAGGCATGGGGCAGGGGCATATGGCTGCCCCCTGTCGTAGCCAGCCTGGAGGGCTAGGCAAACACACGGGCCGCAGCATGACGCGAACGATGCAGCGCCGAAAACTCCGGACCGTCGGGCATTGCTGGCAGAGACGGTGATCGTGGGTGGCGACTCGCTTATATGACGAGGAAGCCTGGTATCGCGACGGCGAGCACAACGGGAGGGCCGTCGTGGACCCACCGGCGTAGGGTCGACGGCACGTGTGGACAGTACGGCAGTGAAAGTAGGGAAGGTTTCGTGGGTCGCCGAGGCGCTCCCGCACAGCGAAGGCGCTGCGTATAAGCGGCTGGGCCGTGAAGTCGCAGCGTGCCCGCGAGACTGGCGGATGGGGTCGTAGTAAGCGACGATGGACCGAGACAACATAACTCGGACCGGAGCCAAGGACCCCTGGGGTAGAGAGGCGGGCGCCGCCTCTCGGACAGCGGCACGTGGAGGCACGGCCGGCCTCGACACTGAGCGAGGGCACCGGGTCCGGAGCGGAAGCGTGCGAAGGGTCGAGGCAAACCGGGCGACGGAGGCGGGCATGCCGGGAGCCGGCTTAACCGCCGATGCGTTCGGGAAGGCGCGACCTGACAGGCTGGCCTTTAAGCCGTACCGGGGAAAACTCGCCGTACGGAATTTTAGGGGAGGCGATGGAAACGTCGGCATCATTCGAAGCCCGCTACGCGCCATCGCCTTACCCAACCGGCGCGACGGTGATCTATTGGACGTACGATCCACTCGTCGCGCGAAACGCGCACCTCAACTTCAATCGCCTCGGCGTGCGACTCGCCGAATACGTCGAGGACATGTATGGCATCACGGACAGCACGCTCCACGGCGGCGTTCCGACTGATCGCTTGATCGTCGCATGGCCCACGCACGATGCGGCGATCGAAGAGCGGCTTGGCGAGGCGCAGCGAGCGCTGGCGTCGGTGGATTGCCGTATGGCGCCCGTTGCGACTAAGGCGTGGATCAAGGGCGCGGCGGGCGCGTCCATTCTTCCACACTGTATTCGCGTCGCGATTCCGACGAACGCGGAGTCGCTGCTGCTCGATCGGTCGCCGGACGCGGCCGCTTGGCGCTTGGAGGTTCGCCGCGGCATTCAAGGGCATAGCTCCGACAAAGGCCCGATTCGACGTTATCCGACTCTGACTCTCCTCACCCCCCGTCCCTACCTCAAGACCCCGGACCCTCTCCGGAGCAGCCAGCCCGCATGTAACGGCACCCATGCCGGTGGTGAGGACGGTTCCGGCGCTGACCGGATCGTGCGCGAACAGCGGCCCCACGATCGCCGTGCGGACCGCGTGACCGACCTCCTCGTCGAAGAAGTCCTCGAGCGCGAGCGCCCGGCGGCGTGCCGCCTCGTCGCGCGGGTAGAGGGCCGGCTCGGGCTGGAGGCGCTCGAGCGCCTCGATGATGCGCGTCGAGTCGGCGATCGCCTGCCCGTCGAGGAACAGGACGGGCAGCTTCGCCTGCCCGGTCGCCCACAGCGCCCGCGGCATGTAGCTCAGCGCGAGCGCGCGGCGCACGTGCGGGATGCCCTTCCAGTCGAGCGCCCAGCGCGCCTTCTCGTTGTAGTGCGAGATCGGGAAGTGCCAGAGGACGGGCGGGCCGGTCATGCCGCGATCTCCGCCGACGTGCCGCGGTGGCGGCGGTACATCTCGGCCGTCCAGCGGCATGCGGGCCTGCTCGCCAGGGAGTCGCACCAGCGCGCGACCGGCGCGGGCAGCGGGCCCGGTGGCGCATACGGGAACTCGGGCGGGAAGACGGCCGGCGCGAGGAGCGCGGCGGCGGTGAGGTCGGCGACGCTGAAGCGGTCGCCGACCAGGTAGCCGGAGGGCTGGAGCTCCGCCTCGAGGCGGTCGAGGGCCGCGCGCACCTTCTCGCCGCTCCGCGCCGCGCCGGCGGCGTCGATCTTCATATCGGCATTCATCGCGATCCGGAGGGCGGGGAAGAGAGCGCGGTAGAGGCGCCGGGTGCCCGGCCCGCATCCAAGCGTGAAGGCGGCGGCCGCGAACTCGGTCTCCGGCAGCAGCTCGTGGAAGAGCGCGCGCCGCAGGTGCGGGCCGAGCTCCTCGTCGAAGAAGTCCTCGAGCGCGAGCGCCCGCCGGCGGGCAGCCGCGTCGGCCGGGTAGAGCGCCGGCTCGGGCCGCTCGCGCTCGAGGCGCTCGATGATGCGCGTCGAATCGTGGATCGTCTCGCCGTCGAGCACGAGGACCGGCAGCGACTTCTGCCCCGTCATCCAGAGGACGCGCGGGATGTGGAAGCCGGGCAGGAGCGAGCGGCGCACGTGCGCGATGCCCTTCCAGTCGAGCGCCCA
>VBKG01000426.1 GCA_005879585.1 Deltaproteobacteria bacterium | reverse complement strand
GTCGGGGTGGGCACCTCCTGGGCCGCGTCGAGCGAGGCCGTGTAGAGGAAGGGCGTGGGGGTCTCCTGGGCCGTGTCGAGGGTCGCCGTGCCGTCAGCGAGCGCGCCGGGGCAGGAGACGCCGTCCAGGCTGCTGCCGTCACACGCCTCGTTGCACTCGGGATCGATTTGACCGTTGCCGCAGAGCGTCCTGCAGTCGATGGTCGTGGTCGTCGTCGAGGTGGTGGTGGTCGTGGTGGTCGTCGCCGGCGTCGTGGTGGTGGTCGAAGTAGAGGTGCTCGTTGTCGTCGTGCGAGTGGTGGTAGTGGTGGTCGACGTGGTCGTGGTGGTGGTCGACACCGCGGCGCACGGGTTGTCCTCGCACGATCCCGGCCCGATGTTCGCCCCGCCTTGCTGGTCACATTTCTCCGGCGTGCGCTGCTTGCACTCGATCTCGTTCTCGTCCTCTTCGTCCTCCGGGATGCAGCAGCGGATCTTCGGCGGCGGGCAGGGATCGGGGTCGCAGGTGCCGGTGCCGAGGCTCGTGCCGTCACGGGCGTGGCACTTCTCGGGAGTCAGGAGCTTACACTCGTTCTCGTCGTCCTCGGGCACGCAGCATTGAATCCGGTTCGGCGGGGGCGTCGGCGGGCAGGCCCGGTCGTCGCACCGTCCCGGCCCGATGTCGACGCCGCCCTTCTGGGCGCACCAGGCGGGCGTCCGCTGCTTGCACTCGACCTCGCTCTCCTCCTCGTCATCGTTGTCGTGTTCCGGGACGCAGCAGCGCGTCTTCTGGGGCGGCGGTGGGGGGGGTGGGCACGGGCTCGGCATGCAGGAGCCCGCCCCCAGGTTCATGCCCTCTTTGGCCTGACACTTCTCGGCCGTCACGCGCTCGCACTCGGGCGCCTCGTCCTTTTCTTCGGGCACGCAGCAGCGGACGGCGCCCGCGCGCCCGGCATGCTCCGGCACGACGCCCTTCAGCGTGTCGGACCCGATCAGGGTATGCACGGCGATCCGCTTGCCGCGGGGGTCGACCCCGAGAAGCTGATCATGGCCGCGCGGGTGCGTCCGGAAGCGTGCCCTTCCGCGACCCCCTCCGTTGGTCGTGAGCGTCCCGATCCGGACGCCGCGGACGACGATCTCGTAGGTCGTGTGCGCATCGAGGTTCCGCACGACCACCAGGAGCGTTCCGTCGAGGCCCCTCCTCAGGCGCCGGACGATTACCGTTGCCTGCCCCTGTGTGTGAGCGCCCGGGCTCCGTGCGGTGAGATATAGACTCAGGCGCATTGCTCCGGTCGCAGGCGGCGCCGTCGCCTGCAGCGCCAGCATGACCGCGACGGTGCATATGAGGAGGCGCCGCTCAAGCCAGACGAGCCGCTTTTGCATCGTTGCTTCCTCGGCTCGCGCTCTGGCACGGAGAGCGGCGCCGAGTCAACAAGAAACCCACTCAGGAAGTTCGCGGGATGGCCAGCGCAGATGCTGTAGCGTCTGCGCAGCTACTGCCGTATAGGCTGTCGCATGCCCGCGAAAGTGAAGCGTTCCGCCGCACGGTCGCGACGAACTCGAGCGACGCCCGCGCACGACGCGCCGCACACCGCGGCCGGCAACCGGCCCGCCGAATCGCTCCATGCGGGCGCGAAGGCCGTCGCCGCCGCCCGCGAGCGCCACGAGATCGGCCACGCCGCCGCCGGCCGCGAGCCTCCACCCCACGGACCGGACCCCCGCTTCCACGCGACGGCCCGGCTCGACGACGCCATCCGTGACGTCGTCCCCGTCACCGAGGACGAGCGCCTGCTCCGCCCCGCACCGCGGACGGAGTTCACGCACACCGACCCGTGGCGCGTCCTGCGCATCACGGGCGAGTTCGTCGAAGGGTTCGATCGGCTCGCGTCGGTCGAGAAGGCGGTGACCATCTTCGGCTCGGCACGCGTGGCACCCGGCGACCCGCAGTACCGCGCCGCGGAGGAGGTCGCGCGACTCCTCGCCCGGGCGGGTTTCGCCATCATCACCGGCGGCGGCCCCGGCATCATGGAGGCGGCGAACAAGGGCGCGACGGAGGGCGGCGGGCTCTCCATCGGCTGCAACATCGAGCTGCCGTTCGAGCAGCGGCCGAATCCGTATCTCGATACGCTGATCGACTTCCGCTACTTCTTCGTGCGGAAGACGATGTTCGTGAAGTACTCGGCCGCCTTCCTCATCTTCCCGGGTGGATTCGGCACGCTCGACGAGCTCTTCGAGGCGCTGGTGCTGATCCAGACGGGCAAGCTCTACCACTTCCCCGTGATCCTCTTCGGACAGCGCTACTGGAGCGGCCTCGTGCGCTGGCTCCAGGCCCGCGTCCTCCGCGAGGGAAAGATATGTCCTGCGGACCTCGATCTCATCGTCCTGACCGACGACCCCGCGCAGGCGGCGCGACTCGTGATCGACGCGTACGACGTCCAGACCCGGACCGCGGTCGAGCGTAGCGATCGCGAGCGAGCACGGTCATGACCGCACGCCGCGTCGACCTCGGCCGGATCGCCCGCCAGGCAATGATCGACCGCGGCCTCGAGCCGGACTTCCCGGCGGCCGCGCTCCGTCAGGCGGACGCGCTCGGCGGCCCCGCGACCGACGCGTCGGCGCGCGACCTCCGAGGACTCGCATGGGCGTCGATCGACAACGACGACTCGCGCGACCTCGATCAGCTCACCGTCGCGGAGGAGCTTCCCGGTCGCGGGGTACACGTGCTCGTCGCCATTGCGGAAGTGGACGCGCTCGTCGGCCGGAACACCCCGATCGACGCCCACGCCGGCCGAAACACGACGTCCGTCTACACGGCGACGCGCATCTTTCCGATGCTCCCCGAGAAGCTCTCGACCGACCTCACGTCGCTGGCGGACCACCAGGAGCGCCTCGCCGTGGTGATCGACTTTGTCGTGAGCAACGACGGGTCGATCGCGTCGTCCGACATCTACCGCGCGCGCGTCCGGAACCAGGCGAAGCTCGCCTACCGCGGCGTCGGGGCCTGGCTCGACGGCCAGGGACCCATGCCGGCGGCGATGGCCGCCGCACCCGGCGTCGATGCGCAGATCCGGCTGCAAGATCGCGTCGCGCAGACGCTCGCGTCCCGCCGGCACGAGCACGGCGCGCTCGACCTCGAGGTGCTCGAGCCGCGCGCGGTCGTGGCCGACGGCGACGTCGTCGACCTCCAGCAGGAGGAGCGGAACCGGGCAACGCAGCTGATCGAGGACTTCATGATCGCGGCCAACGGCGTCACCGCGCGC
>VBKG01000425.1 GCA_005879585.1 Deltaproteobacteria bacterium | reverse complement strand
GGCCTCGAGCGCGTCGAGGGCCGGATCGCCGTTCGCGGCGGCGACCACCAAGTCCGCGTCGGCGATCATCGGTGCCAGCCGCGCGGCCAGCGCGGCGGCGTCGTGCGGCCAGCCGTGTACGGGCGCCGGCAGCGAAAACCCGCTCGCTGGCGCCACCGTGGCATAGAGCCGGGCGCCGCGGGCCCGCGCCCGTGTGAGCGGCTCCAGCACGAGCACGGCGGCGCCCTCGCCGAGGGCGAAGCCGTCGGCGCGCCCGTCGAGCGGATGCGGCGTCCGGCTCAACCGCCGTGCCTCGTCGAGCGCGCGATGGAACGGCTCAGAGAGCTCATCGGCGCCGCCGGCGAAGCAGACGTCGGCCACGCGCTCGGCGACGAGATCCGTGCCGCAGGCGATCGCGCCCTCACCGGAGACCTCCCCTGCCGAGATCATCGCGCCCGGACCCGTGAGACCGAGCTCCAGGCTCGCGTAGCTGAGCGGCGCGTTCATCACGAGGTTCGGAAAGAGGAGCGGGTTGGCAGTGCCGCGCGCGAATAGCCGATCGAGGAAGGTCGCGGTCTCCTCCAGGTTGCCGTACGCCGAGCCGAGGACCAGCCCCGTCCGGGCCGGCGGAAGACCGCCGAGCGCGAGGCCCGCGTCCTGGGCGGCGAGCCGGCACGCGGCGAGGGCGAAGAGCGAGACGCGGTCGATCCGGCGCCCGACCGGCGTGCGCACGTGATCGTGCACCACCATCGGCGGCACCGCCGCGGCCGGAGCCGTGCCGGGCGCGACCGGGAACCGGTCGATCGGGCGGAGACCGCTCTCGCCCGCGGTGAGCGCGCGCCAGAAGGACTCGACCCCGTGGCCGAACGCGCTCACCACGCCGAGGCCCGTGATGGCCACCGGGACGCTCACCGCGACGCCCGGCCGAGCACGAGGCTCACGTTGTGCCCGCCGAACCCGTACGACGAGGTGACCGCCACATCGAGCGCGGCGCGTCGGCCCGGTTCGGGAACGAGGTCGAGGTCGTCCCACGCGGGATCGAGGTGGCGCAGGTTGACGGTCGGCGGTAGGAGCCCCTCCCCGAGCGCGATCACGGTCACCACCGCCTCGACGGCCCCCGCGGCGCCCAGGCAATGCCCGAGCTGCGACTTCGTCGCGCTGACCGGCATGCGGACCAGCCGCCGTCCGAACACGCGCCGCAGGACTTCCACCTCGACCGCGTCGTTCTGCTTCGTGCCCGTTCCGTGCGCGTTGACGTAGGCGACGGCGTCGGGTGGAACGCCGGCGGCGGCGAGCGCCCCGGTGAGCGCCGCCGCCGCGCCGGCGCCCGCGGGATGCGGCGCCGTCGGGTGGTGCGCGTCGCCGGTCGCCGCCCACCCGAGGACCACGGCGCGTGGGCACGCGCCGCGCGCGCGAGCGTGCGCCGCGCTCTCCAGCACCAGCGCCGCCGCACCCTCGCCGAGCGACAGGCCCTGCCGGTCCCGGTCGAACGGCCGGCACGGCTCGACGTCGAGCGCCTGGAGCGCATCGAACCCGGCATACGTGAGCCGGCAGAGGGCGTCCGTACCGATCGCGAGCGCGACAGGGACGACGCCGCGCCGCACGGCGTCGGCCCCCATGGCGACCGCGAGCGCGCTCGAGGAGCACGCGGTGGACACGGTCTCGCGCGGCCCGTAGAGCCCGAGCGCCTGGCTCACCGCCGCGGCCGCGGTGGCGAGCGGCGTGCCGAGCAGCCGCGACAGGCGAAAGCGCGCGTCCTCGCCGGCGCTCCGCCGGCGGTACGCCTCCTCGGTCTCGCGCATGCCGCCCGTCGTCGTGCCGACGTAGACGCCGACGTCGCCTCCCGCATCGGCGTCGAGGCCGGCCGCCGCGCAGGCCTCCGCCGCGGCGCGCAGCGCGAAGCGATCGGGATGCGACAGCCGCCGTAGCGTGGCGGGCGGCAGGCGTCCGGGCAGCGGCCGCGCGCTCTCGGCCACCTCGGCCGCGACGTGCGCCCGGCCGGCGTGGGTGAAGCGCGTCAAGCTGCCGATGCCGCAGGTCCCGGCCGCAAGGCCAGCGGCGAGCACGTCCACACCCTCGCCGAGCGCGGTGACCGCCCCGAGGCCCGTGACGACGACCGTTCGCGACTCCGCTACGGCCGCGGCTCACTCCCCGAGTTCGCGCACGATGAAGTCGACGAGCGCGTTCACCGAGGCGAAGGCGCGCTTGCCCACCTCCTCGTCCGGAATCGACACGCGGAAGCGCTCCTCGACGAGCACGACGAGCTCGAGGGCGTCGATCGAGTCGAGGCCGAGCCCGTCGCCGAAGATGGGCGCGTCGTCGGCGATGTCGGGGGGAGGCACGTCGAGGCGAAGCCCGCTCACGAGGAGCGCCTTCACTTCGCCGCGGAGAAGGTCGCGATCCATCGGCCGAGCCTTTTAGAGCATCGCGAGGCCGCCGTCCACGTGAAGCGTCGTGCCGGTGACGTAGGACGCGGCCGGCGAGACGAGGAAGACGATCGCGGCGGCGATCTCCTCCGGCGTGCCCGGCCGTCCGAGGGCGACCTGTCGCTCCATCTCCTGCCGGCGCGCCGGCGCCAGGGTGGCGAGCAGCTGCGTCTCGACGAGGCCCGGCGACACCGCGTTCACGGTGACGCCGAAGCGTGCCACCTCGCGGGCGAGGCTCTTCGTGAGCGCCACGAGTCCGGCCTTGGCTGCCGCATAGTTGGAGGCGCCCTCCTGACCGAGGAACGCGGCGGGCGACACCACGTTCACGATCCGACCCCAGCGGCCGGCGATCATGGCGCGCAGCGCGAGCCGGCAGCAGAGCGCCGCGCCGCTGAGATCGGTGCGGATCACGCGCTCCCACGCCTCGTCGGCGAGCATCATGAGGAGGCCGTCCTCGG
>VBKG01000424.1 GCA_005879585.1 Deltaproteobacteria bacterium | reverse complement strand
GCCGGGGACGCCGCCAGCAGGACCGCGATCAGCAGCACGACCAACATGAGATCGGCCGGATGGAAACCCCATCTCCGCGGCCGCGTCAACACCCGTGCGCCGGTGTGCGGGCGTCGATTTTTTGCCGGTGAGACACGCAGGCGACGGGGCGTCCGCCCACTCGGACGCGCGGGCCTCGTGGCCGGGCGGTTCCGCAGCCGATTTCCGCGCCAACAGTGCATCCGTCGTGCGCCCCGCATGGAACATGGCTTGCTTCAAGGCAGGCGAATTCGGGTCCGCGACGCGATCAGGGCCGTTGTCCCGTCTCGCGCGCCGGAGACGGGGGAATGATGCGATCAACGGACGACCGCACGAGACACCGGGCGCGACCGTACCCGGGCGCGCTGGCCGCGCTGTGTCTCACGGTGCTCGGCCTCTCGGCCCCCGCCGCCGCGGCGACGACGACGATCGCCGGTACGCCGCTGACGATGATCCTCCTCGATACGCAGGGAGGGCGGCATCAGATCAAGTGGAACGGCACCCGTCAGGTGTATCCGAACAACGACCTCAACGGCGACTCCGGGATCAGCTTCTTCTTCAACGGGACGAGCTACGGGTTCAGCGGCAACGCGACCGGCGGCCTCGTCGGCGCGAACCAGCTCGGCATATCGAGCCAGAGCGCGTTGCTCGGGTCGGGGACGGCGGCCGACCCGTGGCACGTCGTCACCACGTTCACCACCGACGGAACGGTCACCATCACGCAGACCGTCTACTACGTGAACGGCGACGACTACGCCACGTTCAAGTGGAGTTTCGCGAGCACCGCCAACTACAACAACGTCAAGCTCCTCCACGGCGTCGACGCGCTGCCACAGGGACAGGACAACGGCTACGGCGCACACAACGTCGCGTGCAACGGTCTCAGCATTTCCTCGCCGCAGGTCGGTCCGAACTTCTTCTACGAGTTCATCCCGGTTACCGCGCCGACGGCGTATCGCGAGGTCCTCTACTCGACGGGCTGGACCGCGATGCGGTCCGGCACGCTCGACAACACCGTCAACACCGCGTGGCACGACGCCTGGATGGGCATGCAGTGGACGTTCAACCTCACGACGGGCGGCTACACGTCGATCCTCCAGAAGCTCGCCTTCGGCGGCTCCGCATGCAGCGCGTCGAGCGCGCCGCCCCCCTACCTCGTCCCCACGATCGCGACCGCCGCCGCGGCGTCGCCGAACCCGGTGACCACCGGGACGACGACCGATCTGAGCGTGCTCGGCGCCGACGACGCCGGGGAGGCGAACCTCACCTACACCTGGGCGGTCACGGCGGGCCCCCCGGGCACCACGTTCAGCGCCAACGGGAGCAACGCCGCCAAGAACAGCACCGCCACGTTCAGCCAGGCCGGCACCTATACCTTCCAGGTGACGGTGACGGACCAGGACGGATTCTCGACCACCGGCCAGGTGACCGTCGACGTCCAGCAGGGGGCGGCCAGCGCGACCGTTGTACCCGGCTCGGCGACGCTCGATCCGCACGGAACGCAGGCCTTCACGGCCACGCTGTACGACCAGTTCGGTGACGTGGTGACCGCGCAGCCGGCCTTCGACTGGGCGGTGAACGGCGGCGGTGCCATTGATGCGGGCGGCCTCTTCACGGCGGGCAGCAACGGCGGCGGTCCGTTCACGGTCACGGCGACGGATCCGGGCTCGGGCGTCGAGGGCACGGCGAGCGTCACGATCCAGAACGACGGGCCGACGATCGCGCTCGCGGCGGCGGCGTCGCCGAATCCCGTCACGACCGGCACGACGACCGATCTCAGCGTGCTCGGCGCCGACGACGGCGGCGAGGGATTCCTCACCTACACGTGGGCGGCAACCGCCGGCCCCGCGGCCGTCGGCTTCAGCGCGAACGGGACGAACGCCGCCAAGAACAGTACGGCGACGTTCACGCAGGCCGGCACCTACACGCTCCAGGTCACCGTCGCCGACGAGGACGGGCTCACGAGCACGAGCGGGGTGGTGGTGACGGTGCAGCAGCATGCGACCAGCGTCGCGGTGAGCCCGGCGTCGGCGACCGTCGACCCGAACGCGACGCGGCCCTTCGCGGCGACGCTCTTCGACCAGTTCGGCAATCCCATGGCGTCCCAGCCGGCGTTCGGCTGGACGGTGAGCGGCGGCGGCGCGATCGACGCCAGCGGGCTCTTCACGGCGGGCGCCAACGGCGGCGGGCCGTTCACCGTCACGGCGAGCGATCCGGGCTCGGGCCTGCAATCGACCGCCAGCGTCACGATCCAGAACGACGCGCCCGGCATCGCCGGCGCGGCCTCCGCGTCGCCGAACCCGGTCACCAGTGGCACGACGACCGATCTCAGCGTCCTCGGGTCCGACGACGGCGGCGAGTCGCACCTCGTCTACACCTGGGCCGTGACCTCGGGTCCGAGCGGGGTCACGTTCAGCGCCAACGGGACCAACGCCGCGAAGAGCAGCACGGCGACGTTCACGCAGGCCGGCACCTATACCTTCCAGGTCAGCGTCACCGACCAGGACGGCCTCACGGTCACGAGCTCGGTCGTCGTGCCCGTCGACCAGCACGCGACGAGTGTGGCGGTGAGCCCCGCGTCGGCGACCGTCGACCCGAACGCGACGCAGGCCTTCAGCGCGACGCTCAAGGACCAGTTCGGCAATGCGATGGCCTCGCAGCCGACCTTCGGCTGGACCGTGAACGGCGGCGGCACGGTCGATTCGAGCGGGCTTTTCACCGCCGGCGCCAACGGCGGCGGTCCCTTCACGGTCACCGCGGCCGACTCCGGGTCTGGCCTCCAGGCCACGGCGAGCGTCACGATCCAGAACGACGCCCCGACGGTCGCCGTCGCCGCGGCCGGGTCGCCGAATCCGGTCACGACGGGCACGACCACGGACCTGAGCGTCCTCGGCGCCGACGACGGCGGCGAGTCGCATCTCACCTACGCCTGGGCCGTCACGGCGGGCCCGAGCGGCGTCACGTTCGGCGCCAACGGCAGCAACGCCGCGAAGAACAGCACCGCGACGTTCACGCAGGCCGGCACCTATACCTTCCAGGCGACGATCGCCGATCAGGACGGCCTCACGGTCACGAGCACGGTCGCGGTGACCGTCGATCAGCATGCGACGAGTGTCACCGTGAGCCCGGGCTCCGCCACGATCGACCCGAACGCCACACAGGCCTTCGCGG
>VBKG01000423.1 GCA_005879585.1 Deltaproteobacteria bacterium | reverse complement strand
TCAGTGGCTGGGCGTGGGATGCAACGAGGCCCGACACCGAGGTGAGCGTCGACGTGTACGACGGCAAGAGACTTCTCGGAACCGTCGCCGCAAACCAGTTCCGTGGCTGGCTGCACGCGGTCGGCTACGGGAAGGGGAATCATGGATTCGCGTGCGAGACGCCCGCCGAGCTTCGTGATGGCCGGCCACACTCGATCTCCCTACGCATCTCGGGGACGAACATTCCATTGCGCCACACGCCACAGGTGGTGACCTGTCCAGAGTCGTTCATCCCGACGTCGCCGGCGCCGACAGCCGAGCAAAGCACTGCTCCGGAGCAGAAGGATGAAGCAGTCGCGGGGGGCGGCGTCACGCCTGTCTACCGCGACAACGGCGACGGGACGATCAGCGACGTGAACAGCGGCCTGATGTGGGAAAAGAAGATCAAGCTGGATGGAATCGGCGACGCGGCCAACCTGCACGACGCGGACAACTGCTACCCCTGGGCCGGCACCTGCGCCGCCGGAGGCGCCGAATGCCGCGTCGATGCCGACTGCGGCGCCAGCGGGCCGTGTCACGCCGTCGATTGCCAGGCGTCTCCGCCCGCAGGCCTCACGATCTTCAAATGGGTGGAGCAACTCAATGCCAGCAACTTTGCCGGCCACAACGACTGGCGGATGCCGAGCTCGGGCGAACTGTATGGCATCGTCAACCCGCTGGAGGAGGGAGACGCGACGACGCGCGCGGCGTTCACCGGCGCGTCATGCGGGGCTGCCTGCGGAAACCCGCGCGACCCGGCCTGCAGCTGCAATCACCCGGGCCTCTACTGGGCAGCGACCAAGAACGAGTCGAATCCGGACAGTTCCTGGATGATGCTCTTCTACTGCAACGGCAATCTGTTCCTCGACCTCAAGTCCAATCGGTTCTACGTACGCGCAGTGCGCGGCGGAGCACCTCAACGCCCGTGAAGCCAGCGCCGGCGGAAGCGTGGAACCCGGGCCGAGACGGACTAATCCGCTGTTTTATGGTTGACCGGCGGGTAGCGGACACGGTAGGACCTTGCCCGGCCAATGAAGCTGACGCTCGTCCAGCCGCCGGCAATGATGGCCGTGGACAGCTACTCCACGATCACGCAGCCTCCTTTGGGCATCGCCTACCTCGCCGCCTATGCCCGTCGCCTCGGCCATGAGGTCCATGTCGTCGATGGTGTCGGCGCCGCCGTAAAGTCCATTCGACCTTGGCCGCAGCGCAAGAAACGTCTCATTCAAGGCCTTTCCTTCGAACAGTTGATCGAATGCATTCCGCGCGACAGCGACGTCATTGGTATGTCGTGCATGTTCACCCATGCCTGGCCGATGGTGCGCGAGCTGATGCTGCTGCTCAGAAACGAATTTCCCGCAGCGAAACTCATCGCCGGTGGAGAGCACGTCACCGCCATGTACGATACGGTGCTGCACCAGGTTCCGCTCGATGTGTGCGTTCTCGGTGAAGGGGAGGTGACCTTCGGAGAGCTGTTGAGCGCATTTGAGGCCGGCGACCGAGGCTACCGTGACATCAACGGCGTAGCCTTCGTCGACGGCAACGGCCAGGTCGTGAAGACGCCTCGACGCGAGCGCGTCATGGACCCGGACGAGTTGCCCTGGCCGGCATGGGACCTGCTCGATCCGATGGCTTATGTGGAAAACGAGGTCTACATGGGTCCGGTGGTTGGCCGCAGCATGCCCATGCTGGCGACCCGCGGCTGCCCCTTCGAATGCACGTTCTGCTCGTCGCCACAGATGTGGACGCAGCTCTGGAAGGCCAGGAACCCGGTCAAGGTGGTTGACGAGATCGAATACTATGCCAAGGCGTTCCGCGCGAATGACTTCCAGTTCCAAGACCTGACTGCGATCGTCCGGAAGGACTGGATCGTTGCGTTTTGTCAGGAGCTCATTCGCCGGCAGCTGAACATTACGTGGCAGCTCCCGGTTGGAACTCGGTCCGAAGCCATCGACGCCGAGGTCGCGCAGTATTTGGTGAAATCGGGATGCCACCACATCACCTACGCCCCGGAAAGCGGGAGCGAGCGAATCATCAGATCCATCAAGAAGAAGGTGAAGCTCGCCGCCGTCGAAGCATCGGTCCGTGCCTCGTTGCAGGCCGGCATGCGGGTCTGCCTCTTCAATGTCATCGGTTTTCCCGAAGAGGACCGCGAAGATATCCGGAAGACGTTTGGCTGGCTGCGTCACATGGCGAGGGTCGGAGTGCACGAGATCACCGTCTCGACC
>VBKG01000093.1 GCA_005879585.1 Deltaproteobacteria bacterium | reverse complement strand
ATCTTCATGTCCACCCCACATGGCCCCTACAATCCAGTAGTTCGGCACGCCGATTCTCCCCGTGCGAAGTTACAAGGCTGACCAGGCGGACGCCCAACGACAATTGGGCAGTTCCGTATAACGCCCAAACCCTGGCCGCCCTCGCAGTCTAGTCCCAGACCCCGTGGCATCCTGACTCGGCGATCCCTTCGTCATTTCCGGTCCTTCTCGGGCGTCCGCAGAAGCGCTTTGGTGCGTGTTACGCTGCGCCGGAGATCAGTGTATCGCGCGACCGACGGCAAACTCGCGGACGAATCGACGGGCGGACGATCGTGTGAGAGCGCATCCAGCGGCGATCGGACGCCTGCCGGCCCGCGGTTCAGCACGTGCGTGTAGATCATCGTCGTCCGGACGTCGCGATGTCCCAGCAGTTCCTGGACTCTCCGGATGTTGTAGCCGTGCTCAAGGAGGTGCGTGGCGAAGGAGTGCCTGAACGTATGGCAGGAAGCGGGCTTCGTGAGACCCGCCTGCCGGACGGCCCGGTGTACGGCGCGCTGCATCACCGTTTCGAGGAGACGCGGTCTTCGTGCGACGAGCAGGCGGCTCAGCGACACATGACGGCGCACCGACCCGGCCGCTGAACCAGGCTGCCTCGCACGCCGCCGTCGACATCGGGGGCGGGAGTATAGGCCGCGTCGTTCATCCGGGACAAGAAGCGCGCGGACAAGAAATCACCCACGCGGACGAGCTGCGAAGCACGCCGAAGCGCTTCAGCCGGAGCGTCGCGTAGCCCCGACCGCGAGCGCCGCGATCGTCACGAGCGCGCACCCCCAGGCGAACACGTCGCCGAACCGCGTGTAGAACGTCCGCACGCCGGGCCAGCTGATCTCGTCGACGTGCTGGATCGCCTCCTCGAGCGGTCCCTGCCAGCGGATGCGGCCATCGGAGTCGATGACCGCCGAGATGCCGGTGTTGGCGACCCGCACGAGCGGGACCCGATTCTCGACCGCGCGCAGCGTCGCCTGCGCGAGGTGCTGGTATGGCGCGGACGTCCGGCCGAACCACGCGTCGTTGGTGACGTTCACCAGGAAGTCGGCGCCGCGGGCCACGAAGCGGCGGGTGAGCGCCGGAAAGATGTCCTCGTAGCAGATGAGGACCCCGAAGCGCCCCGCGGGCAACGGGAAGACGACCGGATCGACGCCCGGGACGACGTCGCCGATCGCGACGACGAGGCGCTGCACGAAGAAGAGGACGGACTGGAACGGGACGTACTCGCCGAACGGCACGAGCTGGATCTTGTCGTACGTGCCGAGCTCGCGTCCGTCCGGCGACACCAGATACGCACGATTCAGCTCCTGGAGCGCGCCGCGCCCGGTCTGCTGGTATGCGGGGCTCCCGAACAGGAGGTACGCGCGCTCTTCCCGCGCGAGGTCGAGGATATCCTGGCGGAGGGGGCCGGGCTCCTGGAAGAAAAACGGCGTCGCCGTCTCCGGCCAGACGACGAGGTCCGGCCGCTCGGCGGACGCGGCGCGCGTGAGGTCACGGTATCGCCGGAGCGTCTCGTCCTGATACGCGGGATCCCATTTGTGGTCCTGCTCGACGTTGCCCTGGACGAGCGCGACGCGGAGATGGCCGGCGCTGCGGTGCGCGAGGCCCGCGGCACGGCGGCGGCCCGCGAACGGCACGACCGTCATGAGGAGCGTCAGCAGCACGAGCGCGGGGACGAGGCGCCGGAGCCCCGGCCCGCGCTCGGCGATCACCGTCAGCGTCACGACGTTGAACAGCACGACAATCGCCGAGATGCCGTACACGCCGGTCACCTCGGCGAGCTGCGCGAGGTCGTGGTAGCGATACTGGCAATAGCCGAGCGACGCCCACGGAAAGCCTAGGATGAACCACGACCGCAGCCACTCGAGGCCCACCCAGAGCGGTGGCGCGAGCCAGACGACGGGAAGGTCGCGTTCCGCGAGCCACGCGAGCGACGCGGTGAAGGCGCCCGTGTAGCACGCGAGCACGCTCACCATGAGCAGCAGGATCGGGACCGCGAGCGCCACGGGGATGGCGGAATACGCACTGATCGTATGCGCCACCCAGTAGACGATCGCCACGTAGAAAACGCCGCCGCCGAGGAAGCCGATGGCGAAAGCGGCGCGCGGGCCGAGTCCCCGGCACGCGAGCAGCAGCGGCACGAGGCCCACCCAGCCGAGAAACTCGAGGTCGACGGGAGGAAACGCCGCCGCCAGCACGAGCCCGCTCGCGACCGCGAGTCCGGCGCGGGCCGCGCGGCGGGGGTGCCGCGCGACCGCGACCGCGGGTCCACCGTTCCGACTGAGCGAGACGGTGGCCACGGCCCTACCTGCGCGGCGCCGTCACGCCGAGCACGCGCGCGAGCGCCCGCTCGCGTCGCTGCATCCGCCGCGCCTCGGCCGTCGAGCGCTCGTGGTCGTAGCCGAGCAGATGGAGCACGCCATGGACGAGCAGCCGCTCCGCTTCGCGGCCGAGCGTTTCGCCCCGCTCGGCCGCCTGGCGTCGCGCCGTATCGACCGAGATCACGACGTCGCCGAGCATGCCGTCGGGCGCACCGCCCGGCCCCTCCGCCTGCGCGAAGGCGAGCACGTCCGTCGGACGATCGCGGCCGCGCCAGCGACGGTTCAGGCGGCGCATCTCGCCGTCGGAGACGAGCAGCAGCGAGAGCTCACCGTGTCGGAGGTCGAGCGCGCGGAGCAGCCGCCGCGCGCTCCGGCCGAGGCGCGCCGCCAGCGCCGGCGCCCGGCGGCCCCGCATCGAGACGCCGACCGCCGGATCCCCTCGCGTCATCGCTCGGCCCGGTCGTAGGCGGTGATGATCTCCTGCACGAGCGGATGGCGCACGACGTCGCGCTCGGTGAAGTCGACGAAGCGGATGCCGGGGATGTTCCGTAAAATCCCGCGCGCTTCCTTGAGACCCGACAGCTTTCCCGCCGGCAGATCCACCTGCGTGACGTCGCCGGTGATCACCGCCTTCGAGCCGTAGCCGAGGCGCGTGAGGAACATCTTCATCTGCTCCGTGGTCGTGTTCTGCGCCTCGTCGAGGATCACGAAGGAGTCGTTCAGCGTGCGCCCGCGCATGAAGGCGAGCGGCGCGACCTCGATCGTGCCGCGTTCGACCAGCTTCCGCGCACGGTCGAAGTCGACCAGGTCGTGGAGCGCGTCGTACAGCGGCCGGAGATACGGATTCACCTTCTCGGCGAGATCGCCGGGGAGGAAGCCGAGCTTCTCGCCGGCCTCGACGGCGGGACGCGTGAGGATGATGCGCGTGAAGCTGTTCTTCATGAGCTCGGCCACGGCCATTGCCATGGCCAAATACGTTTTCCCGGTTCCCGCTGGACCGATGCCGAACACGATGTCGAAGCCGCGGATCGCGTCGATGTACCCCTTCTGCGCGATACTCTTCGGGGTGATCACCCGCTTGTGCGCCGAGATGAAGACGGTGTCGAGGAAGATGTCGCGCAGCTTGGCATTGCGGTCGCTCGACAGGATGCGGATCGCGTAGTCGACGTCGGACGGATAGATCGGATAGCCCTGCTCCAGGAGGCCGTAGAGCTGGTTGATGACGCGCGTCGCCAGCTCGGTCTCCACCGGATCGCCCGCGAGGCTGAGCGTCTGGTCGGTGACGTCGATGCGGAGCCCGATGTGGCGCTCGAGCGTCTTCACGTGCTCGTCGTGCTGGCCGAGCAGCTCGCGGAAAAGGCGCGGGTCGTCGAAGCGGAGCGCGGGCGACGCGGGAGCGACCGGTTCGGCCAAGGGTTCAGCGCCTCCCGGCGCCGAGCAGGTCGTAGGCCGCGGCGAGCGCCTCGTCGAGCCGGGCGGGGTCCTTGCCGCCGGCCTGCGCGAAGTCGGGCCGCCCGCCCCCGCCGCCGCCCACGAGCGGTGCGAGCTGCTTGATGATGTTGCCGGCGTGGAAGCGGCCGACGAGGTCGTCGGTGACCGCGGCAAGCAGCAGCGCGCGCTCGCCCTGCGCCGTGCCGAGCACGACGACACCCGACTTGATGCGGGCCCGCAGCCGGTCGGCCATGTCGCGGAGCCCCTTGTCGTCGAGCCCGTCGACCCGCGTCGCGAGCACGGTGACGCCGTCGACGCGGCGTGCGTCGGCGAGCACGTCGCGCGTGGCGCCGCCCGCGAGCTTCCCCTGGAGCTCGGCAATGCGCTTCTCGAGCTCGCGTTGCTGCGCGAGGAGCTTCTCGAGCTTCGCCGCCGCCTCCTCCTCGGGGCCGCGCAAGAGCGCGGCGATCTCGCGCAGCAGCGCCTCGTGGCGGCGGACCGCGTCGAGCGCGCCCTCGCCGGTCGCCGCCTCGAGCCGCCGTACGCCGGCCGCCACGCCGCCCTCGCCGCGCACCTTGAAGAGGCCGATGTCGCCCGTGCGTGCGACGTGCGTGCCGCCGCAGAGCTCGACGGAGTACTCGCCCATGTGGACCACCGTCACGCGGTCGCCGTACTTCTCGCCGAAGAACGCGAGTGCACCCGCCTTGACGGCGCCGTCGTAGGACATCTCCTCGGTCCACACCTCGAGGTTGGCGCGGATCTGCGCGTTCACCTCGTCCTCGATCTCGGCGAGAGGCTGCTCGCCGACCGGCCGCGTGTGCGTGAAGTCGAAGCGCAGCCGCTCGGGCGTCACGAGCGAGCCGGACTGCCGGACGTGCGTGCCGAGCCGGTGGCGGAGTGCCGCGTGCACGAGATGCGTCGCGGAATGGTTGAGCCGCGCCGCCTCGCGCCGGCCGACGTCGATCCGCAGGCGGACCCGGTCGCCGACCGACACGGTACCCTGGCGCACGACACCGCGATGCGCGACGACCGTCGGTGCGAGCTTCTGCGTGTCGAGCACCTCGATGCGCGTCGCGCCGTCGGGCGTCTCGAGCCAGCCGCGGTCGCCCACCTGCCCGCCCGATTCCGCATAGAAGGGCGTCTCGGCGGTCACGACGTCGACCTCCGCTCCGGCGCCGAGCGGGCCACGCGTCTCGCGGCCCTCCGCGACGAGGGCCAGCACCTCCGATTCCCATTCCGCGACGCGGTCGCCGACGAACCGGGTGCCGAGCGCCGCCGGCCGCGCCACGATCCCGGGCGCCGCCTCCGCGTCGGTGAACCGCTTGGCACCGCGCGCCCGCTCGCGCTGCGCCTCCATGGCGCGCTCGAAGCCGGCGCGATCGACGACCACGCCCTCGGCCGCGAGGATGTCCTCGGTGAGGTCGAGCGGGAATCCGTAGGTGTCGTAGAGGCGGAACGCGACCTCGCCCGCGAGCGTTCGCTCGCCGGCCTGGCGTACCTGCGCGACCTCGCTCTCGAGCAGCGCGAGACCCCGATCGAGCGTGGCGGCGAAGCGCTCCTCTTCCTCGCGCACCACTTCCATGGTGCGACGCTGATGCTCGACGACCTCGGGGTAGGCGCGGCCCATCGTGTCGACCACCGTACCCACCACCTCGTGGAGAAACGGCCGCGACAGACCGAGCAGCTTCCCGTGGCGCGCGGCGCGGCGAAGCAGCCGCCGGAGCACGTACCCGCGGCCGTCGTTCGACGGCAGCACGCCGTCGGCGATGAGGAACGTGACCGCCCGACCGTGATCGGCGATCACTCGCAGCGACACGTCGTCCTGCGTCGACCGTCCGTAGTGCTTGCCCGAGAGCTTCGCCGGCAGCTCGGTGAGCTTCCGCGCCTCGTCGCGGTTGTACTGGATGAACACCAGGTTCCAGATCTCGATGAAGCGGGCGCAGCCCACGTTCACGCCGCAGCGGTGCGCCGGGTCGGCGCCGCGGTCACACGTGTCCGGCCCGCGGTCGATGTGGATCTCGGAGCACGGGCCGCACGGACCGGTCTCGCCCATCTCCCAGAAGTTCTCGGCGTCGAAGCGCAGCACGTGCGCGCGGTCGACGTCCGTCACCTCGCTCCACAGCGCCGCCGCCTCGTCGTCGGTGGTGTGCACCGTCGCCCAGAGCGCGGCCTTCGGGAGCTTCCAGACGCCGGTCAGGAGCTCCCACGCCCAGAGAATCGCCTCGCGCTTGTAGTAGTCGCCGAACGACCAGTTGCCGAGCATCTCGAAGAACGTGTGATGGTAGGTGTCGCGTCCCACCTGCTCGAGGTCGTTGTGCTTGCCGCTGATGCGCAGGCACTTCTGCGAGTCGACGGCGCGCACGTAGGGCCGCCGCTCCTTGGCGAGGAATACCTGCTTGAACTGCACCATGCCGGCGTTGACGAAGAGCAGGCTCGGGTCGTCGTGCGGGACGAGCGCGGCGCTCGGGATGACGGTGTGTCCGCGCTCCCGGAAGAAGTCGAGGAAGCTCTGGCGGATCTCGTCGCCGGTCGGCACTGCTCGTTTTTACCGGCTCGATTCCGCAGCGGCAACTGCGACGGCGCGCACGCGCGCGGTCATTTGAACGGCCGCTGCGGCCACCACGGATAGAACGGCGGCATATCCGCGCTCGGCCGCAGCGTGAACCGGGCGGGACGCTTCTCGAGGAACGCGGCGACGCCCTCACGCGCATCCGCGGCGCCGCCCATCCAATAGATGGCCTTCGAGTCCACCTTGTGCGCTTCCATGGGATGGTCCGCGCCGAGCATGCGCCAGAAGAGCTGGCGCGCGAGCGCGACCGACACCGCCGAGGTGTGCTCGGCGATCTCGCGCGCGAGCCCGCGCGCCGTGTCGAGCAGCGCCTCGGGCGCGACGACCCGGCTCACGAGCCCGCCGGCGAGCGCCTCCTCCGCGGGGAAGACGCGCCCCGTGAACGTCCACTCGGCCGCGCGACTGATCCCGACCACGCGCGGCAGGAACCAGCTGCTGCACGCTTCGGGGATGATGCCGCGACGGGCGAAGACGAACCCGATGCGTGCCGCGGTGGACGTGAGCCGCACGTCCATCGGTAGCGTCATCGTGATCCCGACGCCGACCGCAGGGCCGTTGATCGCGGCGATCACGGGCTTCTTCGCCTCGTAGATGCGAAGTGCGACGAGACCCCCGCCGTCGCGGTGCGTCTCGAGCGTGTCCCGCGCCGTGTTGTCGAACGTCCCCCCGCCGCCCGAAAGGTCGGCGCCGGCGCAGAACGCACGGCCCGCTCCCGTGACGATCACGGCGCGCACGGCATCGTCCGTGTCGGCGCGATCGAAGGCGTCGATCAGCTCGCGCATCATCGTCGGCGTGAAGGCGTTCAGCTTCTCGGGCCGGTTGAGCGTGATCGTCAGCACCCCGCCGTCCACCTCGTAGAGGATCTGCTCGTACGCCATCGTCTCTCCGTCACGCCCCCGGCACGCGCCGGAGCTCGAAGTCGAGGTAGTCCGCCGTGGTCCCGTCGTCGAGGGCGACGGTGTAGCGCCACGCGCCGTTCGACGCGATGAGCTCGCCGCGCACGACGCGCCCGACGCGGCCGCCCGGCGCCTCCACCCGGTCTCCGATCGTGAGCCGACCCGCCGGCGGTTGCATGCGTCTATCGCCCGACCGCGATCACGTGGTAGGTGCGCACCGCCGGGTCGTTCGGCAGCCGGACGACGTAGCTCGCGGTGGTACCCGGCGGGATCGCCTGCGGCGTCGGCAGCGTGTCGGCCGAGACGACGCGCATGCCGTCCGCGTCGAGCCCCTCGACCGTCACGGTGACGTCGCGGCTCGGCCGCGAGCCCGTGTTCCGCACCGTGCCCTCGATGAACACCGTGGTGCCCTCCGCGCTCCGCGTTTCGTTGATCGGGCCGACCGCGAAGTCGGCGGTCGTCGACGGCGGGAGGGGCTCCTCGGTGAGAGGCGGGGGCGGCGGCGACGCGGGTTTCGGCGGCGGCTGGCGCGCACACCCGACGACGAGCGCCGCGGCTGCCAATCCGCGCCCGAGCCTCCTCAGGTCGCGACCTCGGCGGCCGCGCCCGTGAGCACCGCCTCGCCACGCTCGGTCTTCGCGGTGAGCACGATCTTTCCCGGGGAGATCTGCCACATGTCGGTGGTGATCGTCTCGCCCGGATAGACGACACCCGAGAACCGCACCTCGAACGACTTGAGACGCGCCGGGTCGTCGTTGCACCACGCGCGCAGCACGGCCCGGCCGGCGAATCCGAAGGTGCAGAGCCCGTGGAGAATGGGGCGCTCGTAGCCTGCCATGCGCGCGAACTCAGGATCGGCGTGCAGCGGGTTCATGTCGCCGGAGAGCCGGTAGAGCAGCGCCTGGTCCGGGCGCGTCGGCATCGCGATCGACTTGTCGGGCGCCCGGTTGGGCGGGACGTTGCGCGGGCCGCTCGGGCCGCGCTCGCCGCCGAAGCCGCCCTCGCCGCGGGCGAAGATGCCCGACGTGTTGCGGAAGAGGAGCTTTCCCTTGGCGTCGACGCTCTCCGTCTCGACGAGGACGAGCGCACCCTTCCCCTTGTCGTACATCGCCTTGATGGTCGGCGTGGTGACGATCGTGCCGCTCGTGGGGATCGGCGCGTGCAGCTCGATGCGCTGCTCGCCGTGCAGCACCATCACCGGGTTCACCTCCATGGCGCCGCCGAGGTTCAGCATGGCGGGGAAGGCGGGAATGACCGCGAAGGTGGGCAGCACCTTCAGGTCGCGCTGGTAGACGAACTGGAGCTCGTCGGGCCCCGCGCCCACGCCGAGCGCGTACAGCATCACGTCGCGCTCGTCGTATGTGTGGGTGACGGACTCCATCCGCTTCCCGACGTAGGAAAGATTGACCGGCATCAGTGCCCTCCCGTGGGCTCGACAAGTCACACCGATTGACGGGGCACGTCAAGGGGACTTACAAGCCGCCGCGTGTCGGGCGCGCTCGTCGGACGAACGGCGGTGGTGACCGGCGCGTCGAGCGGCATCGGCGCGGCGACGGCGCGCGAGCTCACCCGCGCCGGCGCGGCGGTCGTCCTCGGCGCGCGACGGATGGACCGGCTCGAGGCACTCGCCGCGGAGCTCGGCGGGAGCGGCGCCGCCGTCGCGATCGCGGCGACGGACATGCGGCGCGAGGCCGACGTCGTCGGCCTCTTCGCGCTCGCGCGCGAGCGCTTCGGCGGCGTCGACGTCCTGGTGAACGCCGCCGGTCTCGGGAAGCGCGCCCCGCTCGGCTCGGCACCGACCGAGCTCTGGCGCGAGATGCTCGAGGTCAACGTGCTGGGGCTTGCGATCGCCACGCGCGAGGCGATTCGCGACATGGAGCGTCGCGGCGCGGCGGGTCACATCGTCCACGTCTCCTCCATGGCCGCCCATCGCATCCCGAGCCCCGATGCCGCCATGTACGCGGCGACGAAGTTCGCGGTGCGGGCGCTCACCGAGGGGCTCCGCCAGGAGCTCCGCGCCCGGCAGAGCGCTATCCGCGTCTCCGCCGTGTCCCCGGGTCACGTCGAGACGGAGTTCGCCGAGGTGTTCGCCGGCCGGCCCGAGGCGCGCACCGAGACGTACGGCCGCTTCAAGGTGCTCGAAGCGGGCGACATCGCGGCCGCGATTCTGTGGGTCGTCACCCGGCCACCGTACGCCGAGGTGCACGACGTGCTCGTCCGTCCGACGGCGCAGCGCAACTGACGGACGCAGCCCCCGCGCCGGGGGCGGTGCGACGGCTCGTGGCGTTTCGCTACAGGGCCCACGTCCGGCGACGGAGATCGCCTCCTCGCGGCGACAAAATGTCCCGCGGCGCGGTGGCCTGAACCTTGCTCAAGAGCATGAATCCTCAAAGGACTTCGGGAAGGACAGCCACATCGCCGTGCAGTCGGTGAACAACGGCGCCGTGCTGCTCGGCGGCAAGGCGCAGACGATGTCCGATCACCTGCGCGCGATCGAGATCGCGCGCGGCGTGCCGGGCGTCCGCAAGGTCGAGAGTGAGATCGAGAGCCCGGACCGGCTCGCCGACGACGAGATCCGGCGGAACGAGCCGTCGAAGACGGAGGCCACGCGGAGCATGGGCGCGGCCGCCAAGGACATGACGATCACCGCCGACACCAAGATGCGGCTCCTCGCCGACAGCGACGTCCCGGCGCTCGACGTCAACGTCGACACCTTCAACGGGACCGTGACGCTCTGGGGGTCGGTACCGACACAGCAGGCGAAGGCTGCCGCAGAGGCGGATGCCCGCAAGGTCGGCGGCGTCACGCGGGTGGCGAACGAGCTTCAGGTCGTCCCGATCGCCCGCAAGGAACAGGTGAAGGCGAAGGACGATGATCTCAAGCAGGAAGTGAAGAGGGCGATCGACGCGCGTGAGAACCTGAAGGGCAGCAGCATCAGCGTCGACGTCAAGAACGGAGTGGCGCGGCTCACCGGCACGGTGGAGGACGAGCAGCAGCGACTCGAGGCCGCGATCGCGGCCCGCTCGACTCCGGGTGTGCGCGCCGTTCAGAACGACACGCGTGTCAGCATGGCCGCCCGCTGAGCGGGAGTGCGGGGCCGGAGGAACCCTCCGGCCCCGCGCCATGCCGCTCACGACAGGTTGTCGAAATACGAGGAATTTGTCAGCACCCTCCTTGTGCGAAGTCGAGCCGTCCCTTCCTAACTTGGTTGCTCGCCAGGCACTTCGTAGGGATATCCGACATGAGATCGTCGGCCGGCGGCGGGCCGACACCCGTGTTTCCACGAGCAACGCCGACTTGACAGGAGTATTGTGGTTCACGTCCATCTGGCGCTACGCAGGCAATCAATGGGCGGGCGGGGGAGCGCAGGAATCCTGCCTTACTTGCTGACCGTCTGTGTCGCGGTCGCTGCAGTTGCGATGGGCATGAGCGCGGCCGGCGTGATCGCGCTCGCTGCGGCCACCCTGCTGGCGACCAGGCGCGGCGTACCGTGGGGACGTCGGGCCTTGCGGCACTTCATCGAAGCCAGGACTGCCAGGCAGGCGCTCCGCGCCAGCGAGGAGCGGCTCCGTTTCGCCCTCGACGCCGGCCATATGGGCGCGTACGACTGGAATATCGCGACGGGCGAAGTGGTGTGGTCCGAGCAGCTCGAACACCTCCACGGGCTTCCGCCGGGCACGTTCGGACGGACGTTCGACGCGGCGCTGGCCACGGTTCACCCCGAGGACCGCTCCGACTTCCGGCTGGCGGCCGCGCATGCGCTCGAGCTCGGAATGGCGAATCGGGTCGAATACCGCACCGTGTGGCCGGACGGCAGCGTTCACTGGCTGGTCTCCACGGGCGACGTGCTGCGTGACGCCACGGGACGAATCACGAGGCTCACCGGTGTCGTCATGGAGGTCACCGGGCGAAAGCGGCTGGAGGCGGCGCGGGCGGACCTCCTCGCCCGCGAGACGGCCGCACGCGCGGTCGCGGAGGAAGCGGGACTCCGTACCGCCTTTCTCGCAGAGGCGACAGCGATCGTCTCCTCGTCGTTCGACTGCGCGCGGACGCTCGACCGACTCGCCCGGCTGGCGGTGCCGTTCATCGCGGACGCGTGCATCGTGCACGTCGCCGAGGCCGACGGCACGCTCTGCTGCCTCGCACTGGCGCATACCGACGCGGACACGGAGGCGGTCGCCCGCGAGCTCGTGCGGCGTCATCCGCCCCGGCGCGAGGACCCGAGCGGGCCGGGTCACGCCGTCCATAGCGGGCAGCCCGAGCTCGTCGTCGAGGTCACCGAGAAGATGTTGCGCGACGGCGCCCGTGACGCCGACTACGTCGCGATCCTGCAGAGCCTCGGCGTGGTCTCGGCCATGTGCGCACCGTTGCAGGCGCGCGGAGAGACGCTCGGCGCCATCACCTTTCTGTCCACGACCGCGGGCCGCCACTTCGGGCGGGCAGACCAGACGCTTGCCGAGGAGACCGGCCGGCGCGCCGCGCTCGCGATCGACAACGCGCGCCTCTACCGCGCCGCCGAGGCCGCCAACCGCGTGAAGGACGAGTTCCTCGCGACGCTGTCGCACGAGCTCCGCACGCCGTTGAGCGCCATCCTCGGGTGGACGCGGCTGCTGCGCGCGCGGAAGCTCGATGAGGCGGGCATCGCACGCGCACTCGCCACGATCGAGCTCAACACGAAGCTGCAGGTGCAGCTCGTCGAAGATCTCCTCGACATCTCGCGCCTGATCACCGGAAAGCTCAGGCTGGACCGCAGGCCGGTCGATCTGGTCACGGTCGTCGAGGCCGCCGTCGACAGCGTGCGGACGCTGGCGGAGGCGAAGGGCATCCAGCTCGACACGCAGCTCGTCGCTCCCGGGCCGCTCTCCGGTGACGCCAGCCGGCTCGAGCAGGTCGTCTGGAACCTGCTCTCCAACGCCGTCAAGTTCACGCCGCGAAATGGACGCATCGCCCTGTCCCTCGACCGCGCGGGCACGGACGCCGTGATCCGGATCAGCGATACCGGCCGCGGCATCGCGCCGGAGTTCCTCGGCCGGATCTTCGAATCGTTCTGGCAGGCGGATGCCTCGAGCACGCGCACGCAGGGCGGCCTCGGGCTCGGCCTCGCGATCGTGCGGCGCGTGGTCGAGCTGCATGGCGGGAGCGTGCAGGCCGACAGCGGGGGAGCCGGGCGAGGCGCGACGTTCACCGTGCGGCTGCCGCTCAGCGCGCTCGACGCAGGTGTGGCCGCGCCGGAAGGCGTCGCGGATCGGCTTCCCTCCCTGGATCGCGTGTCCGTGCTCGTGGTCGACGACGCGCGGGATGCCCGCGAGGCGCTCGCGATGCTGCTCGAGGAGTGCGGGGCGCACGTCACCGCCGTCGCCTCGGCTCCCGCGGCGCTCGACGCGATGGCACAGGCCCGTCCCGACGTCATCATCAGCGACCTCGCGATGCCTGGCGTCGACGGGTACGAACTTCTTGCCCGCGTGCGGGCGAGGGAGGCCGGCGCGGCGCGGCCCGTGCCGGCGCTGGCACTCAGCGCGTATGCCCGGCGAGAGGACCGCGAGCGCGCTCTCGCCGCCGGGTTCCAGGCCCACATCGCGAAGCCCGTCGAGCCCGGCGAGATCGCGGCGGCCGTCGCACGCCTCGCGACGGGCGCCGACTTCGCGGCCACCGGAAGCTGATCCCGCGCGTCAGTATCGGTCGATCGTGGCGAGCCGCTCGCGGTGGTGGTCGGGGTCTCCGAATGCCACCCGGTTCCAGCGTGCCCGCTTGAACCAGAGATGGAGATCGTGCTCCCAGGTGAAGCCGATCCCACCGTGCATCTCGACGGCGCGGCGCGCCGTGCGGGCGTACACGTCGCCGAGACGCGCCTTGGCGACGCTCGCGGCGCGGGCGTGCTCGCGCGGGCGATGATCGAACGCGTACGCCGCGTACCACACGAGCGACCGCGCGGGCTCGACCTCCGCCACCATCTCCGCCGCCATGTGCTTGAGCGCCTGGAACGAGCCGATCTTCCGGCCGAACTGCTCGCGCGTCTTCGAATACTCGACCGCCATCGCGAGCGCCCGCTCGGCGCCCCCGAGGCTGTCGGCGGCGATGCCGATCGCACCGAGGTCGAGCAGGCGCTCGAGGAGCCGCCAGCCCTTGCCTTCGCCGCCGAGCAGCGCCGTCGCCGGCAGCGTGACGTCGCGCAGGGTGAGCTCGCCGACGCGGCGCGTGAGGTCGATGGTCTCCTCGGGGCGGACGCGCACGCCGGCCGTCTCGCGCGCGACGAGGAAGAGCGACACGCCCGCCGCGCCGCTGCCGGGACGCGTCCGCGCGGCGACCAGGAACAGATCGGCCCCCGGCGCGTCGAGCACGAAGAGCTTGCTGCCGGTGAGCGCGTACCCGCCGCGCGTCCGGCGGGCCCGCAGCGCGATGCCCGCCGGATCGTGCCGGTCGCTCTCCTCGAGGTAGGCGAGGCTGCCGAAGGCCTGGCCGGACAGGAGACGCCCGAGCCACTCGCGCCGCTGCGCGACGGTGCCGGCGCGGACCAGCGCCGCGATGACGAGCTGGGTCGACAGGAACGGGCCGGGCGCCGCGACGCGCCCGAGCTCTTCGAGGACCAACGCGAGCGCGAGCGTGTCGAGCCCGAGGCCGTTCTGCGCCTCCGGCACCGCGAGGCCCATCCAGCCGAGCTCCACCATCTTCGCGTACAGCGCCCGGGGCACGCCGTCGGGCTGCTTCGCCGTGTCGCGCACGAGCGACGGCGGGCATTCGGCGGCGAGGAACTCGCGCGCCGCGCGCTGCAGTGCCTGCTGGTCGTCGGAGAGGCCGAAGTCGATCACGCGCGCAGCTCGCGCGGCATCGCGAGCCCGCGCTCGGCGATGATGTTCTTCTGGATCTGGGACGTGCCGCCGCCGATGATGAGCCCGAGCGTGAACATGAAGTCGACGGGCCATGTGCCGCCGTCGCGGGCGCGGCGATTCCCTCGCGCGAGCGGGCCGTAGGAGCCGAGGATGTCGAGCGCCGCCTCGGCGAGGTCGTGGTTCAGCTCGGTGGTGACGAGCTTGCTGACCGAGGCGGCAATGCCGGGGCTCCGGCCGCGCAGCGTATCGGTCAGTTGACGATAGGCCTCGAGCTTCATGGTCTCGACGCGGATCGCCAGGTCGGCGAGCCGGCGACGGATCGCCGGGTCGGCGCTCGCCGGACGGCCTGCTCGCCCGTGCGTGCGTGCGAGGCGGAGAAGGCCCTGCAGGACCTGCTGGGTGCGCGTCGTCGAGCCGAGCATGTTGCGCTCGTGGAAGAGCGTCGCGTTGGCGATCGTCCAGCCGTCGTTGAGCCCGCCGACGAGGTTCGCGCGCGGCACGCGCACGTCCTCGAAGAACACCTCGTTGAAGCCGGCGTCGCCGGTCATCTGCACGAGCGGGCGCACCGTGATCCCGGGACTCTTCATGTCGATCAGGAGATAGGAGATGCCGCGGTGCTTCGGCGCGTCGGGATCGGTGCGCACGAGGCAGAAGATCCAGTCCGCGAACTGCGCGTTCGACGTCCAGACCTTCTGCCCGTTGACGACGAACTCGTCGCCGCGGAGCTCTGCACGCGTGCGGAGCGACGCCAGGTCGGAGCCGGAGCCGGGCTCTGAGTAACCCTGACACCAGATCTCCTCCGCGGTGAGGATCGGAGGGAGATGGCGACGCCGCTGCTGCTCGGTGCCGTGGGCGATGAGCGTCGGCCCCACCATCTGAATACCCATGAGGCCGATCAAACCCGGCGCCCGTGCGCGTACCATCTCCTCGTTGACGATCGTCTGGCGCATGACGTCGGCGCCCTGGCCGCCGTAGTCGCGCGGCCAGCCCATGGCGACGTAACCGGCTTCGTAGAGCTTTCGCTGCCACCCCTTGCCGCGCGCGATGCGCCGCGGGTCGTGGAAGTCGAGGGGCCGCTCGTCCGGCTCGCGCTTCGGCATGTTGCGTGCGAGCCAGCCACGGACTTCGCGCTGGAAGGCGTGCTCCTCGGGCGAATAGCTGAGGTCCATCGCCGCCCGCTACCACGCTCGCTGCACCGTCGCCAGAAGCGTTCAGCGCCACGACGGGTACGACACGCGGGGCTCAGGACCGCGAGCGGCGGCGGCGCTCGAGCGGCCGCCGCATCGCGACGGCGCCCTGGCCGTTCGGATAGAACCCTTCGCGGCTCGCCTCGGCGAGGAACCCCTCACCCGCGAACAAACGCTGTGCCACGACGTTCGTGTCGGCCGTATGTAGCCGGATGCCGCGTACCCGCCAGCGCTCGGCGATCACGATCACCTCGCGTACGAGCGCCCGCCCGATCCCCCGCCGCCGTGCCAGCGCCGCCACCGCGACGGCGAGCAGCTCCGCATCGGGGCGGCCGAGGTGGAGTCCCGGCCGCATCCCGAGCATCGCGAACCCCGCCGGCATCCCGTCGTCCTCCGCCACCACGGTCGCCACCCCGCGCGTCCCGAGCCAGTGCGGCAACACCCGATCGTACTCCCCGTACGCGCTGAACGCCGTCCGCGCGAGCTCCGCAACGAACGTCGCGTCCCCGGGCCCCCCCACCCGCAGCAACGCGCGCACCCGCTCGACCGACTGCACAGGTTGACTATGAGTCCCATGGGCCTCGAGTCAATCGAGTGGTGAGGCGGCTGCCGTGGCACCCCGCTCGCGATAGGCTCGTCCACCCAGGAGACGCGTCTCCATCGGGCTCTCGCGCGGACGTGCCCTGGCTGAAGATATAGCACCTTGCTAGCTTGACGTCAAGCCCGCTCCGCTGAGAGACATCGCGGAGGGGCTCACACCAGTTCCGCAATTGGTCGCCGGGCCCGGCCCTTATTCCCTTCGACAACTCGCGGTCGGTACCCCGTCGCCGCCCGCGGCCGTGCGCCGCAACGCGGGATCATCGCGAAGACCTCACCGGCCTCCGGCGTCAATTGACAGGCCTCGTCACCCCCTCCTATATGGGAGTTCCGTAGCCCTGTTCCGGTGGTCCGGTCGAGCGCCGCGTCGCGGCCAGTATCGCACACCGGCCTCGGCTGCGGTTTTTCATTTCATGGACGTGCGCGCCGTGGCAGTCATCCCAGCTCGGTATCAATCGAGCCGCCTCCCCGGGAAGGCGCTCGCGCTGATCGCGGGGCGGCCGATGGTGTGCCACGTCGCCGAGCGGACGCGGCGGGCGCGCGGTCTCGGGCAGGTCATCGTCGCGACCGACGACGTGCGCATCCGGGACGCGGTGCAGCCGACCGGGGTGGAGGTGGCGATGACGCGGGCCGACCACCCGACGGGGACCGACCGGCTGGCGGAGGTCGCGGCGCGGCTCGACGCCGACGTCGTCGTGAACGTGCAGGGCGACCTGCCGTTCGTCGAGCCGGCGATGGTCGAGCGACTCGTCGCGCGCCTGGACGCCGACCCGTCGCTCCCCATGGCAACCCTCGCGGCGTACATTCGCGACGAGGCCGAGTGGCGCTCGCCGCACGTCGTGAAGGTGGTCGCGGGGCTCGACGGGCGGGCCCTCTACTTCTCGCGGAGCCCGATCCCGTGCGATCGCGACGGCGCGCGGCCGGCGGACGAGCCCTTCGGGCTCCGGCACATCGGCATGTACGCCTACCGGCGCGACGTGCTGCTCCGGCTCGCGAGCCTGCGGCCGTCGCCTCTCGAGCGCCGCGAGCAGCTCGAGCAGCTGCGCGCGCTGGAGAACGGGATTGCAATCGGGATCGTCGAGTGGCAGCAAGCGGAGCCGCTCGTCGAAGTCGACACCCAGGCCGACCTCGAGCGGGCGCGGGCCATGGTGGACGGGGGCGGCCGATGACGAAGCAGAACGGCTCGAAGACCAAGTTCATCTTCGTGACGGGCGGCGTCGTGTCGTCGCTCGGCAAGGGCGTGGCCTCGGCGTCCATGGGCGCGCTCCTCGAGGCGCGCGGCCTCAAGGTGACGCTCGTCAAGATGGACCCCTACATCAACGTCGACCCCGGCACGATGAGCCCCTTCCAGCACGGCGAGGTGTTCGTCACCGACGACGGCGCGGAGACCGACCTCGATCTCGGCCACTACGAGCGGTACGTCTCCACCCGGATGAGCCGGCGGAACAACCTCACCACCGGCCAGGTCTACGACACGGTGATCTCGAAGGAGCGCCGCGGCGACTACCTCGGCGGCACCGTCCAGGTGATCCCCCACATCACCGACGAGATCAAGCGGCGCGTCCGCGAGGCGGCCGAGGGCGCCAACGTCTGCATCTGCGAGGTGGGCGGCACCGTCGGCGACATCGAGAGCCTGCCCTTCATCGAGGCCATCCGCCAGTTCGGCTGGGAGGTCGGCCGCCCGAACGCGCTCTACATCCACCTGACGCTCGTGCCGTTCATCTCGACCGCCGGCGAGCTCAAGACCAAGCCCACGCAGCACAGCGTAAAGGAGCTCACGGGGCTCGGCATCCAGCCCGACCTGCTGCTCTGCCGTGCGACGCAGCCGCTCGAGAAGAAGGTGAAGGCCAAGATCGCGCTCTTCTGCAACGTGGACGAGTCGAG
>VBKG01000422.1 GCA_005879585.1 Deltaproteobacteria bacterium | reverse complement strand
GTCGCCGTTGCGCTGGCGCCTCCGAAGGCGCCGCCGACGGTCACCGGCGTTGCGGCAGTGACGCCGGTCGTCGTGATCCCGAAGTTTGCGCTGGTCGCGCCGGGGGCCACCGTCACGCTCGGAGGCACTCCGGCCACGGTCGTGTTGCTGCTCGACAGCGTGACGATGGCCCCGCCTGTTCCCGCGGCAGCGGTCAAGGTCACCGTGCCGGTGCTCCCGGCTCCGCCGACGACGCTCGTCGGATTGACCGTCAGCGTCGACAAGGTCGGCGCCGCCGGAACGGGATTCACGGTCAATACTGCCGTGCGTGCGACGCCGCCAAAGGTCGCGGAGATCGTCGGCGCGGTCGACGCCGTGACGGTCGTCGTCGCGATCGTGAAGGTCGCGCTCGTCGCCCCTACCGGGACGGTGACGCTGGCGGGCACGCCGACGACGGCCGGGTTACTGCTGCTGAGACTCACCACGGCGCCGCCCGTGGGCGCACCGGCCGTCAGCGTCACGGTACCCTGTGACGGGTTGCCACCGACGACGGAGGTCGGGGCGACGCTCACGGCGGACAAGCTCGCCGCGGCCGGCGGAGGCGGTGCGGCTCTCGGCGTGACGCGACGCGCGGCCGAGAACGACCCGGCGACGCCGGCGGAGTTGACCGCCCGGACGCGCCAGAAGAGCTGCTGGGCCGGCAGGCCGCTGATCGTCGCCTGCGATACGCTCACCGTCTGACTCGACACGAGCGGGGTGAAGTTGTTGGAGCTCGAGATCTGAATCAGGTACGTGGCCGCATTCGCCGCGTCGCTCCAGTCGAACAGGATCGGCTGGGCGACGGTCGCCTGGTCCGCCGGACTGAGCAGGCTCGGGGTGCCTGGCGTGGGCGGCGGCGCCGCGCTCCGCAAGACGGTCAGGCTGGCCGACCGACTCACGTCGAAGGAGGCCGTGATGGTGACCGGCGTGTTCGCCGTCACGGTCGACGTGGCCACCGTGAAGCTGGCAGAGCTCGAGCCCGCGGGCACGGTCACGACCGGCTGGGGTCGAGCGATCAGACTGCTGGTCGAGAGCGTCACCGACACCCCGCCTGCCGGCGCAGGGCTGCTCAGGAACACGGTGCCGGACACGCTGTTGCCGCCGACGACGCTCGCCGCGGCGAGAGTCACCGACGACAGGAGCGGCGGCGCGTTCGGATCGGGCGCCAGATTGAGGAATTGAGATCTCGTGACGCCGCCGGCCGTTGCGTCGATGCGCACGGTCGTCCCGACGAGGACGCGACTGGTGGTAATCGTGAAGCTGTTCGCGCTGTTTCCGGCCGGAATGGCGACGGTGGGGGGCACCTGGACGATTGACGGGTTGTCGCTGGTCAGCGTCACCGCACCGCCGCCGGCCGGCGCGAGCATGACCGTGGAGACGGTTCCGCGCGTCGACGTGCCGCCGATCAGACCCATCGGGTTGACGCCGAGGGCGAAGAGAACGGAGGAACCCGGCGGTCCCGGGTCGATTTCGAGTAGCGTCGCCTGCATTCCGCCGCTGGTGCCGTATGAGCCCTGGATGAGGACATAGCGCGGCGCATTCACCTGGGGCGCCGTGATCGTGAAGTTGGCGCTCATGCTGCCCGCGGGGACTGTCACACTCTGGGGTGTGACGACCTGCCCCTCCATGCTGCCGCTCAGGGGGACCAGGGCTCCCCCAGCGGGTGCGGGCGAAGTGAGCGTCACGGTTCCCGTCGTGGTGCCTTCGCCGAGAATCCCGGCGGACGCGAGGGTCAGCGACGAAAGACTCGCAGGTGGCGTCGCACTTCCCGCCGGCAGCAAGTTCAGCCACGTGGCAGGGGCATGGTAGCCCTCGAACGCGGTGCCCGAATCCATGGTCACGCGTGTGGGAACCGAGACCGGTGACGTGAGGACGTTGAAGGTCGCACCGGTCCCGCCCGCCGGAATGAAGACGTTCGGAGGCAGCGTGATCAGATCGCTGTCGTTGTTCACCAGCGTCACCACGACGCCGCCAGGTGGCGCCGGATTGAGCAGCGTCACCGTCCCCAGGACGGAGCCCCCCCCGACCACGCTCTCGTGGTCGAGCGCGACGCCCCAGAGGATCGGCCACAAACCCAGTGAGTTGTCCTGCCAGCCGAGGCCGTAGGCGGAGCGGACGCTGCCGACCGTCGCGCCGGGCACCGGGATCGTCGTGATCGGAGTGACCGTCGCGTCGGTCTTGCCTTCGGGGACCACGACACTGGTCTGCACCTGGGCATGTGGGAAATCGGTGGCGAGCTTGATCAGCGCGCCGCCCGGCGGCGCGGGCATGTTCAGCGTGACGCGCGCCTGGGTCGAGTTGCCGCCCGAGACACTCCCGGGCTCGGTGATGATGTGGAAGATCGCCAGCCCTGGCGGAGTCGCCGGCAACGGGGCGACGGTGAAGCTCTGTCCCGCCGACCACGGACCGACGACGTCGCCGTGATCGGCGCGCACGCGCCAGAAGTACGTTCCCGGTGGGAAGTGATTGAAGCCCTCGACCAGCGGGTCCGGCACGACCATGTAGTCGGAGCGGGTAACCCCCCCGACGAACAGCACGCCGACGGTGCCGAGGAAGTTGGGCTCGTTGTCGATGTCGACGTCGTAGCCGGCGACCTGCGGGTTCGCCGTGTCGGTCCAGTCGAGCGTGAACGGCAACGTCACCGTGGCCCCGCCGATCGGCGACAGCAGTGTGGGCGGCGGCGGAACCGGCGCGGCGTTCGTGATCTGGACGCTCAGCGTCGGCGACGGGAGGCTGCGCACGCCGCCCGCCGACACCGCCACGATGCGGTAGAAGGCGTTGAGCGCGTTGCCCCATCCGGCGCGGAAGCTCGTCCCGAACTGCAGCGCGTCGAGCGTCAGCGTCAACGGGTACGAGAAGGTCGGCTCATCGTCGGCTTCCAGCAAGTAGTGATGGGCGCCCGGCACGGCGGTCCAGTTGATGAGGAAGAACTCGCGCACGTGGAACTGCGCGGGGCTGGCGGGCGAGGTGAAACTGGGTGTTCCGGGCGCGGGCCCGAGCCCGACGACGGTGAAGCTCCCTACCGACCAGGCCGAATCCAGCGCGAAGACCGCTCCGCCGACGATCTGGGTGGCCTTGACGCGCCAGAAGTAGGTCCCGTTCGGCAAACCGCTGACGGTGGCTTGTGTGCGGGCCGGACTGCCGTCGGCGGGCGTATTCGTGAACCCCGCCGCGATAATGAAGGCGAAGGTCGAAGTGGGCGACACCTGCCACGTATAGCTCCCGATCGGCCCATCCGGATCCACGACGGCGCCCCATGCGAGCGTGATCGGTTGCACCAAGGCCGCCCCGGCACCCGGCTGGAGCAAGACCGGCGCCGGCGGTGCCGTCTGAGCATCCGCCGTGAGTGCGAACGCGGAGAGCGCAACGCAAATCGCGGCGAAGAT
>VBKG01000447.1 GCA_005879585.1 Deltaproteobacteria bacterium | reverse complement strand
TTCTTGCGGTCGAGGCCCACCTGGTCGGCGTAGGTCTTGAGCTTCTCGGGCTCGAGGCCGTCGCCGTGGAAGAGCTTGCTGTGGTACTCCCAGAACTTGCCCTGGGCGTTGGCGCAGGCGGCCGCCTCCGACGCCGGGCGCGCCTGCGGGTGGAACGGAAGCGGGTAATTGCGGTACACGAGCCGGACCTTGTCGCCGTAGGCGCTCATCACCTTCTCCACGACGTCCTCGGCGCGCTTGCTATATGAGGGGCTCCGCAGGACGGCGCCGCATCCGACGGGGTGGTGCGCCAGAGTCTGATAGGGGAGGTTACGTAAACTTTTCCGCTTTAATGCTTCCTATGCCCCTTTCGGGCAGGGGAAGGGCGTCCGCAGCCATGCCGGGCGGATAGTGTTCCGGGGCCGAGGAGCGTTGCAAGGGAAACTCGGGCAATGGGACGACGACCGCTCTGCTTTCGAGACAGCCGGCAAGACCGCCAGCTCCCCGCGTGCCGAGTCGTACGCCAGCGCCGCACAACGGCCGCCAGCTAGCGCATCAATACCCGCGTATCTCCAGGCCGGGAACCCGACTGAAGTGCTTGGTGTTTCGGGTCACGAGGGCCGCATCGTCGACGATCGCTGCTGTCGCGATCAGAAGGTCCATCGTGGCGATCGGCCGGCCGCCGCCGCGCAGCGAGGTCAGAAGCCTCGCGTAGGCTGGCGCGAATCGTTCGTCCGGGTAGCTCACGACGAGGCCGCCACAGAGCCGCCGAACACGCTGCCGCTCGACGGTGGGACGCTGCGAGCCCTCCGCACCCGCGAGCAACTCGCACACGACGTGGACTCCGACGCGTATCTGTTCACGCGCGATCTCCTCGAGGAGCACCGTGGCCGGTCCACGGATACCGCGCGTCGCATCGCGGAGGAGATCGACCAGGAACGAAGTATCCGCGTGGATCACAGCTTGATGCGACGGGCGGGGCTCGACCGGCGGGCGTTCACCAGCGAGTCGACCGCGTCGAGCGTCCGCTCTGAAAGGCGCGCGCGCGCGACGGCAGCACGGAGATCGTCGCCGGTGCCGCTCCGGCCGAGACGCTGCTTGATCGTCTGAGAGAACGACTCTCCCTTCCGCTTGCAGCGCGACAGGATCTCATACGCCTCCATGTCGATGGTGATGGTCTTGACGGCCATGCACTTACGATGCACTTACCCTGGACGTCGGTCAAGGCGCGGCAGCGGTTCGAGTTCATGCCGCTCCGCATCGACGACAACCTGACCATCCCGCTCTTCGCGGTCGTGACCCCGTGCTCGTCGGAGCCGTCGTTCACCGGTTGGCGCGACGGGCCCGTGACCCCGCCGGCGGGCGTGTCACCCGTCGCGAGAGCACGCACATGGCTCGCGAGCGTGGGCTGGCGGAGGCACGGGTTGCCAGCACACGATAAATGCCCGCGCAGCGCACCGCGGCACCCGTAGCGGTTCGCGCGGCGTAGCCGTAGTGGCGGCTCGGTACTCCCCTACCCCAGGCCTCGTCCGCAATTGAAACGGCGGCTACCCTGGACGTCGATGCCCGACGCCCTCGAGCGCGACGTGCAAGCCCTCGCCCGCCGCATCGCCGACGCCGCCGGCGCCGAGCAGCCGCGTGTCTACCACCTCGGCTGGTGGAGCGAGCAGCTGCTCCTCTGGGCCATGGCGCATCCTCGCTTCAAGACCCAGCTCTTCCGCTTCGTCGACGTCTTCCCCGCTTGCCACGACGACGCCGACGTGCGGCGACACCTCGAGGAGTACTTCGAGGGCGTCGACATGCCGCGTGCACTCCGCGTCGCACTCGGGCTCACCGGTCACCTGCCGCTCGGAGCCGAGATCTCGGCCGCCGTCGCGCGGCGGAACGTGCGCCGGATGGCGCGCCAGTTCATCGCGGGCGCCGACCCGGAGGCGGCGCTGCCGCAGCTCGAGCGCCTGTGGCGCGCGGGCGAGGCGTGCACCGTCGACCTGCTCGGCGAGCACGTCGTCACCGAAGCGGAGGCGGACCGCTACGCGGCGCGCGCAGGCGCGGCGCTGGACGCGCTCGTCGCGGCGGCGCCGGCCTGGACCACCAAGCCCGTCCTCGAGCGCGACCCCTGGGGCGCGGTGCCGCGGGTCAACGTCTCGATCAAGCCGACGGCGTTGACGCCGCTGTTCGCACCCGCCACCGCCGCCGAAGGTCTCGCGACCGCGATGCGCCGGCTTCGCCCGCTCCTCGAACGCGCGCGCGCCGCCGGTGCGACGATCCATGTCGACACCGAGCACGACGAGGCGAAGGACCTGACGTTCGAGCTCGTGCGAGCGATCGGCGCCGCTTTCCCCGACGGGCCGCAGCTCGGCTGCGTCGTGCAGGCCTACCGGAAGGACGCGTACGCGGACCTGCGGGCGCTGGTCGACTGGTCGCGGACGGCGCTTCGCACGCCGCTCCAGATCCGTCTCGTCAAGGGCGCCTACTGGGACGCGGAGACGATCGTCGCCCGCGCCGAGCGCTGGCCCATACCCGTCTTCGAGGCGAAGGGCCAGACCGACGCCAACTACGAGCGTTGCGCGAGGCGCCTCGTCGACCACGCGGGCGAGGTACGTCCCGCCTTCGGAAGCCACAACGTCCGGAGCCTGGCGTACGCCGTCGCGTACGCGCGCGCGCGTGGCCTCCCGGACACGGCGATCGAGCTGCAGCTCCTCTACGGGATGGCCGAGCCGGTGCACGTCGCGGTCCGACGGCTCGGGTTTCGCGTGCGCGCCTACACGCCGATCGGCGACCTGATCGCCGGGATGGCCTACCTCGTGCGGCGGCTGCTCGAGAACACCTCGAACGAGTCGTTCATCCGCCACCGCTTCGCGGAAGGCCGGGCGCTCGACGCGCTGATCGCGCCGCCGGCGCCCGCGGTCCTCCCCGAACCCGCGCCCGTGGCCGAGACAGCGGACCGCGCGGCGACGGACCCGGCGGCGCCGGCGCCGTTCGCGAACCAACCGCGCGCCGAGCTCCGCCGCCCGGCGGCACGCGCGCGCCTCGTGAGCGCCACGCGCGACGCGCCGCCCACGTTCGACGCGCCGGCCCTGATCGACGGCCACCCCATCCGTACGACGGAAACCATCGTGTCGGTCGACCCGGGCCACGTCGCGACCGTCGTCTGCCGCGCCGCGCATGCGGGCACCGCGGAGGCCGACCGCGCCATCGAAGCGGCGCGCCGCGCGCTGCCCGCGTGGCGCGCCACGCCGTGGCGCGAGCGCGCCGCGACGCTCTTTCGCGCGGCCGCCATCCTTCGTCGCCGCCGGACCGCCCTCGCGGCGCTCGAGGTGTTCGAGGCGGGCAAGCCGCTCGCCGAGGCCGACGCCGACGTCTGCGAGGCGATCGACTACTGCGAGTACTACGGGCGCGAGGCGCTGCGGCTCGGTGCGGGCGTACCGATCGGCCAGCGCCCGGGCGAGACGAACGTCTACCGCTACCAGCCGCGCGGCATCGGCGCGGTCATCGCACCGTGGAACTTCCCGCTCGCGATCCCGGCAGGCATGGCGACGGCCGCGCTCGTCA
>VBKG01000446.1 GCA_005879585.1 Deltaproteobacteria bacterium | reverse complement strand
TGATCGTCTCGCTCCTGGACGGGCTCACACGCGACCGGCTCGAGGTAGACATGATCAAGGTCTGCGGGCCGGCGTTCCCGGGGATCGACAACCGTCTGATGAGCCTGCAGCTCGTCGAGCAGGGCCTAACGGACGCCAGCATGCTCACCGCCGATGGCGAGGTCGTGCAGCCGTCGGAGGTACTCTACCAGCAGCCGATCCTCGTCGAGCGCGGAAGCTTCCGCCCCGTCACGAAGCTCACACTCGACCTCCTCGAGAGCGCGCGGGAGCAGTTCCTGCACGAGCCGCAGCTCGACGGTGCGGAGCCCGTGGTCCTCATGGAGATGACGCTCCGGAGCCTCACGGACGACCGCGGCGTCGATCACGAGGACTTCCTCTCCCGCGCGGAGATCCTCCAGGCCTTGGGTAATCACGTCCTGATCTCGAATTGCGCCCAATACTTCCAGCTCGTGGAGATCCTGTCACGCTACACGAAGAAGATGATCGGCCTGGCGCTCGGGCTCCCGAGTCTGCGAGAGATCGCCGACGAGCGGTACTACGCCGACCTGCCCGGTGGGCGGCTGGAAGCCACCGGGAGGCTGTTCCGGAACGCGGTGAAGCTCTACGTCTACCCCTACAAGGATCCGTCGTCCGGGGAGATCGTCACCGCGGACACCATTCGATTCCCGTCGCCCTTGCAGCATCTCCACGCGCTCCTCCTCGAGAGCCACCGGATCGAACCCGCTTCGCCGCTACCGGGAGGACCTGCTCGACATCCGCACGCCCGCCGTGCTCGCCAGGATTCGGGCCGGCGACCCATCGTGGCGATCGTCGGTGCCGCCGCCGATCGTCGAGATCATCGAGCGTCGTTCGCTTTTCGGCTACGCCCGCGACGGCATTGGGCGGGACACCGACGAGGAGAAGCAGATGAGCCGTGGCCTGCGTCAGTGGTGAGCGGCTGGGCAAGGAGGAGACCCGCATGACCAGCTCCCGAGCAATCCTCTTCCTCGCTGCCGCGCTGCTCGCCACCCCGGCCCGGGCGCTCGTCCCGGGCGGAGGCCCGGCGAAGAGCGACTGCTACGCGCAGTGGCAGGTGACGACCCCCGAGCTCCAGGCGAACCACGGCCGGACCGGCGTCGACTGCCAGGACGGCGATCCGCGTTGCGACGTCGACGGCCAGCAGAACGGGACGTGTACGCTCGGCGTGTCGATCTGCGTCTTCCAGCCCGCCATGTCCGGCTGCGTGCCCCGGGAAGTGACGTCGGTCACGCCGTCACGCAACACGGCGGCGCTCGGTCTTCAGCCGCCACCGCTGCCTGCCTCGGCCGCGGCGTGCGGGCCGGCAACGTTGGTACCGCTCGCGCTGCGCAGCGGGCGACGCGGCCCACGCCCCTCGCGGCCGCTGCGCCTGAAGCTCGTCGCGACGTCGAGCGGGAGGCCACGGAAGGATCCCGACCGCCTGACGCTGCGCTGTATACCGAACGTCGGCGCGGCGCAGTGCCCGGCCAACCCGAGCGGCGGGCCGCGCGAGCTCATGCTCGCGATCGCCCGCGAGGGCACCGACCTGGACAACGGCTGGACCGGCGCGTCGCACAACTTCCCGGTCGTGTTCGGCACGCAGATCCGGATGTGCCTCACCGGCTGCGACGCGAGCACGACGCCCGGGTGCACGGAGGACGAGGCGGCGACGGACCAGGTGAACGGCCGCACCTTCGGCCCGCCGCAGCCGCTCTTCGCCGCCGGCGTTCCGGTCTGCCTCGTCAACCGTTTCGGCAGCCGGAAGATTACCCGCGGGGCCGCCGACCTCCAGAGCGGGGCGGTGAGCGTCACGATGGATCTGCTCACCGACGTCTTCCTGAGCTCGTCGAGCCAGCTCTGTCCGCGCTGCTCCGGGGCCGTGATCGGCGCGACCGGAAACTGCGACATCGGCGCGCGGCAGGGCCAGGCATGCCGGACGGAAGGCGTTCTCACCGTGACGACCGCACCGCCGGGCGCGCGAAGTTACGCGCTGTCGTCCGACTGCCTGCCTGCGGGGCCGCCGGCTGGCACCGTGCCGATCACGCTGCCTCTCGCGACCGGCACGTCGACGCTCGCCGGACCGCGCCCATGCGGCGCCAGTCAGGACGACAACTGCCGCGGGAGCGCCTGCAACGCCACCTGCACCGGACCGGCTTGTGAGTCGACGGACACGAGCGGCCAGTGCGTCGACACGAAGGGCGGGGTGAGCCAATCGTGCTGCGGGTCCGACGCGACCCAGCCGTGCTTCCCGACCGCCGGCGGGGGGCAGATCGTGCGCGCGGGCAGCGCCTCCACGCCGACGCCGCCGTGGCCGGAGGGGACCTATCCGAAGAGCGAGAGCGCGGTCCTGACGGGGGTCTTCTGCGAGCCGTCGAGCGGCGCGAGCACGGTCGACCTCGTCACCGGGCTCCCCGGGCCGGGCGCGCTCACGCTGCCGGCCGACGCGCAGTGGATCCGCTAGCGCGCGCTCATCGAGCGCGGCGCTCGACAGTCTCCACGTAGCACGATCCATTCGCCGGAGGCGCGACACAGTCTTCGTGTCCTCGAAGATTTCCAGCCTGGGTCGCCGTCCTGCCCGATCCTGCTCGTCGCTACGGCCGGTCGTGCGTGCTGCCGATGATTCGGCATCGTGCCGAGACTTCGGCACGCCCGGCTCCAACGCCCGCCTTCATATCTCGGGTGGCCAGGCTGAATTTCTGCCCGCCTGCTGCTGGCGCGCGCCTAGCTCACACAAGGATTGCAAATTGACCGCACGGAACCGCCGAGGGCCGAAGCGGCGCAAGGAAGGAGTCGCATGTACACACGGAAATGGCTGCTTGCTCTCGCACTCACTGTCGCGGGCTGCGCCACCATAGGCGGTTACCAGCCGACTGTAGATCCCTACAATGATCCCCACGCCGCGCGGATCCCCAGCGACGAGGCCGAGTGCCGCGACCTGGCTCTCCACGCCTCGGGAGGCACCGCGAAGCAAACGGCGATCGGCGGGGTTGTCGGTGGGGTGCTCGGTGCGGCGGCCGGTGCGGCGATCGGGGCCGCGGCCGGAGCGCCGGGCAGCGGCGCGGCCATCGGGGCCGCGACCGGAGGACTCGGCGGCGGCGCCTACGAGGGGTTGAGCGCCGAACAGAAGTTCAAGCGCGCGTTCCAGACCTGCATGCGCGAGCGCGGCCACCGCGTGCTCGACTGAGGAAGATTCACCAATCGTCGGCGGGGCGTGGTCACCTGGCGCGCGCCCGAATTGCCCGCTTTCACGCCATCGTGTGCCAGCTGTCCTTCACGCCCTCTGGCGGGACCCAATCGGGCAGCGGCATGATCAGGAAGCTCGACAACGCCTGGACGTAGGGCTCGTACGTCGCGCGCAGGTTCCCGAACTTGGCGACCGACGCCTCGTCCGGGAGGAACCGA
>VBKG01000445.1 GCA_005879585.1 Deltaproteobacteria bacterium | reverse complement strand
CGGTGCCGCCCGCCTGCGGATCGTCGACCTCACGGCCGGCGATCAGCCGCTGGTCAGCGCGCGGACCGGTGCCGTCCTGGTATTCAATGGCGAGATCTACAACTACCGCGAGCTCCGGTCGGTGCTGAGTGCACGCGGACACCGTTTCGACACCGCGACCGATTCGGAAGTGGTGCTGCGGGCCTACGAGGAGTACGGGTGGCGCTGCGTCGAGCACCTCCGCGGGATGTACGCGTTTGCCATCGTCGATGGCGAGCGGGCGATCCTCGCCCGCGACCCGCTCGGCATCAAGCCGTTGCACTATTGCCTGCTGGACGGCGGCCGCCGCCTGGTGTTCGCGTCCGAGATCAAAGCGCTGCTGCGGTGCCCCGCGGTGCCGGCGCGCCTCAATGAGGCGGCGCTCGGCGATCTGCACGTGTTCGAGTACGTGGCCGACGCGCGGGCGACGTTGTTCGAAGGCATCTCCAGTCTGGAGCCGGGCTGCTGTCTCGAAGTTGCGGTCTCGGCAGACCGCTTGGACATCCGCGCGCACCGAATCGCGCTACCGCCACCGGCCGCGTCGCCCGAGAACGTCGAAGCCGCGGAGCAGGAACTGGAGACGCTGCTCGACGCGGCGCTGCGCTCGCATCGCATGGGCGACGTGCCGCTGTGCCTGACGCTGTCGGGCGGGCTGGATTCAACCTTTCTGGCGCTGGTGCTCAGCCAACAGGCGGGGCCGGGCGCGGTGAGCTACGTCGCGGGTGACGATGCTCAGCATGTCGACTTCGAGCAGGCGCGGCGCATGGCCGGACTTTTGGGATTCGAGCATCGCGCGGTCCTCTTCAGCTTCGAGCAGTACCTCGCTGCGATCCCGGCAACGATCCTGGCCGGCGAGAGTTTCACCGACGGCGTCCCGCAATACCTCCTGTTCCAGGCGATCGGCCGCGACTTTCGGGTCGCGCTGAACGGCGAGGGAGCCGACGAGGTGTTCGGGGGATATCCGGAACACTGGTGGGCCGACCGCTACGTCGAGCGTATCAGCCAGGCGCCGCGGTCCCTGCCGCTTACCGAGCACGGCGCCGAGGCCCGCGATGTGCTGGCGTCCAAGCGCGACCTCCACACCGACGCGTGGATGTACGAACACTTGCTCGGCGCTCAGTTGGTGGACCGTCATCTGCATCCGCTCGACAAACTCAGCATGGCATCCAGCGTCGAGGTCCGCGTGCCGTTTCTCGCGGACGCCGTGGCGGCGTATGTGCGCACGTTGCCGAGCCGTTGGCGGGTGAACCGCGAGATCGGCTCCAGCAAGTACATCCTGCGGCGGGTATACCTGCGCCGCTGGAAGTCCACGGCGGAGCCCGGGTTGGTGGAAGCAGTCCTGCGAGAGAAGCGCGGCTTTCCCGACGCGCGACGTGCCAGCGACGGGCGCTTTCATCATGTATGCGACCGCGTTCTTCCGGAGCGTTACTTCACCGAGCATCCGCACCGGCGTTTCCTGCTCCACAATGTGCAGGCGATCTGGCTGGATCTGTTTCAGCTGATTTTCTGCGAGCACCGCGGCCTCCTTCCGGCGGGACTCGACGTCGTGGAATTCGTCGCGGCGCGAGCGGGGAAACGCTGAGCCGTGGTGATGGCCGAGGTCGCGGCGGCGGCTCCGCGTCGCCCCGGGGCCGGGCGCTGAAGCCGTCATGACCTTGGCACGCGGCGGCTCCTCCAGGCGCTCGTTCGGGCCTCCCGGTGTCGACGCCCCCGCGACCCCCGATACGGGGCGCGGGCTGCCCGACGAGATCAGGAAGCACGGCGAAACGAAGCCGCAGCCCGAAACAGCCCCGGAAATGGCCAAGGGGATATCGCGACCCCAGGTGGATCTCGCTCAGGGCAGCAAGAGCACCAGGATGCGACAGGCCGAAGCTCCGGGCAGGTCCCCCCTCCAGGAGGAGCCATGAAACGGGCTGGCTACGCGGATGCTTGACGCGGTGCTCCACTCCCTCATCGCGATGATGGTCCGGGTAGCGGCCGCGCACCGCACCTCGATCGGCGAGCAGTCGACGAGGACCACCCCTCGAGCAGCCTCGTCATGCGGACAGGGTCTGTTACTCGGCTGCGCCCTCGTCAGCGTTCTCGTCCTGGGCTGCAGACTCGGGCCAGCTCCACTCAAACTTGTCCTCTTGTGATCGAACGAGTGCAGCGAGAGCGTGTCGGAAGCCCGGCGGCGGGGATCCGCTCTTGACGGTGATGGCGAACTGTCCGGTCTGCGTGGCCGATGCCCTCGCGTTTCGCAGGTTGGCGAGTTCAAGCCTGACTTCGCCGCCCAGGCAGCGGTAGGTAGCTTTGATAGTGGTGTATTCCACGCCGCCACTGATGAGCGCGCAGTGATCAAGTGCCGTGCCTTTGCCCAGCATGGTCCCGATGAGCTCTTCTTCTCCGGGAGGGATTACAGGATCGCCGGTCGGATAATTGTCATCACCGGCAGCGACGAGAGAAGCCGCGAGCAATGCGCACAACAGCGCGGCGAAACCGGCGCCGCGACCGCGTACCATGCGCCAGGCGGATTCAGGGCGGGTCGGAACCGGTCTCATGGTCAGACTCCTTTCAGGCGCGTGTTTTTGTCACTGCGTACCGGGCGAATCGGGCGTCCCGCTGCATCGCTCGCCATGTTGCGGAAGTGCTGGTGCCCGGCCCGCGGCGCCCGGTCCGCGGCGGCCACCTGCTCCGCGTCGCGCAGCATGGCGAACGGCGTGCACTCGACGAGGAGCAGCGACCCCGCCGGCTTGAGCAGCATCGCCATGCGGGACAGTGCCTCGTCGACGTCGGCCACGTGGTTCAAGGCACGCAAGCAGAGGACGTGGTCGTAGCTCGCGGGTTCACTGTCGAAGTGCTCGATGTCACCCGCGTGGAGGCGGGCTTGCGGCACTGCCGCGCGCAGCCGGGCGAGACTCTCTTCGTCGGGGTCGAGGCCCGTGTAGACGATCGCACCCGAGCGCAGGAGCGCCGCGAGCTCCTCCCGGTAGAGCTGCTCTCCGCAGCCGACGTCGAGCACCCGTCCGCGTAGGCGGCCGACGTGGTCGGCGATCCATGCCTCCTCACGCGCAAACGGTTCCCCCTCGACGACGCGAAACCTCCGCCCGCACCGGGAGCGGTTCGCACACGAGTCGCACGTCGGGTCGGGAAGGACCCGACGCATGCCGTTCTTGAAGTCGTCGAGAACGCCCGGTGGCGCGCGGTCGACGAAGAGATGGCTCAACTCCGACTTCACGCGGGCGAGCTCCGCGGCCGTGAAGTCGCCCGTGTCGGTGACGTAGAGCGTGAGCCGGCCGTCCTCCGTCAGCCAGAGGTGCCGCACCGGATCCAGGCCGCCGCTGCCTGCGTGGGCGGTGCACGCGTCGGCCTCGGCCGTCCACGGGACGGCGGTCGCGGTGCGAACGAAGTTGAAGGAGTTGGCGCGGGTCTTCGCTGGCCTCGTGAGTCGGGGCGTGAACGGGACGAGCTCGTCGACGCCGTAGCGCCTGGCGTAGTCGCGTGACACGCCCGGGCAGCGGCGAAGCACTGAGCAACGCCTGCACACTTCCCCGAACGCCGAGAGCTCCGCTTCGATGTGGCGCATCGAGTAGATCCGATCGCCGGTCGCGTCGTCGAGGTAGTGCGTCTCGCCGAAGGTCCATCGGCCGACGTTCAGGGCGCCGGGGTCGTCGAGAATGCAGTTCGGAAACGACTCGAAGAAGACGCGGGCGCCGAGCTCGAGCGCCGTGGAACGGAGACGCTGGACGCTCTCGCGGACCTCGCCGTACCGCACCGTCGCGATGCCGGCCCACGGGCCGCCCTTGCCGACCGTCGATGGGAAGACGAACTTGAACGCCGCGCGCTCGCCGAAGCGCGCACGTCCGGCGCGCAGGTACTCCTCCAGCTCGCCGAGGTTCAGCCGGGTCAGCACGCAGTTGACCGTCACGTCGACATCGGCATCCAGGAGGCGGTCGATGCCCGCGACGGTCTCGTGATGGGCGTCCTCCCTGGTGCCGAAGAGCGCGGCGCTCGTCGCCGGACGATGCGAGTGCAGCGAGACGATCGCCCGCTTGAGGCCGTGCTGGGCGGCGCGGCGTGCGAAGCCGTCCTTCGCGAAGCTCCGACCGTGCGTGTTGACGTCCCACGTGAAGCCGTCGGCCTCCAGCCGTTCCACGACCGTCCAGAAGCCGGGGTGGATCGTCGGCTCGCCGCCGGTGACGACCGCGCGCCTGAAGCCGGAGCGATGGAGGAAGGCGGCACGCCGGAGGAGCGTCTCGGTCGGATGGAAGAAGAGCGACGCGTCTCCCGTGTTGCTACACATCGGACAGTCGTTGTTGCACTGCTCGCCGAACCGAAAGAGGACGGCGCTCTGCGGCGTGACGGGCTCGTCGTCGGGGACCTTCTTCTTGAAGAGCCGCGGTGCGGGTGCTTTCGAAAAGTCCTTGCCAGGCGCAGTCATAATGAACTACGATCCGCGGGCTGATGATGCCGGGCACGCACATCACCGAGGAAGACCGTCGCGCGGCGACCACGGTCACCACCTCGGGCGCTGGTCACAAGTTCGAGATCCAGCTCGGCCACCTCTGCAACAACCGCTGCGTCTTCTGCTCCAGCGGTCAGCTGACCGCGATGAAGATCGCCCGGCCCGTGCCGCTCGAGCCCATCGTCGAGGCGCTCGAGGCCGCCCGCGCCGCGGGGGCCTGGCATCTCACGTTCCTCGGTGGCGAGCCGACCACGCACAAGCGCTTCCTCGACGCGCTCCGCAGGGCGGTGGAGCTGGGCTTCCAGCACATCGTCATCTTCACGAACGGGGTCATGTTCCCGCATCCCGGGTTCATCGACTCCGTGCTCGCGCTCGGACGCTTCGAGTGGCGCGTGTCGATCCAGGGCGCCACCGACGAGGCCCACGTCGCGACGACCGGCCGCGCCGACTCCTTCCGCCGCATTCTGCACGGGCTCGGGGAGTTGCAGCGTCACGGGCAGCTCGTCACCGCGAACATGTGTGTCAACGAGCGGAGCTATCGCTCCCTGCCGGAATATCCGGCGCTGCTGGCCCGCTACGGGGTCCGCCAGCTGCACGTCGACATCGTGCGCCCGGAGAGCACGGGCGAACGCGATCAAGCGTACCTCCGCGAGATCATGCCGCGATACTCCGACATGGCCCCGTACTACGACGCGATGCTCGC
>VBKG01000092.1 GCA_005879585.1 Deltaproteobacteria bacterium | reverse complement strand
GCACACGACGGGCGCGACGCGCTCGAGAAGCTCGCCACGGCCAACCCGGACCTGGTCCTCTGCGACCTGCGCATGCCGGTGATGGACGGGTACGAGTTCGTCCGCCACGTGCGCGCCGATCCGACGCGCAGCGGGCTGCCGGTGGTGGCGGTCTCCGGCTTCGGCAGCGAGGAGAGCCGCAGCGCCTGCCGCGACGCGGGCTTCGACGCCTACCTCGCCAAGCCCGTCGACTCCTCCGCGCTCGTCACCTCGATCCGCAACGCGCTCCGCGCCCGGCGCAAGGCATCGTAGCCGTTGACACGGGTCCGCCCGTTACGTCAGGAACTCCACCACCGCCGCCGTGAACGGGTCGTTCCGGTCACCCGCCACCATGTGTCCCGCGTCCGACACGTCGACGTAGCGAGCATGCGGTACGAGGGCCAGGAAATGGCGCGCGTCCTCTTCGGCCACCACGTCGCTCATGCGGCCGCGGACCAGCAGCGTCGGCACGCGAAGGGCGCGCGCGGCGCGGTCGAGCCGGTCGGGGTCGCGGCGCGCGTTGATGCGGCGGTCGCCGGTCATGAGCCGCGGGTCCCAGTGCCAGCGGTAGCGGCCGTCGGCACCGAGGCGGAGGTTCTTCCGCAGGCCGGCGAGGTCCTTCGGTCTTGGCCGATGGCGGACGTAGGCCGAGACGGCCTCGGCCGCCTCGTCGAGCGTCGCGAAGCCGTCGGGGTGGCTCGTCATGAACGTCACGATCCGCTCGACGCCCTCAGGCTGCACGCGCGGCGTGATGTCCACGAGCACCACGGCCGACGCGCCGGGCGTCGTGGCCTCGCCCTCGGCGATGAGCGCCGCAAGGCCGCCGAGCGACGCGCCGATCAGCGCGGGGCGCCCACCGAGGCGTGCGGCGACGGCGCGCACGTCGGCGGCGAAGGCATCCACCGTGTAATCGCCGTCGGGCGCCCAGCCGCTCTCGCCGTGCCCGCGGAGATCGAGGACGACGGCGTGGAAGCCCCGCTCGGCGAGCGCGGCCGCGGTGCCGCCCCAGGCGTGCCGCGTCTGCCCGCCGCCGTGGAGGAGGAGCACGGGCCGGCCCGACGGGTCGCCGTGGGCGTCCGCCGCGAGCTCGAGCCCGTCCGCGACGTGGAAGGCGAGGCGCCTCACGAGTCGCGGTGCACCGTCTCGGGCGAGAACGCCGGCAGGCACACCGCGATGTACTCGGCCCCCTCGGGTCCCGGCGAGCTGTACTGGACCCACTCGCCGCGGCGCGCGATGACGGCCTCGCCGGCCCGCACGTCGATCGTGCCGCCCTCGTGCGTCACGCGGAGCATGCCGCCGAGCACCACCGTGTACTCGTCGAACGCGGGCCGCTGTCCCGGCTCCACCCACCCGCTCGGGCTCCGCATGTGCGCCACGCTCACCGCGGCCGTCCCGGAGTTCACCCGGCCGACGTACTCGTCGATCGCCTTCGGCGGGCTGCCGGCCGCGACGATGCGCGTCGGCGACGGGAGATGGACGGGCACGAGGAGGCGGATGGTAGCAGAGTACCGCGCGCACCGTCACGCCGGATGCGCCGGCCGGATCCAGTAGCCCTCTGAGAGGACCGGCGCGCCGAGCGCGAAGCCGACCGGCGCGCTGAACCCCGGGCCATCGTACACGAAGGTGTGGTACTCGCCGCGCTCACCGCAGAGGTCCACGTCGGGACACGCCGAGAGCACCGCGAGAAACCGCTCGTCGAACGGCGCGCCGAGCCAGCGCGCGTCCACGCGGTCGGCCATCACGCTCACCACCACGGCCCGGAAGCCGGCGGCGAGGAACTGCACGACCACCTCGCGCGGCGCCCACCCCCACAGCGGCTCGACGTGCGCGAGCCCCGCCGCCGCCGTTCGCGTCTCGAACCACGCCTGCACGTCGGCGAGGTGGAGGTTGCCGAAGACGAGGCCCGCGATGCCGCGCGTGCAGAGCTCGCCGAGCATCGCCGCGAAGCGCGTCTCGTACTCCGCGGGCGCCGTCGGGACGCTCAGCAGGTCGGAGCCGAGCGCCCGCGCCTGCCCGGCGATCAGCTCACCGGCCACGCCGTGGAAGCGCACGCTCCCGTCGGCGCTCGCCATGTTGACGAGGAGGACCGGCCGGTAGCCGGAGAGGACCGCGCGGTGCCGGGCGAGCGCGCTGTCCTTGCCGCCGCTCCACGCGACCGCGACCGGACCGTCGACGGCCGGCAGCTTCGCGGTCGTGGCCTCGAAGCCGTCGCAGCGCGTGACGGGCAGGCGCGGATAGCGGGCGAAGCGACGGTCGGACGCCGCCCGCCCGCACTGCCAGAACGTCGAGCCGCGCCCCGACGTCACCCGCCGCGCGTGGCGGCAGTCAGCGCAGAGCCCGGCGACGCTCAGTGGAGCTTGGCGAGCGCGACGTCCATGTTCTTGACCAGCGGTTCCGGGTTCCGCTCGTCATAGAAATACTTGTAGTTGTCGCGCTCGGCGTGGATGTCGGGATCGAGGCTGCCGTCCGGCTTGAGGAAGTACGTGCGCGGGATGTACTCGCCGTCCGGCGCGTACTTCTTGCTGACGTCGGTATCCTTGTCGCGATCGAGCCGGATCATGACGAACTTCTTCGCCCGCTCGACGACCTTGTCGTCGTGGAAGACCCCGCTGTAGTTCTGACAGTGCGGGCACCACTCGGTGTAGAAGACGAGGCAGACGGGCCTCTTCTCCTTCTTCGCGGCGGCGAGCCCATCGGAGTACGGCATCCACTTGATCGCCGGGTCGTTCCAGTCGCCGCCGGCGCGCGCGGCGCGGGCGTCGAGCGCGAGCGCGAGCCCAACGCAAACGAGCATTCGGGTCCAGATGCGCATGGCCGCGATCTACCAGAAACTACCGCGCCCGGCCAGAACTTGACCGCCCGTCGCTGCCACGATAACCGCACCCGGCCGATGCTGCTCGGCTGGGCGCACCCGGCGGCGGCCGCCGCGACGATCGTTCTCGCGGTCCGCGGCGCGAGCCTCGGGCTGCGCGGCCGGCCCGGCCGTCTCCAGGCCGAGCGCAACCGCGCCCGCCACACCGCGCTCATGCCGTGGGTGTACGGCCTCGTCCTCGCGAGCTGGGCGGGCGGCCTCGCGAGCGTCTGGGCGCTGCGCGACGACCTCACGCCCGCGGCGAGCGGTCACTTCACCGTCGGCACGGCCATCGTCGTCCTGTTCAGCGCCGCGGCGCTCGTCTCGCGGCGCATCGCGGTCGATGAGCGCGCGCGGGTGATTCACCCGTGGATCGGCGCGGCGGCGCTACTCCTCTGCGGCGTGCAGGTCTTCCTCGGCCTGCAGATCATGCCGCACTGATCAGACGCGGCGCCGGTTGTCCTCCGGGAACGGGTACTCCATGTGCCGCGCGGTCGCCCGCGCCACCGGCTCGCCGAAGTAGCGCGCGACCACCCGGAGCGCCATGTCGATGCCGGCCGAGATGCCGGCCGCCGTGATCACGGTGCCGTCCTCGACCACGTGCAGGCGGTCCTCGACGGTCACCGCGGGGAACGACGTCCGCATCCAGTCGAGCGAGCGCCAGTGCGTCGTCGCGCGGCGGCCGTCGAGCAGTCCCGCGTGGCCGAGCAGCATGCTCCCCGTGCAGACCGACGTGAGCGTCTCGACCTGCCCCGCCCGCTCGCGGATCCACCCGAGGAGCCGCTCGTTGTGGAGCTCGCGCCGCGTCCCCCAGCCGCCGGGGACGACGAGCACGTCGAGCGGCGGGCAGGCGTCGAGCGTGCAGTCGGGCATCACGCGGAGGCCGCCGGTCGCGACCACCGTGCCCGGTTCCTCGGCCACGAGCATGACCTCGAACGGCGACGGCGTCTCGCGGCGCCGCTCCTCGTCGAGCCGCGTCACCGAGAAGACCTCGAACGGCCCGCAGAAGTCGAGCACCTCGACGTCGGGGAAGACGAGGATGCCGACGCGTTTCCTCACCGCGGCTCGGTGCCCGTCGGGCCGCCGAAACGCGGCAGCTCGTCGGCGATCGCGACCCAGGGCACCCGGTCGTCGAAGTAGAAGTGCGCCTGCGGCGGCGCGTCGACCGTCGGGTCGAGGTTGGCGAGCACGATGTCAAGATAGCCGGGGTGGTTCGTCGACTCGCAGAAGAGCGAGCTGCCGCACGTCCCGCAGAAGCTCCGCGTGCCGTGGTCCGACGAGCGGTAGCGGACGAGACGGTCCTCGCCCGCGCGGACACGGAAGCGCTCGTACGGGACCCCGATCCAGGTGACGAAGCCCGCGCCGTGCGCGCGCCGGCACATCGAGCAGTGGCAGTGCGCGGAGAAGAGCGTCGGCGTCTCGATCTCGAAGCGGACGGCTCCACAGAGGCACGCGCCGGAGACGGGAGAGGTCGCCATGGCGCGACGCTAGCAGAGTCGCGGTGTCACGGGGAGAGTGTGCCGCCGCGTCCGCCTGCGCGCCCCGCATGCGGCTCGCGGCGGGAAGGTTGCAGCGCCACGAGTGTCGCGACGCTGCATCGCGTCCGGCGCGCTGCGCGTGCGGATTTCTCGCGGTTCGCGGCGGCATGCGCGTTGCTCGCGCCACCCGCGTCATGCAGCGGCACCCGACCCTCCGCGCCCTCCTCCTGCTCGTCGCGATCGGCGCCGCGGGCGGCCGAGCGTTCGCCTTCACGTGCGAGCTCGCGAGCCAATGCTACAGCTTCAACTCGTGCGTGACGGACACCTGCGATCCCGGGAACCCGAGCGCCGGCTCCGACGGCTGCGTGCACACGCCGGTCGACGACGGCACGCCGTGCGACGACGGCAGTCAGTGCACCGCGAACGACAGCTGCCAGCAGGGTACCTGCACCGGCGGCGTCCAGGTGGCGGACGGCAGCGAGTGCGACGACGGCAACCCGTGCACGGCGAACGACGTCTGCGTGGCCGGGTCGTGCGCCGGCGACATCCAGCCCGACGGCACGCCGTGCGACGATCTCAACCCGTGCACCGCCGACGACGCGTGCTACCAGGGGAGCTGCACCGCCGACCTCCTCGACGGCATCCCGTGCGACGACGACAACCCGTGTACCGCGAACGACACGTGCGAGCAGGGCAGCTGCACGGGCGATCCGTTCCTCATGGCGGGCGCGCCGTGCGACGACCTGAACGCGTGCACCGCGAACGACGTCTGTTCCGCGGGCGCCTGCACCGGCGACATCCAGCCCGAGGGCTCGCCGTGCGACGACGGCAACCCGTGCACGGCCTCCGACACCTGCGCGCAGGGCGCCTGCACCGGCGTCGCGCTGACCGGCACGCCCTGCGACGACGGCAACCCGTGCACGGGCGACGACCTCTGCGCGCGCGGCATCTGCGGCGGCGATCCGGCCCTCGAGGACGGCGCGGACTGCGACGACGCCAACCCGTGCACCTCGGACGACATGTGTCAGGACGGGTTCTGCGCCGGCTTCCTCGTTCCCGACGGCGCCATCTGCAACGACGACAACCCGTGCACGACCGGCGACACCTGCCTCGACGGCTTCTGCGGCGGCGGGCTCGAGGCCGACGGGGCCGCGTGCGACGACGGCAACGGCTGCACGAGCGGCGATATGTGCCAGGAGGGCGCCTGCACGGGCGGCGCGCCGGAGCCTGCCGGCACGCAGTGTCCGGAGGACGGCAACGCCTGCACGCGCGACGTGTGCGACACCTCGGCGACGTGTCTCCACCTGCCCGGCAACGAGGGCACCGTCTGCCGCCCGATGTCCGGCGACTGCGATGCGGCCGAGACCTGCAGCGGGTCGAGCGCGAGCTGCCCGCCGGACGGCGTGACGCCCGCCGGGGTCGAGTGCCGGGCCGCCGCCGGCGACTGCGACGAGGCCGAGCTCTGCACCGGAGACAGCCGTGACTGTCCCGCGGACATCCTGAAGCCGTCGATCGTCACGTGCCGCGCCGCCGCCGGGCCGTGCGACGAACCGGAGCTCTGCACCGGCCAGAGCGCCGACTGCCCCGGCGACGCCCTGAAGCGCGGCGGGAGCGAGTGCCGCGCAGCGGCCGGCCCATGCGACGTCGCCGAGCTCTGCACCGGCGACAGCGCCGACTGTCCCGAAGACGAGTTCGTGTCCGCGAGCGTCGAGTGCCGGGCCGTCGCCGGCCCGTGCGACATCGCCGAGTTCTGCCCCGGCGACGGCGCCGCCTGTCCGGACGACAACAAGCGGACGGACGTCTGCCGTCCCGCGGCTGGCCCGTGCGACGCGGCCGAGCGCTGCGACGGCGTGCACGACGCCTGCCCGGCCGACCGCCTCCAGCCGATCACCTATACGTGCCGGCCGGCGGCCGGCCCGTGCGACGAGGCGGAAACGTGCAGCGGAAACGGCGTCGACTGCCCGCCCGATCGCCTGGAGCCGGCGGCCACCGAGTGCCGGCCGGCGGCCGGGGCGTGCGACGTCGCCGAGGTCTGCACCGGACAGAGCACCGCCTGCCCCGCTGATACGTTCAAGTCGAGTGGCGTCGAGTGCCGCGCCGCCGCCGGTCCATGCGACGTCGCCGAGACCTGCTCGGGCACGAGCGCCGTGTGTCCCGCCGACGCTTTCCAGCCCGCCAGCGTCGCCTGCCGCCCATCGGCAGGCGAGTGCGACGTGGCCGATTTCTGCACGGGCCGCGGCGCCGGCTGTCCGGCCGACGCGAAGAGCACGGCCGTCTGCCGCCCCGCCGCGGGACCCTGCGACGTGGCCGAGCGCTGCAACGGCGTCGACGACACGTGTCCCGCCGACGGCCTGAAGCCGGCGGCCACGGAGTGCGGCACCGAGGGCGACGCGTGCTTCGACGGCGGGACGTGCACCGGCGGGAGCATCGCCTGTCCGAACATGACGCCCAAGGCGGGCGTCGCGGGGCTCCTCTGCGCCTTCGACCGGAGCCTCGACCAGCCGGCGTGTCTCGGGCAGCCGATTCCGCCGAACGTCCGCGCGCTCTTCACCCGCGCCCGGACGCTCGCCGAGAAGACCGTCGGCGCCGACGCGCGCACACGGAAGCGCGCGCTCCAGCAGGCCGCGGCGCTCCTCCGCCGCGCGGACAAGGCCGTCGCCCGGGCGGCGAAGCGGAAGCATCAGGCGGTCTCGGCGGACTGCGCGGCGGCGCTGCACGGGATGCTCGGCGACGCCTCGGCGCGCGTCCTCGCCGCCGAGTCCTGAGCCGCGCTACCAGGCGTACGCCTCGGGCGCCTCGCCTCCCGGTCCGGGCCAGATGCGGTCGAGCGCCGCGCGGTGGTCGGGCGAGAGCGCGATCTCGAGCGCGCGGAGGCTGCCCTCGAGCTGCGCGATCGTCCGCGGCCCGATGATCGGCGCGGTCACGGCCGGGGAATCGAGGAGCCACGCAAGCGCCACGTCGGCCGGCTTCTCGCCGAGCTCGCGGCAGAAGCCCTCCCACGCCTCGAGCTGCGCGCGACGCTCCTCGACGCGCTTCCGGATCCGCTCGCTCGACCGCCGGCCCTTGTCCGCCTCGCCGAGCACCCCGCCGAGCAGGCCGCCCGCGAGCGGGCTCCACGGGATCACGCCTACCCCGTGCGCGCGACACGCGGGGAGCACCTCGAGCTCGATCGTCCGCGCGGTGAGATTGTAGAGGCTCTGCTCGGAGACGAGCCCGAGGAAGTGGCGGTGGGCGGCAGCGGCATTCGCCTGCGCGATGTGCCAGCCCGCGAAGTTGCTGCTGCCGACGTAGAGCACCTTGCCCGCGGTCACGAGCTGCTCCATCGCCTGCCAGACCTCGTCCCACGGCGCGTCCCGGTCGACGTGATGCATCTGGTAGAGATCGATGCGGTCGGTCCGGAGCCGGCGGAGGCTCTCGTCGCAGGCGTGGCGGATGTGGCGCGCCGAGAGCCCGCGGTCGTTCGGCTCGTCGCCCATCTTCCCGTAGACCTTGGTGGCCAGGACGACGCGCTCGCGGCGGCCGCCGCCCTGGGCGAGCCAGCGCCCGACGATCTGCTCGGTCACGCCCTCGCCCGTCCGCCAGCCGTAGACGTCGGCGGTGTCGAAGAAGTCGATGCCGAGCTCCAGCGCCCGGTCCATGATGGCGAAGCTCTCGGGCTCGGTGGTGAGCGGGCCGAAGTTCATGGTGCCGAGGCAGAGGCGGCTCACCTTGAGCCCCGTCCGGCCGAGACGCGCGTGGTCCATGCCGCCGTCATAGCACGCCTCTTCTCTTTGCGTGCCGCCCCGCTACACTGGGCGCCATGTCGAGAGCCGTCTGGAAGGGCACCGTGCTGGCCGAGAGCGACCGCTGCGAGATCGTCGAGGGCAACCGCTACTTCCCGCCCGGCGCGGTGAACCGCGCCTACCTCCGCGAGAGCGCCACGCACACCACGTGTGGGTGGAAGGGTCTCGCGAGCTACTACCACGTCGTCGTCGACGGCGAGACCAACGAAGACGCCGCGTGGTACTACCCGGAGCCCAAGGACGCGGCCCGGCGCATCAAGGACCACGTCGCGTTCTGGCGCGGCGTCCAGGTGGAGGACTGATGATCCGCTTCTACTACGGCTCCGGGTCGCCGTTCTCGTGGCGCGTCCAGCTGGTGCTCGAGGAGAAGAAGCTGCCGTACGAGCCGGTGCTGCTGAGCTTCAGCAAGGGCGAGCACAAGAGCGCCGAGCACCTCGCCCGGAGCCCGCACGGCAAGGTGCCTGCGCTCACGGACGACGGGCTCACGCTCTACGAGTCGAGCGCGATCGTCGAGTACCTCGAGGAGCGCTACCCGAAACCTTCCGTCATGCCCACCGACCCGGCGGCGCGGGCGCTCGTGCGGATCGAGGAGCTCGAGTGCCTTCTCTACCTCGCCGAGACCTTCCGGGCCGTCGCGCGCCAGGCGTTCTTCACGCCGCCGGAGCAGCGCGACGCCGCGGCGCTCGACGCCGCGCGGGCCGAGGTCCGGAGCCAGCTCGAGCGGCTCGAGGCGCGCGCGGCCGGCCGGCGTGCGCGGTACATCGTCGGCGACGAGCCCTCGCGCGCCGACTTCACGTGGCTGCCGTTCGTCGAGATCGCGGGGCGCGCCGGCGCCGACGTCGACCGGGCGCGCACGCCGTGGCTCATCGACTGGCGCGAAACGATGCGCGCCCGGCCGAGCTACGAGCGGAGCTACCCGCCGCACTGGCGGAAGTGACCCGTGCGCCGCGAGATCTTCAGCGACGAGCACGAGATCTTCCGCGCCCAGCTCCGGCGCTTCGCCGAGCGCGAGATCGAGCCGAAGGTCGCCGAGTGGAACCGGAACCGGACGACCGACCGCGCCACCTGGCGCCGCCTCGGCGAGGAAGGGTTCCTCGGGCCGGCCATGCCGGTCGAGTACGGCGGCGGGGGCGGCGACTTCCTGTACGACGCGATCGTGATCGAGGAGATCGCCCGGCGGCGCGCGCACGGCCTGATGACCGCGGTGCACTCGTCGATCTGCATGCCGTACGTCCTTGCGTACGGCAGCGAGGCACAGAAGCAGCGCTGGCTGCCGCCCGCGATCCGCGGCGAGTGCCTCCTCGGCATCTGCATGACGGAGCCGGGGACGGGCTCGGACCTGGCGAACATCCAGACGCGCGCCGTCCGCGACGGCGACCACTACGTCGTGAACGGCGCCAAGACCTTCATCTCCCTCGGCCAGCTCGGCGACCTCTTCATCGTCGTCGTGAAGACCAACCCGGCGGCGGACCCGCCGCATTCGGGCATCAGCCTCGTGCTCGTCGAGGCCGACACGCCCGGCTTCGTCCGCGGCCGGAAGCTCGAGAAGCTCGGGCTCCACGCGCAGGACACGAGCGAGCTCTTCTTCCAGGACTGCCGCGTGCCGGTCGCGAACCTGCTCGGTGGCGAGGGCCAGGGCTTCAAGATGCTCATGGAAAAGCTCCAGCAGGAGCGGATCGCGATCGCGGTCTCCGCGCTCGCGTCGTGCCGGCGGTCGCTCGCGGACACGGTCGCCTACGTGCGCCAGCGGCACGCGTTCGGACAACCCATCGCCGCCTTCCAGAACACGCAGTTCACGCTCGCGGAGCTCGCCACGCAGGTGGAGATCGGCGAGGCGTTCCTCGACAAGGTGCTCGCCGCGCACGTGCGCGGCGAGGACGTCGTCCAGGAGGCGTCGATGGCCAAGTGGTGGACCACCGACCTCCAGAAGCGGCTGACCGGCGAGTGCGTCCAGCTCCACGGCGGCTACGGGTTCATGACCGAGTACCCGATCGCCACCGACTACGCCGACGCCGCCGTCCAGTCGATCTACGCCGGCACCAACGAGATCATGAAGGTGATCATCGCGCGGCGCATGGGGCTCGGCTGAGGCTGGCTCAGGGCGGCGGCTGCGTGCGGACGATCGCGCGCCGGTAGAGCGCCGGCGCGACGGCCCGGACGATCGGCGCGAGCGTCTCGAGGCGCGCGGCGTTGATCTCGAACGCGTCGTCGTCGAGCGCACGGAGCACGGCGCGGGAGACCTGCGCGGCCGTACGGTGCACCCAGCGCGGCGGCACCGTCTGGCCCGCGGCACGAGCCTGCACGGCGATGCGCGTGTCCGCGACGTAGCCCGGGAAGAGTACCTGGACGCGGATCCCCTTCGGCGCGAGCTCGTAGGAGATCGACTCCGAGAAGGCGATCATCGCCGCCTTCGACGCCGCATACGCCGCCTCGCCCGGCACGGGGCTCCGCCCGACGGCGCTCGAGACGTTCACGATGCGCCCGGCTCCCTGCCGCACCATCGCCGGCAGCGCGGCGAGCGTGCAGTGGACCATCCCCCCGAAGTTGACGCGCATCGCGCGCTCGACGTCCTCGAGCGTCGTCTGGAGGATCGAGCGCCGCTCCTCGACGGCGGCGTTGTTGATCAGGACGTCGAGACGCCCGTGCCGCGCGACGACGTCGTCGATGACCTCCCGCACGCGGGCGGCGTCGGCGACGTCGAGCGCCACGATTTCGGAGCGGGGCGAGACCGGTCGGAGCGCGGCGAGCAGCTCGCGGAGCGCGTCGACTCCGCGCGCGACGCCGACGACCACCGCGCCGCCCCGCGCGAGGTCGAGGCTCAGCTGGCGTCCGATCCCCATCGAGGCGCCGGTGACGAACGCGACCTTGCCGTGCAGGTCCATCCGCGTGCTTTCCTATAAGGCTTCCGGCGGCACAACCCCGGGGAAGACCGGTGCCGCGTCCGCCCTTTTTTTTCTTGACAGCCCCCTTGTCGCCACCGTATTGACGGCCCGGCCAACGTCTCACCGCTGGAGGGAAGCCAATGAAGCCGATGCTCGCCGTGCTGCTCGCGCTCCCGTCGCTCGTCTGTGCCGCCGACCTCCCGGTCCGCTATACGGTGCAGGACAAGCCGCTGAAGGCGGCGATCGCCGGCACGAGCCTCACCTTCCAGCTGTTCAGCGACCCCGCGTGCACCAACCCGCCCGCGTACAGCACGGCGGTGCTGATCGAGAACGTCACGCTCATCACGAAGCTCAAGCAGTTCACGCCGAAGAACGACACGAAGCTGCCGAACACCGACGAGCTGAGCGTCACCCTCCCGGGCGTGACGACCGGTGGCAACCTGTACCTCAAGGTCACGGGAACCGGCGTCGTGCCCGTCGGCGGCGCCTGTCAGGCGCAGGCCGCGCAGGTGGTGGCGCCGAACTGCGTCGACAACATCCGGAACCAGGGAGAGACGGACGTCGACTGCGGCGGTCCCACGACGTGCAACCGCTGCGCGGCGGGGAAGACCTGCGCCGGCAACGGCGACTGCCAGAGCAGTGCGTGCCAGAGCGGCGTCTGCCTCGCGCAGGCGACCTGCAGCGACGGCCTCGCCGACGGCACCGAGACCGACGTCGACTGCGGCGGCATGAACCTGTGCCCGCGCTGCGCCGACGGCAAAACGTGCGGCAACCCCGGTGACTGCCA
>VBKG01000444.1 GCA_005879585.1 Deltaproteobacteria bacterium | reverse complement strand
CCAGACGTGCGAAGTGCGCCTTCCGGCGGTCGAAGAACGTGTCGCACGGCGCGCGAAACTCCCGCCACACGGCCTGCGCGTGACGAGTGGGCACCGGTCCGATCTCCTTCCACTCCGCCTGTAGGCGCTTGATCAGCTCCGCGGTCTCGTTCCAGGCGGTGGACTCTGCGAGGCCCGCGACCTGCGCGCACAAGCCCCGCTTCTTCTCGAGATTCTCGGCGAGATGCGCGTCGGAACGCTTGCGCAGCTCGTTGCGCGCGGAACGGAAACGCTCCCAGAGGCTCTGCGCCTTGTCTGCCGGCGCGCTCGCGACGGCCGCCCATTCCTCGTGGAGTCGCCCGAGCTGGCGCGTTATCTCGGCGAGGTCGTTCGATTCGAGGAGCGCCTCGGCACGTCGGATGATCTCCTCCTGCGCCGTGACGTTCGCCCAGCGCCGCCATTCGTCGGCCTCTTCCGCCTGTCGGAGCCGTCGCAGGAGCTCGTCCCGCGACTCGGACACCCTCTTGACCCACGCCGGCCGCCGCTCCGACGCAGGGAGCGGCCCGGGGTCGGCGATCACCGCCTCCGCCTTCTGGAGCTCGCGCCGCGCGACCTTCGCGTCGAACGATTCGGCGTTCGCCAGATCATGCAGCCGGGCGCAGAGGGCCTCGAGCCGCGTCACGTTCTGGCGTTGCGCTTCGCCGCGCCGAGCGTCCGCCTCGTGCTGCCGCCGCGTGAGCTCCTCGCCCGCGCTCTCGAGCCGCCGCCGCAGTGCGACGGCATCGGGGATCTCGGCGGCCGACGGTGCGAGCGCGGTCCAACGCTTCTCGAGCGCCTGCCACGTCTTCTCGGCGGGCACGGGTACGGCGGCAGCCAAGGCCTCGGCCTCTACGACCACCGCCTCGAGCTTTGCCAGCAACGCCTGACGGGCACCCCGTTGCTGGCGGCGCGCCGTCGCGTTCTCGCAAGCCAGCCGGAAGCGACGCGCCAGCGCCGCGACCCGGTCGTCGGTGACAGGTGCGAGCCGGTCCCATGCGGCCACCGTATCGTCGAGGGCACTCGGTGCGGCGGTGTCGTCGAGCCCTTCGACGCGCTCGCAGAGAGAGGTACGCACTGCGAGGTTCTCCTGCAGCGCACGCCTGGCGGTCTCAGCTTCGTCCTCGCGGCGCGCGCGGCTCCCGGCCTCGTCGAGGATCTCATCGCAGGCCTTGTGGAACCGATGCGCCACGTCTTCCCTGGGCTCGACGTCACGCGCGATACCCGCCCACTCCTGCTGGACGGTACGGACCTGCTTGGCCGCCTCGAGGAGGTCGCGCGTGACGGTCAGCTTCTCGACCACGAGACAGAGCTCGAGCTGCCGGGCGCGTCCCTCCTTCATGCCGATCGGGAGCCGATCGCCCGCGCTCGCGGCCAGGAGCGTCCGGGCTCGCTGGCGGACGCTCTTCGGGGCGGTGCGGCTGTCGGCGACCGCGCGCAGCATGGTCGCGTCGGTGATCCGCTCGAGCGCCTGCAGTGCGAGATCGGTTCGGCCGTCGCCGACCGCGATGCTCCGCAGGATCGCAGGGTCCTCGATGCGCGCGAGCGCCGCGCGTCGGATCATGGGATCCGCTGCGTTCCGAACGACGTCGCGCAGCACGCGATCGCCGGTCGTACGCGCGAGGGCGGCGTGTCGGATGGTCTCGTGTGCTGCGGTCATCGCAATCGCCGCGAGCCTGTGTTCGTCGGAAACGCACGCGAGCGCCGCCTCGCATTCGGCGAGCGACGCGTCGGAGCTGGCCACTGCCGCCCGGATCTCTCGGGCGCGCTCGGTGGCGAAGGCGCGCAAGTCCTCGTTGGTCTCGCCCTGTGCCAGGCCGTCGAGCCGCTCGGGATCTTCGAGCTTCTTGATGGCGATCCGCCGAACCCGCGCATCCGGATCGCTCCGCGCGATCGTTTCCAGGCGCGCCTGGTCACGGACGCCCATCTCCCGTACCGCCGCGGCCCGGACCTCAGGGTCGGATCGACGCCAGCGGGGCCGTAGACGGTCGAGGATATCCATCGCTCTGGTCCTGGACAGCGTCTACTACGGCGCAGGTCGAGTGCACAGCATGCGCCGCCAGGTCGGCGGCGCTTCCGCAGCGCAACGACCGGCGCTCGGGGGAAGCGCCCGAGGCTCTACTGCCCCTGGTCGGGCACCTTTCGAGTGCAGCACGTGCGCCGACACGCAGAAATACGTGTCGCGCTACTGCGACGTGAGCCAAGAACCCGCTCGTGTGCGTACCGAGCGAGGATTCCGGGCAGCTCAGCGAGCGTCAGTACGTTCAGCAAGTTCGCCGGCCCGACGCCGAAAGGCGCCATGGGCCGAAGCCAAGGCGATACGTGCTACCCTTCTCATCCTGCCCGAGGAGCATGATTCCATCGAGCGCGGCCGGTTCTTGAGGCTGTCGTAGACGCGCGTCGTCTCCCGAATCGCGACGCGCGGGCTGCATGCGGGGTCAGCCGCCGGAGTTGACTCCGCCGCCCTCCTGCTTGTACGTTGTACATGTGAAACGCGTGACCGCATCCGACGCGCGACGCCGTTGGTTCGAGTTGCTCGACGAGGTGGCCGACGGCGAGGTGTTGGTCGTGGAGCGCAAGGGTCGGCGCCTCGTGATGCGGCGAGAGGATGCAGCGGCACGTGCGCCCGACCCGGTGCCCACCTACCGGGACGTGCTGCGCGTGCCCGACCTCGACCAAGCCGACCGCTGGGGCTGGGTGTGGACTGGACCGGGGCGGCCGCTGCGCTTGGTTCGCCGGCGGAACCGGTGACCACGCTCCTCGATACGCACTTCATCCTGTGGATCGCGCTGCGATCGAAGCGGCTTCGGGCGTACCCCTGGATCGACCGCTATTCGCCGTGGACGGTGTCGCCCGTCTCGTTGCTCGAGATCGTGCTCCTGGGCGAGGCGGGCCGATTGCAGGTGCGACACGCGGAGTTCCTCGAGCGGCTGCGGGACGACCGACGGTTCGTCATCGACGACGTCGGTGTCACCCTCCTCGTGACCGCTGCGATCGGGCTGGGGTGGACGCGGGATCCGTTCGACCGGCTCCTGGCGGCACACAGCGCGGCCCGACGTCTGCGGCTCTGCACCGTCGATCCCGTCATCCAGGAACACCACGCGCTCCTCGTTCGGGAGCTGGCAGCCTCGTGACCGCGGGGCATCCGCCGGCGACCCTCAGCCCCTGATTGCCCCTCTTTCCTGAATCGCAGTACTCTCGATCGCTGCACGCACCATCACGAAGGAGGGGATCAGATGGGTAGCCGGGTCGGAATCTTCCTGATCGCGGGCTCGGTCCTGTTACGCACCGGGCAGAGCTTCGCGCAATGCACCTCCACCAAGGACGCCAGGGCAGAGCTTCGCGCAATGCACCTCCACCAAGGACGCCA
>VBKG01000443.1 GCA_005879585.1 Deltaproteobacteria bacterium | reverse complement strand
CCTGCCTCGGCACGGCGACGCCGGCGCGCGCCGGCTATCTCGAGGATGCGGGCTGGGGCACGCTCACCGTGCTCACGAACGTCGTCTACATGCCCGCCAAGATCACGTATGCGGTGCTCGGCGGCCTCACCGGCGGCTTCGCGTTCGCGCTCACCGGCGGCGACCTGAAGACGGCGGAGACGGTGTGGGTGACGTCGATGGGCGGCACCTACGTCGTGACCCCGCGCATGCTGCAGGGCGAAGACTCGATCACCTTCGCGGGCACGCCCGGTGGCGACGCCGATACGGGCACGACGGCGGATGGCGGAACGCCGCAGGGGCTCCAAGAGCACAGCCTCGGCAGCGGCACCGAGCCCCCGGGGTGACCGCCTGATTGACCCTGCCGCGGCGCCCGTGAAATAGCTCCGGTGCCGGTCCGCCGCGGGGGCCGGCCAAGCGATTGCCCCGTCCGACGCGCGCCTCTGTGATCACCGGCTGCGGGGTCGTGTCCCCGCTCGGCGGCGGTTTGCGCCCCTTCTGGGAAGGGCTGCTCGCGGCGCGCTCGGCCGTGCAGCCCATCACCGGCTTTCCCGCGGACGACCTCGACCCGCACGCCGCGGCGGAGGTCCGCGACGTCACGCCGTCCGACGACGATCGAGCGGGTGCCTTCGCCCTCGAGGCGACCGCGCAGGCGCTCGCCGACGCGGGGCTCGAGCCGGCGGCGCTCGACGCCCGACGCCTCGGCGTCGCGCTCGGCACGACGCTCGGCGGCGCGCGCCTCTTCGAGCGCTGGCTCGACGGCGAGGCGGTCGGCGACCCCGAACGGATCCCGTACTACGCGCCCGCGGTGCGGGTCGCGCGCCGGCTCGCCTGCCGCGGCCCGGTCGTGACGCCGCAGCTCGCCTGCGCGTCGGGCACGCAGGCCATCGCGCTCGCCGCCGACTGGGTGCGGAACGGGCGCGCCGACGTGGTGCTCGCCGGCGGCGCCGACCTGCTCTGCCGCTTCGTCGTCGCGGGGTTCAACTGCCTGCGTGCCACGGCCGACCGGGCGCGTCCCTTCGACGTCGCTCGGCGCGGCCTCGTGCTCGGCGAGGGCGCCGCCGTCGTCGTGGTCGAGGACGCCGAGCACGCTGCGCGCCGGCACGCACGCGTGCGGGGTCGCGTGCTCGGCACGGGCGCCGCCGCCGACGCGACGCACATGACGGCGCCGGACCGCGAGGGACGCGGCGCCGCGCGCGCGATGCAGGCGGCGCTCGCTGACGCCGGACTCGACCCGGCTGCGGTCGGGTTCGTCTCCGCGCACGGCACGGGAACCCCGTACAACGACGCCATGGAAGCCGTCGCGATCGCGCGCGTCTTCGGCCCCCGCGGCGTCCCCGTCAACTCGATCAAGGGCGCCATCGGGCACACGCTCGGTGCGGCGGGGGCGTTCGAGGCGGTCCTGTGCCTCCAGGTGCTGGCCGAGCGCATCGTGCCGCCGACGGTCGGGCTCGCCGCCGTCGACCCCGCGTGCGCGGCCCTGGACCTCGTGTACGGCGAGCCGCGGCCGGTGGCCGTCGATGCGACGCTGTCGACCTCGTCCGGCTTCGCCGGAGTGAACGCGGCGCTGGTGCTCGGGCGGCCGTGATGGAGGTCGTCGTCACCGGCGCGGGGGTCGTGGTCGAGCGCGGCGCGGAGACGCATCTCCGTGGCGCGCTCGGTCTCGACGCCGACGGCAGCGTGCCGCTCGGCCACCTGCCGGAAGTGGTCCGTGGTCGGGCGTCGCGCGCCGAGCGCGTCACCCAGCTGCTGCTCGCGGCCGGCGGCCGGGCGCTCGCGACCGCCGGGTTCGACGCCGCCGCGGCGGCCGAGACGCGCGCTGGCATCGTCGTCGGCACGGCGTTCGGGTGCTTCCTCACCAATGCGGCCTACCAGCGCCGCGTCGCGGCCGGCGGCCAGCCGGCGGCGAGCCCGCGGCTCTTCGCCGCCACGGTGTCCAATGCCGCGGCCGGCGAGCTCGCGATCGCCTACCGGCTCGGCGGCCCGGCGGTGACGCTGACGGCCGGAGGGGCCTCGGGCCTGACCGCGCTCGGGGAGGCGATGGAGGCGATCCGTGCCGGTCGGGCCGACGTCGTGGTCGCCGCCGGCGTCGATGCGACGGGCGACGCGCTCGCGGAGTGGCTCGCCGCCACCGGCGGTGCATACGGGGCACCCCCGGCCGAGGCGGGGGCCGCCGTCGTGCTCGAGCGGACCGGCCGCCGCGGGCCCGAGGTCTGCCGCCTCGCGGGCCATGCGAGCGCCTTCGAGCCCGAGCCGGCCGGCGCCGCGGCGGGCGACGGCCTCGCGGCCGCCATCGCCGCGGCCTGCGCCGACGCCGGCGTCGCTCCCGCGGACATCGCGCTGGTCGTGTCCGCGGCGCCGCCTCCGCTGGCGTCGCTCGAGGCCCGGGCGCTCGCCGCCGTGCTCGGCGAGCGCCGGCGGCGGCTGCTGATCCCGAAGCGCGTCTTCGGCGAGACGTTCGGTGCCGCCGGGATCCTCGGCGTCCTGGCAGCGGGTGCCGAGGCCGGACGCGGCGACCCCGTGCTCGTGCTCGACGTCTGTCCGACCGGACACGTCGCGGCGCTCGTCGCGTCGGTCCCGGAGGCGCGGTGAGTCTCGCCGGACGGCGCGCCCTCGTCACCGGCGGCACGCGCGGCATCGGGCTCGCGACGGCGCGCGCGCTCGCCGCCGAGGGCGCGCGGGTCGCGGTCAGCTGGTTGCGTTCCGCCGACGATGCCGCGGCGGCGCTCGCGGCCCTCAGCGCGCAGGGCGCGACCGCGCATGCGGTCCGGGCGGACGTCGGCGACCCGGCGGCGGTGCGCCGCATGTTCGCGGAGGCGGGCGACGCGCTCGGCGGATCGCCCGACGTGCTGATCAACAACGCCGCGATCACCGAGGACGGCCTCCTCATGATGCTCGCCGACGAGGCGTGGGAGCGCGTGATCCGCACCGATCTCGGCGGCCCCGCGCTCTGCTGCCGGCTCGCGCTGCGCGGCATGATCGCCGGCCGCTGGGGTCGGATCGTGAACGTGGTGTCGCCCGCCGCGTTCCTCGGCCAGGAGGGCGCCTCCAACTATGCGGCTGCCAAGGCCGGACTCGTGGCGCTCACGAAGAGCCTCGCTCGCGAGGTGGCACGCTTCGGCGTCACCGTGAACGCGGTGTCGCCGGGCCTCGTCGAGACGCAGCTGCTCGCCACCCTGCCGCCCGCGCGCCGGCAGGAGATGGAGCGACAGGTCGCTCTTGGGCGGCCGGGTACGCCGGAGGAGATCGCCGCCGCGATCGTCTTCCTCGTCTCGCCGGCCGCGTCCTACGTCACCGGCACGACGCTTCACGTGGACGGCGGCCTCGCGATGCTCTAAAAGGCTCGGCCGATGGATCGCGACCGTCTCCGCGCCGAGGTGAAGGAGCTGCTCGTGAGCGGCCTCCGCCTCGACGTCCGTCCCGCAGACATCGCCGACGACGCGGCGATCTTCGGCGAGGGCCTCGGCCTCGACTCGATCGACGCGCTCGAGCTGGTGGTGCTGGTCGAGGAGCGCTTCCG
>VBKG01000442.1 GCA_005879585.1 Deltaproteobacteria bacterium | reverse complement strand
TCCGCCAGAACGTCGCCGCGGTCTGGTAGCGCGACCGGACGTAGGGCTGTTCGGGGTCGCGATTGTAGTAGGTGATCGGGATCTCGATGATGCGTCGCCGCGCGCGCAGGACCTCGATCACCATCTCGGCGAAGAATTCGACGTCGTCCGTCGCGAGCCGTGCCCGGATGGCCTCGTATGTGGACCGCCAGAGCGCGCGGTACACGCAGGAAACGTCCGTGAACCGCGATTCGAACCGCCACCAGAGAAGCTCCACGAGCTTCGCCAGCACGACGTGACCGGCTCGAACGACGCCGCGCATGTTGGTGCCCTGCTCGATCATCTGCCGCGTCGTCCGGGTCCCGATCACGAGATCTGCATCGCGGAGATACACGAGGAACTTCGTGAGGTCGCGCGGCGAGAACGTGTCGTCGCTGTACGCCAGCACGAGGACGTCGCCGCGCGCGCTCTCGAGACCGATGCGCGCGAGCGCGCCGAGGGCGGGCCCCGGCGAGGGGGCGATCACCGCCCGCACCTTGGGATGCCGGAGCGCGGACTCGAGGCCCGGAACCGGCCGGCGCAGGACGGCGACGAGCTCGTCGACATCGGGGTGATCGGCGAACGCGAGCAGAGGGCCGGGCGCGGTTCCGGCCTCGTCGTCAACGAGATAGACGAGGCTCGTCTTGCGCGTCGCAAAGCTGGCATCGCGGACGAGATAGTTGGCGCGGTTCAGGTCGTCACGCGAATTGATGTTGACGTAGCCACCGGTCAACCGGAATGGTCGAATCGTGCGCCCGCGCTCGCAGAGCGAGCTCAACCACCCGGTCCAGTCGCGTGGGCCGTTCTCGACATCCGCGAAGGCCTCGGCGAGCACCCGGAAGGTCTCAGGCTGCAGCACGTACGTACCGGTGCCCATGAGCGGTCCCCGGACGAGACGCGGCTTCTCGTCGAGGCGGACGACGCGGCCGTCCTCGATCGTTGGAACGTAGTTCTTCCGGATATCCTTCGGCACGTCCGTTTCCATGATGCCGATGGTGACGAGCGCCGCGCGGTCGAACGTTGCGAGCAGCTCGCGGTGGTTCGACCCTACGTAGCATTCGTCGGAGAGGATCATGCAGCACGGCCGGCGGATCTCCATACCGGCGAGGTAGATGGAGTACGGCAGGTTCAGGTCGACACGCGGGTTCGTGACGTAGTGGATGTGGACGCCGAATTGGCTCCCGTCGCCCAGGAAGGCGCGGATCTGGTCACCCTGGTAGCCGACGACGACCCATACCTCACGGACGCCGAGCGCATCGCGCAGCAGCTCGACGTTCCGCTGGATGATCGGCACCCCGTCCACGGGGAGCAGCGCCTTCGGCATCGTATCCGTGTACGGGTACGCGCGGACGCCCCGTCCGGCCGCGGGAATCAGGCCGACGAGATCGGACAGCGGGGCGGAGGGCATGGCTACGACTGCTGCTCCGGACTCTAGCGGCGCGGTTTGCCGCGTGTCAATGAACGACACGCCGTGCGATACAATTCACTGATCGTGGACGCTCGGAACGGGGGCGACGCTGGTGAGCCGCTGACGCCGCGCTTTCTCACGAAGCTCAGCAAGAAACTGTACGCGCGCGGGCGACGCCTCTCCCCTCACGAGGCTCTGACGACCGTTTACCGTCCGCTCTACACGCCATTCCACGCCGTGCTCGAGTGGATCCCGCGCGATGCGGTGCATCTCGACGTCGGCTGCGGCACGGGCAGCCTGCTCCTGCTGGCGAACGCGCTCGGCCGGCTGCGGCGCGGGTATGGCTTCGAGATACAGGAAGCGCCCCTGACGCTCGCGCGGGCGGCGAACCGGGATGCGCGGATCGTCTTCGAGATGCACGCGAACGTGCCGGTCGACATCATTCGTGCCTCCAACGTGATCTCGGTCGTCGACACGCTGCACCACGTGCCGACCGACCGACAGATCACCTTCCTGCGGCTCTACCCGCTCTCGCGCGTACTACATGGCGATGATCGAGGTGCGAGCGCTTCTCGACGGAAGCGGTTTCGAGATCCTCGACGCACGGCGGCTGCACCGGCACATCTGGAGTCACTACCTGATCGTCGGGCGGAAGGGTCCGCCGGCCGAACATCAACCGGGAGGGGTGTCGCGTGCCGGAACCAGAACTTGATAGTCGCCGATCGACGTCGCGGGGCGGTAGGTGTCGTCGATGAAGCGCGCGATGCTGGGAAACGTGCGGCGAAAACGCGTCGACTCGACGCTGCCGCGGCGGTCCACGACGACGGGTCGTGTACGCGCGAGGTCGCGGATCGCGTCCTGTTCATCCACGAGCGTGCGCGCGACCTGGTCGACCATGTACCCCGCGCCAACCACGTAGAAGACGTACTCGTCGCCCGAAAGCGCCGAGCGCCGCCCGGCGAGGAAGTACAGCATCGGCTGGTCGACGAGCACGAGGAGATCTCCGCCGGGCGCGGCAGCGTCGCCGAGATACCGCACGACGCGCGCCGCGTCGTCGAGTCGTGGCCCCGAGATGCCGGATGCGCGGTCGAAACGCGCCTGGAACGTTTCCCGCGACAAGGCGACGCGCGCCCCGAGGAACGGCGACGACAAGGCGGCGAGCCAGGCGAGCGCCAGGCCGGCGGCCATCGGCCCGTCTCGCTCGACCCGACGGGTGATCGCGTATCCGAGGAGCGGCAGGAACGCGGGCAGCACCATGGCGACGTGGGGAAGGTCGGCCGAGGGATAGAGCTGGAGGACGGTTATCGCCGCGAACGGAACGAGAAGGCCGAGCTGGTCGTCGCCTCCCGCGTCCGGACGCCCGGTGGCCGCAGCCGCCTGCCGTCGCCGGGCAGCACCGAGAAGAGCGAGCGCACCCACGCCGACCGCGAAGAACGGGACTCCCGGCAGAACGCCGAAGAAGTCCGTCATCCATCTGCCGCTCAGGAGGTACGGCCGGAGTCCAGGGTTGCGTGCCCGGTCGACGAGAAGGCCGGCAATCGCACCGACGCACACGAGGAGCGGCCCCGTCAGCGAGTTCCCGCGCCGCAGCCTGCGCACCAGGGCAAAGCTCGCGCAGATCGTCGCGGTCAAGCACACGGTCGCCAGTTCGGGCTGCCGCAAGGGGACGAACCATGCGATCTGTTGCGGCAGCCCGACCATCGTGTCGTGGACGAACGCCGCCAGGGCGCCGATCCGCCAGTACAATGCCACATAGGCGAGCACGGGGATTGCGGCGCCGACCGAAACGAGCGCGATCGGGCCGAGGCCGGCGATCGCCGGATCGTGAGGCGGCCACCCGGCCATCTCGCGGACGACGAGCCCGGCGACGAGGACCGCCAGCGGCGCCAGCATCAGTATCGCGCTCACCGTCGCCAGGTGCGGAGCGACGTACGCGACGGCGAACGCGAGCGTGCCGCCGAGCGCCAGGATACGAACCCCTCCCGCCCACTGACGTGCGCGAGCCGCGTGCGTGGCCGGGCCCGCCCGCGGTGGCGTCATGACGATCACGAACAGGACAATCGCCAGGAAAGCGAAGATGCCCTGCGTCTGTTTGAACGTCATGGCGAGCCCCATGCAGACACCGCTCGCGATCCATCGTGCGCGCTCGGCGCTCGCAAGCAGCAGACCCGCGAGCGACAGCGCGGTCGCGTAGTACGTCGCGTACGGAGTGTTGAACAGCCAGATGGGCATGCCCCAGATCGCGACCAACAGGCCATAGAGGACGAGGGCGACGGGACGCGAGGCGACGCGGCGCGTGAGGACGTACACGAGGACGGCGACCAGCGCCTTCAGCGCGACGAGCGACAGCCGGATGACGCGCAGGTCCACGCCGAAGAGCTTGAGGAGCGCGCCATTCACGAAGAACACCGACGGCCCGTAGAGCTGGTGGAACCCCACGTACGGCATCTCACCCTCGGCGACGCGCCAGCTCGAGTAGACGACCTGCCCCTCGTCCATCAGCTCGATGGTGCTCATGACGGTGCCGTGGAAGTAGAGCGCCGCGAGGCCGCCGAGCGCGGCTAGCCAGAGCCCGCGCGCCACTGCTATCGTGCGTGGCGCCCGCCAAGTGCCTGAGCGCGTCGACATCGTCGTTCCCGTCTACAACGAACAGGCCTCGATCGACGAGTTCTACGAGCGCGTCGCGCGCCTAGGCCTCGCGCATCGGCTGCTCTTCGTCGACAACGCGTCCACCGACGGCACCGTCGCCGCGATCGAGCGACATCAGGACGTCCGCCTCGTCCGGCATCGCAGCAACGAGGGCTACGGTGCGTCGATTCGCGACGGCATCGCGGCGTCGGAATCCGAGTACGTCGTCGTGATCGACGCGGACCTCGAATACCCCCCCGAGATCATCCCGGCGATCCTCGAGGCACTCGAGGCGCACCCGGTCGTGTTCGGATCGCGATTCCTGGGCGTACACCCGCCGGCCATGTCGCTCCTGCGCCGTCTCGGAAACCGGTGGGCATCGGGACTCTTCAACGTGCTCTTCGGCCAGCGGACAACGGACCTCTACACCGGCATGAAGGGCCTCCGGCGGAGCCGTCTGCCGCTCTCCGACCTTCATTGCGCCGGCTTCGAGCACTGCGTCGAGCTGGCCGCGCTGGTCACGCGGGCGGGTCACCGGATCCACGAGATCCCCGTCGACTATCACCCGCGGCGGAAGGGACGGTCGAAGATGCGCCACGTGCCGGAGGGGCTGAAGCTCACGTCGCACATGCTCGCCTTCTGGCTCCGGCAGCGGGCCAGCGGAGGCGCCCCGCTGCCGTCCGATTCGCGCGACAGGCGGGGGGGCTAGACGACCGCAGCGGCCGGCTCGACGGCCGGTCGGCCCGGCTCCGCGGAACGGCACTGGCGAGTCAATGCGGTGGACCGCATCCGCGTGACGCCCTTGGTCAACCCGCGGAGGCTCGTGCTCCACACGCGGATGAGCCCGTCGAGCTCGCGCGCGGCTTCGGGGGCCAGCTCGAAGCGGAAGGGACGCGCCGCCGGCAGGCGGAACGGCCGGACGTCACGCGGCATGCCGGTGGCGAGCCACGCCGGGATGTCGTGCCGGAGGACGGCCACGGTGGGCGCCAGCAGCGTCTCGCGCGTGGCGCCGTGGGTGTGCTTGCGCTCGACGTACCGGTGGAAGTCGTCCCACAGCAGATCGAAGCCCGGCATCTCCCGCTGGATGCCGCGGTCGATCAGCAGCTCGCGGGTGCTGTCCATCGCCATCCGGCAGACCTCGGGCCACACGAAGAAGCCGGCGATGACGCGGTATTTGTAGATGAGGTTGTCCCCGATCTCGCCGTTCAGCAGCCGCTGAAAGTTCCGCGGCTCGCTGTAGAACGCGACGCAGGCCTCGCGACTCGGGAAGAGCTCGTTCCGCGTCTCGGTGACGAAGTCGTCGAGGAACGTCCGGACCGATCCGCGATCGCGCTCCATCGCGCCGCGCATGTGACGGATCCACTGCGAAGGCGTCACGCCAAAGGCCCTCGCGAGCGCGGCGGCGTCCTCGAACCACGAGTTGTTCCAGAAGACGCTGAACGTGAGCGCGTAGCGGCGCGCCTCGAGGTAGTCCTCGAAGCTCAGC
>VBKG01000441.1 GCA_005879585.1 Deltaproteobacteria bacterium | reverse complement strand
AGGACGTCGGCCTGATCGCTGCCTTCATCGGGAGCCGTGGCGCCGCCGCGCGCCAGCAGACGAACTCGATCGTCGCCATCGCGGGGCTGGCGGGACCGTATGGGCCGCAGCTCGCGTACTACCAGAACAAGTTCCCCGGGCAGCCATTCGTCCGGAGCCTCGTCCTGGCGCTGACCGACACGTTCTATCGCTCGTTCTACGAGACCTTCCGCGATCTCGCCATGACCTATGGTGTCCACCTCGCCGCCAGCGTCAACGCCGCTCCCGCGCGCCGGGTCGACGAGGCCGACGACGCGGGGCTCGTCGCCCTCTTGCGCGATCCCGACGAGCCGACGCGCACCTACGCCTACGAGGCGGTGTCGGCGTTGCCGCACAACACCACCTTCATCTTCGCGCCGGACGGCTCGGTGCTGGTGCCGGACGGGAACGGGGGGACGCTCCACGCTCCGGCCGGGACGGCCGGCGTGCTCCGTGGGTCGACGGACAAAGCGTACCTGACGCCGATCGAGCAGCCGCCGCCGGGGCAGGCCGTTGGCCTGGCGCTCGGCTTCGGGCCGGTCCCCGACATGGAGGTGCTCGACACACCCGTCGGCCGCCTCGCCGTCGTCATCTCCAAGGACGCGTGGATGGTCGACGTGAACGACCGCTTCGCGGCCAAGGGCGCCACGGTGCTCCTCCAGAACGAGGCGTTCAGCGAGTGGGCATACGCGGCCGATCCCTGGCAGCCCGACGTCTTCAAGGAAGGCGGCTTCGCCAATCTCCAGAAGAACGCCGGCTTCCTCGTGAACGTCAACGCGAGCATGACCGGCAACCTCTTCGAGATCACCTTCGACGGGCAGAGCGCCATCCTCGGCCGCAAGGGAAAGTCGCCCGCCGGTCCGCTCGGTCAGGGGAACGCGTGGATCGGCCAGAACCCGGACACGGGCTTTCTCGCGATCGCGCCCTGGATCGAGGCCGATCCGGGGATCGCCAATCCCACGCTGTCGCTCGCCGACCGCCGCATGCTGCTCGCGGCCGACGGTGCCAAGCTGCTGCCGGGATCGGGAGTCGCATGCGCCGACTCGCTCGCCGTCGGGGCCTGCGAGAACGGCTACCGGGAGGCGGTGGTGTGGACCGACGTGACGCTGCCCGACGGTCCCGCGACGGCGCCGATCGACCCGGTGCGCGCCGCGCCGCTGCACTTCTCGTCGAGCGTGCGGGTGAGCGGCGCCGAAGTGACCCCGGTCGCACAGCACGCGCCGCAGGTCGCGGCCTCCGGGTCGCGCGTCTACGTCGTCTGGCACGAGGCGCGCGCGGGCCTGGAGAACGTCTTCCTCGGCGTGAGCCGCGACGGCGGCCAGACGTTCGCGCCTCCCGTCCGGGTGAGCGACAATCCGCCGGGGGCCGTCGCGGAGCTCTTTCCCGCCATCGCCGTGCGTGGGAACCGCGCGGTCGTGGCCTGGCAGGAGTTCGCCGCGGGTCACGACGATCACCAGGGCCGCGTCAAGCTCGCGCGCTTCGGCCCGGCCGGCCACAAGCGTGGGCCGGACGTGCGGGTGGACGACCTCGACACCTCGGGCAAGTGGTTGCCCGCCGTGGCCTTCGCCGGTGCGAGCCCCGTCGTCGCGTGGGTGGACGAGCGCGACGCGGGGCCCGAGGGCGAGCCGCTCGAGCACATCTTCGCGGCGCGGAGCCGCCGCGGTGGCGCCGTGTTCGGTCCGGCGGTGCGCGTCGACGCCGGGACGCCGGTGCCGCTCGCCGCGCATCTCGACCACAAGTGGGGGCCGACGCTCGCGGCGTCGGGACGGAGCCTCTACGCCGCGTGGGCGGACTTCCGGAACTACAACTGGGACATCTTCCTCGCGCGCAGCGTCGATCGGGGTGTCACCTGGGGTCCCAACGTCCAGGTCGACGATTTCCCGGACCTCGAGCGCATCGACGAGCGCCCGTCGCTCGCCGCCGAGCGGCCGGACCGCGTGCACGTGGTCTGGACGGATCTCCGCGCGCGCGAGGCGGACACCAACATCTTCTACGCGCGGAGCGACGACGGCGGCGGTCAGTTCACGCCGAACCGCCAGCTCGACGACTCGAAGGTCGGCTTCGACCCCGACCACGACACGCCGTCGAACCAGTGGCACCCGTCGCTCGCGGTCGACCGGGGCCACCTCTTCGTCGCCTGGCAGGACGACCGCCTCGGCAACGACGATGTGTTCTTCTCGACGAGCGTCAACGCGGGCGCCACGTTTGCGCCGGCGGAGCGGGTGGACGACACCGGGAGCGGCGTCAGCGCGCAGACGCGGCCGCGCCTCGCGATCGTGGGCCATCGGGCGCGGCGGATCTGCTACGTCGTGTGGGAAGACGATCGCAACGGTGACAGCGACGTCTATCTCGCCCATCGGGCGTGCCCGGACTGACGCCGCCGAGCCTTGGTTGGTGGTCGCCCGCAGCACGCGTCACCGCCGCCGGCACGCCCGGCCGTTTGCCCTGCCCGGGGCCATTTGGTAAACGCCTCCGGTCTCCCAACGTCGCGAAAACCCGAGCACATTTCCTTGCCGGTCACGACTGCCGTCTTCTACCTTCTTGCCGCCGTCACCCTCGGTTCGGCGTGCGGCGTGGCGTTCGGCACCAACATCCTCTACTCGGCGTTCGCGCTCATGGGCACGTTCCTCGGCGTCGCGGCGATCTTCGTCCTGCTCGGCGCTGACTTCCTCGGCGTGATCCAGCTGTTCGTCTACGTGGGCGGCATCCTCGTGCTCACGCTGTTCGCCGTGATGCTCACGCACCGGATCGACGTGCAGGTGTCGAACCGCGCCGTCGGGCGACTGCCGGGGCTCGTGGTGGTCGGCGTCGTGGCGACGTGGATGATCCGCGTCGCGCGGGCGGCGCGCTGGACCGAGGGGCAACCCGGTCCGCCGGCGGCGACGACGGCGGGCATCGGCGACGCGTTCCTCGGGACCTACGTGCTGCCCTTCGAGGTGGCCTCGGTGGTGCTGCTCGCCGCGCTCATCGGCGCGATCGTCGTGTCGCGCAAGGAGGTGAAGGGGTGAGCGAGCTGTCGCTCGCGCACTTCGTCGTCCTCGCGGCGATCCTCTTCTCGCTCGGTCTCTTCTGCGTCGTCACGCGCCGGAACGCCATCGGCATCCTCATGGGCATCGAGCTCATCCTCAACTCGGCCAACATCAACTACGTGGCCTTCGCGCGCTACGGCCGCGGGGGTTACGACGGCCAGCTGTTCGCCATCTTCGTCATCATGCTCGCCGCCGCCGAAGCCGCCATCGGGCTCGCGATCGTGCTCGGCA
>VBKG01000091.1 GCA_005879585.1 Deltaproteobacteria bacterium | reverse complement strand
CACCCGGGGTCCAACGCCTACAAGCAGGCGTGGGAGGAGGGCGTGCGCGTGTCGGGCTGCACGGCGCACTTCGTGACGGAGCAGCTCGACGCGGGACCGGTCATCCTCCAGGACGTGTTCCACATCCGCGTCGGCGAGGACACGCTCGACGAGGTGAAGGCGCGCGGCCGAGCGCTCGAGGCGAAGGTGCTCTCGCAGGCGGTCGAGCTCTGCCTGAACGATCAGCTCGTGGTGAAGGACCGGAAGGTCATCTTCCGCCCCGGGCGTTTCCCGGGGGCCGCGTGACGGCGGGCTTCGCGGTCTGGGTGACGGGCCCGGACGACGGCGCGGTGGCGGACGTCGCGCGCGCGATCGCCGCGCGCCTGCGGGCCCGCCAGGTTCCGACCGAGACGCTCGACGCCGGGACCCCGGGCATCGAGGCGCTGTGGGGCGACGGCCTCGTCGGGCGCGTCGCGTTCGTCGCGTCGACGCTGGCGCGCCATGGCGTGGCCACCGTGATCGCGGTGCCGGGCGATCGTCGCGCCGAGCGGCACCACGTCCGGACGCTCGTCGAACGGATGATCGAGGTCTACGTCCGTCCGGCGAGGGAGGACATCCGCCCGGGCTACGAGCCGCCCGCGCGGCCCGAGGTGGAGATCGTCGCGCCCGAGACCTCGGCCGGTACGGGGGTCGAGCGCACGCTCCGCACGCTCGAGATCCTGAAGCTCCTCCCGGCGGACGCGGGAACGGCGTACTCCGAAGAGGAGGAGCGCGAGGTGCTGCGACGCCTGAAGGCCTTCGGCTACGTGTGACGCACGCCGCGCTTGACAGGGAAAAGCGCTGCCGGTTTATTCGCCCCCCCGGGGGGACCGCCATGCTCGGCAGGCGCTATGCACCGGTCATTGTCACGCTCACCGTCCTGTCCGGGTGCAGCCCGGACGTCGACGAGCTCAAGCGCGGCGACAAGGAGATCCTGGCCAAGATCGACGCCGTCCAGAAGTCGCTCGACCAGGCGAAGGGGGCAGCCGCCAACGCCGCGCCGGAGCCCACTCCGGATCCGACCAAGGTGTACGACATCCCGATCGAGAAATCGCCGATCCGCGGGCCGACGGATGCCCCGGTCACCATCGTCGAGTTCTCCGACTTCCAGTGTCCGTACTGCGCCGAGGCGAAGCCGCTGCTCGAGCAGGTCCTGCAGGCGTATCCGAAGGACGTGAAGCTCGTCTTCAAGCAGTTCCCGCTCGGCTCCATCCACGAGAACGCCGTCGCGGCCGCCAAGGCGACGGTCGCCGCCGGCCATCAGCGGAAGTTCTGGGAGATGCACGACATCCTCTTCGAGAACAACCGCGAGCTCTCGTACGACAAGCTGAAGGAGTACGCCGGGCGCATCGGCCTGAACGTCCAGCTGTGGGAGGAGGACTACCAGGCGCTCGACGTCCAGCAGGCAGTCAGCCGAGACATGCGCACCGGAAGGGCCGCCGACGTCGACGGTACCCCCGCGTTCTTCGTGAACGGGAAACGCGTCATGGATCGCTCGTTCGAGACCTTCAAGGCGATGATCGAGGACGCCCGCCGGGCGGCGACGAAGAAGGGGTGATTCTCCGCGCGCGAAGCGCGCGGCCGAGCGAAGCGAGCGGGGAGTGAGGCCCCGCCGGGCTTCGCCCGGCGGGGCGAGGGGTGGAACCCCTCGCGTAGACTAGTGGAGCACGCGCGGGCCGCGCGTGCCGAGGCTCGTGCCGCGGGAGCCGCGCCGGGTGAACGACGTGAGCTCCCAGCCCTCGTGGCCGCGGAAGTGCTTCAGTACGTAGAGGTGGCCGTCGCGGCCGCGTACGCGGAAGTAGTCGGCGTCGTCGCCGTACCAGCGGTCGAGGAGGTCCTCCACCTCGACGGTGTGGTCGCCGAGCACGAAGCGGAGAGGGTCCGCGCCTTTCTCGGACCGGCATTCGACGTGGATGCGCATGCGCGCGCTTAGCCCCCGCGCACAGGCGGCGTCAAGCGCCCCGGCTCGCCGCCCGGCGGCGGCGTGTGCTAGTCGCCCGCCATGGCGCAGCTCGACGGGAAGGTCGCGTTCGTCACCGGCGCCGGCTCGGGCCTCGGCCGCGAGATCACGCTCACGTTCGCGCGCGCCGGGGCACGCGTCGCGGTCGCCGACCTCCGTCCGGTGGCGGCGGCCGCGGTGGACGCGGAGCTCCGCGCGCTCGGCGCCGCGCTCGCCTGCGGCCCGCTCGCCGGCGACGTCGCCGACGCCGCCGCGGTCCGCGGCTGGTTCGAGCGGCTCGGCGACGCCACGGGCGGCCGGCTCGACATCCTGGTCAACAATGCGGGCCACGCGGACACCGACGCCGAGACGCAGGCGCGGCTCGCGCGGCAGGTCGAGGAGCTCATGGCCGGCGGTCGCCCGACGACGCCGCTCGAGGCCACCGCCCGGCTCACCGACGAGCGCTGGCACCGGATGCTCGCCGTGCACCTGACGGGCACGTTCTTCTGCACGCGCGCCGCGCTGCCCCTCATGGTCGCGGCAGGCGGTGGCCGCATCATCAACATGGCGAGCATCGCCGGGACGACCGGCATCGCGGGCGCCACGCACTACTCCGCCGCCAAGGGCGGCATCATCGCCTTCACGAAGGCCCTGGCGCGCGAGGTCGGCGGCCAGGGGATCCTCGTGAACGCGATCGCCCCAGGCTACATCGACACCCCGCTGCTCGACGTGCTCGGCGAGCAGCGGGCGACGCAGACCGCGCTGATCGCGCTGCAGACGGTCCTCGGGCGTCTCGGCGAGGCGCGGGAGGTGGCCGAGACCGCGCTCTTCCTCGCCGGACCCGGCGCGACCTACTTCACGGGACAGGTGCTGTCGCCGAACGGCGGGCTCGTCGTGTGAGCCGTCACGGACCGAGTCCGTGCGCCACCGCCAGGAGGTCGATCGGGTGCTCGGCGGTGACGTCGAGGCCGCGGCCGATCAAGCCGGCGCGGATCTGGAGCAGGCAGCCCGGGTTGGCCGCAGCGACCACGTCGGCACCGCTCGCCCTGATCCGGTCGAGCTTCCGCGCGAGCAGCCGGTCGGCCATGGCGCGCTCGGTCAGGTTGTAGGTCCCCGCGCTGCCGCAGCACGTATCCGCCTCGTCGAGCTCGACGAGCTGCAGGTCGGGGATGGACGCGAGCAACGTCCGCGGCGCCGCCCGCACGCCCTGCCCGTGCGCCAGATGGCAGGGATCGTGGACGGCGACGCGCGCTGCAAGCGGCCGGACCGGTGCCGGCAGGCCGAGCTCCGCGAGCAGCTCGAGCGCGTCCCGGGCACGCCGCGCGACCATCGCGGCGTGCGGGTCACCGGGTAGCAGGTGTCCATAGTCACGCAGGACCGCGCCGCAGCCGGCCGCATTCGACACCATCCAGTCCGCGCCGGTGGCGGCGAAGGCGTAGGCCTGCCGCTTCGCGAGCACGCGAGCCCGCTCGGCGGCCCCGAGGTGCAGCGCGAGCGCGCCGCAGCAGCTCTGCGCACGCGGGACGACGACGCGGACACCGGCGTGCACGAGGAGCCGGGCCGTCGCGCGATTCGTCGCCGAGAAGAGGCTCGCCGCCACGCAGCCGGTCATGAGCGCCGCCGTGCCGCGCGGACGCCCGAGCGGCTCGATCGTCGCGGGGAGCGGCTCGCCGTTCGCCGGCCGGGGCACGGCGGCAGCGAGCGCGAGCCAGCGGCTCCGGGTCGCAAGCCGGCCGGACAACCTGCCGGCGAGCCGCAGCGGGCGGAAGGCCGCCGCGCCGAGCGCGCGCCGGGTGAGCACCGCAACGAGCGCACGTCGCGCCATACGACGGCTCCACGCGCGATGGCGCTCGAGGAACGGACGGGCCGCCTCGATGAGCGCGCCGTACGGCACACCGGACGGACAGGCGGGCTCGCAGGCTCGGCAACCGAGACAGAGGTCGAGGTGGCGCATCACCTCCGCGGTCGGCTCGAGCGCACCGTCCTCGAGCGCCCGCATGAGATGGATGCGCCCGCGCGGCGAGTCCGTCTCGGTGCCGAGCTCGACGTACGTCGGGCATGCCGCGAGGCAGAGCCCGCAGTGCACGCAGGAGTTGAGCTTCTCGTGCTCGACGAAGCGCACCGTCAACCGGCCAGGCGGAGTCTATTCCCGCCGGCGGCCCGGGCACAACGAAGCGATCAGCGCGCGGCCATGCGTGCGAGGCTGCGCCAGCTGCCGGCCCGGATCCAGCGCACGTACGCCATGAGCGCGTCGATGTCCTCGGGCGACTCGACGTGTCCGTGGGCGAACGCGGGCATCTTGATCACCTGGCGGCGGACGAAGATGCGGCCGATCGGGTGCTCGGAGATGCGCGGGATGCCGCCCTCGGCGATCCACTGCCGGAGCTCGTTGTCGCCGTGCACCAGCTCGTCGAAGTCGGCGCCCCAGAAGCCCGGGATGTAGCCCTTGAACGATCCGGGGTTCGGCACGCCGCCCGCACCGAGCGGCCCGTGGCACGCGAAGCAGCCGAGCGCGGCGGCCCGCTCGGCGCCCTTCGTCGCGAGCGCCTCGTCGGGCAGGATCTGCCCGGACGTCGCGCGCAGGAACGCCACCAGGTCGTCGACCTCGGCGGACGAGAGGAAGTTCCGATACGACGGCATGCGGAGCGTCGCCGCCTTGACCTTCGCCTGGTAGTCGGCATCCTCGCGCCGGCGGGCGGGCGCGCCGTCCAGGACGTACTCGCGCAGGTCCTGCTCGTCCTTCACGTACATCATCTGGGTCTGCTCGCCGAAGGCCGGCACCTCGCCCTCCTCGCTGCCGGGGTTCTTGGTGCCGCCGTTGCCGCCCGGTCCGTGACAGGAGAAGCAGCCGACGCCTGCGGCCAGCCGATAGCCGCGCACCGCGGGCGTCTCCTCGAGCGAGAGCACGACCGAGCGTGCCCGCGGATAGAGCAGCCACGCGCTCTCGGCGACCGCGACGAGCACGGCCAGCCCCACGACCACGCTTCGGGGGGTCCACGGCTGGGGCGCGGACCGCGTCCGCATCAGCGGGCGCCTGATCGCGCGAAGCGTCCGTAGAGGCTCCATCGGTCTCTCCGAAGCTAGAAGGGCGCCGTTTGGGGTGCTCCCGCCGCGATCCAGCGACGGATCATGTCCAGCTGCGCAGGCGTCGGCGGCCGCCCGACGAGCGGCATGCGCACGCCTTCGGCCGGCGTGAGGTTCCCGAGGAGCTTCTGGAGGAGGAAGCTCGAGTCCGCGTTCCCGGGGGCGACGCGCAAGAGGCCACCCGCCTGCGCGCCGGGATTCGCGGCCGGCACGCCGACCAGGTTCCCGTACGACGAGCCCGGCGCCAGATCGAGCCCGCCCGACGCCGCCGCGGCGCCGTGACAGGTTGGCGTGGCGCAGCTGGCGTCGAAGATCTGCTTCTGGATGGTGGCGAACGTCGTGCCGGCCGGCGGACGCGGTCCCGGCTTCGGACGCGGGGTGTGCGTCTTGCGCGGCGGACGGCAGACCAGCGCGAGCGTCTTCCGCGGCCCCTTGCCGAGCCGCTGCATCTTGAGCGCCAGACGGCCCTTGGCGACGGGCAGGTCGACGGCGGCCATGCAGGCCTCCGACGCGTCGGCGGGCATGTGCGCCTTCATGTCCTCGAACGCCGCCGAGACCGCCTGGAGCCGCGGATCCGTCGACAGCTTGAGCGCCGCGAGCGCATCGGCCGTGCAGACGCCCGCGGACTTACTCTCGAGGCAGAGCGTCACCGGCGCCATGCAGCTCGCGTCGGCCGCCCCGTCGGCGTCGCAGGTGTCGCCGTCGGTGCACCGGACCGCGGCGCCCGCACCGCTCCACCCGGTCACGGCCGCGACCACGCGACAGCCGCCGCTCGACGCCCCGAGGACGTGCAGCGGTCCCGACGGCTTTGGCGGTGCCGGCAGCGTGGTCGTCGTGACGGTCGGCGGGATCGTGGTGGTCGGCACCGACGTCGGTAGCGTCGTCGTGGTCACGGCGGGCACGTCGCCGAGCTCGAGATGGAGCCGCGGCCGCTCCGTGGCGATCGAGTTCTCGCGCGAGGCATAGCTCGCACCGTTCGTGCTGCCGCTGCGGATCACGAGGCTGTAGAGACCGGCGCCGGTCTGGAAGGCGGCCGTCACGTCGACGGTGACGGCCTGACCGGCCACGACGGCGCCGAGCGCGCCGATCGGTCGGGCGAGGTCCGGCACCAAGGAATCGTCGCCGCCGCCCCGATCGTGGTCGTCGACGGATCCGTCACCGTTCTCGTCGACGTCGTTCCACTTGAGGCCGGTACCACTGGCGCTGGAGGCGTCTTTTCCGGTTCGGTCACCCTCGACCCAGCGCGATTGGCCGAGCGGGTAGAGCGTACCGCCGTCGGGGGAGCCGTCGGTGCAGAAGAGCGTCAGCGTGGCGCGCGTCACGGGGACGCCCACCGCGGAGAGGTCGAAGCGCAGGTAGGTGAGGGCGGCCGTGTCCGCGTCGATCCGGAGATGGTCATCGAGGCCGTGGTCCCAGCCCGCCTCCGTGCCCGCCTGGATGAAGGTGTCGGCCGCGGGCGCCAGATCGAGCGTCGTGGCGGCCCGCGCGGCGGTTGCGCCGGCGCCGAGCAGCAGCATGGCTGCCAGCAGCACGCCGGCATCCATCCCGCGCATCGCGCGGCGTTCGAGGGCTCTTCCGATCTTCATGTCTCGTTCTCCATCCCCGCGACGCCGATTTCTTCCCCCGCCGCAGCGGACTGCAGCGGCCAAAGCAAATTCCGCTCCCCGAGCTCGGTCAGGGAATTCGCTGAAACCGGGCTGTGCGTATCCGAGTAGTCCTTGCAGTCACGCCCGTCTCTCCCCGGAATAGGCATCGCTGCACGATCCGTAAGTTTATCAGCTAGTAAAGCAGGTACCCGTAGTTTCCGCCGGAGATCCGCGGGTTGTCCCGAATGCGGGATGATCCTGAGACGGCGAGAGGGACGATGCCGCCGTGCGCATCGTCCCTCCGTCGCTGAGACCTAGCTCGGACCCGTCAGGGCGCGACCGTCAGGGTCAGCGCCGGCTTCTGCCCGGTTCCCTCGCGCGAGGTGTAGATCGCGCTGTCGGTGCTGGTGGTGTCGATCGCGAAGCAGTAGGTGCCGTCGCCCGGGATGGCCGGCGTGACGTCGAAGTCCACGATCTGACCGGCGGTGACCGCCCCGAGCGTCGCCAGGGCCGGACCGTCGATCGTGGGTTGCGTGTTCCACGTGACGGCCGTCTCGCCCCAGCTGCAGTTGGTGATGGCGTGGATGCTGCCGCCCGCGACGCTCCCGGAGTTGGTGATGCTGGCGACCTGGAGCTTCAGGTGCGCGCCGGTCATGTGCTTGATGCCGACGCCGCTCACGCTGACGCGGAGGAAGCTCCGCTGCACGCCCGTGGTGCCGGGATTCGTCGCCGTCCCGTTGTCCACGAAGATCTGCGGCTTCGTGCCGAAGTTCGTGGACGCGAGGTCCGACTGGACGTAGGTGTCGGCGAGGACCGTGCCGACCGGCGTCGCCGTCGGCGGCAGCGTCGTGGTGGTGGTCGGCGCCGGCGGGGTCGTTGTCGTCGTGGTCGACATCGTCGAGGCTGCATCACCCACGGCGAGGACGAGCTGCGGCTTCCCGGTCGCCGCCTCGCGCGAGTTGTACCGGGCGCCGTCGGTCGAGAGGTTGTCGATCGCGAAGCAGTAGACGCCGTCGCCGGGAATGGCGCCCGTCACGTCGAACTCGACGGGCTGTCCGAGCAAGACCGCGCCGGGCGAGGCGAGCGCCGGGCCGTCGATCGCCGGCCGCGTGTTGAACGTGACCGTCCCCTCGTTCCACGCGCAGCTGCTGATCCGGTGGATGCTCCCGCCGGAGACGCTCTGCGAGTTCGTAACGGTCGAGACCTGCATGCGCAGGCTCGCGGCGGTCACGACGCGCGCGCCGACACCGCTGACCCGGACGCGGAGCAGCGTCTGCTTGACCGGGCTGCCGTCGACCTCGAGCACCTTGCTCAGGCCGTTGTTCTTCGCGGGCAAGGAGGCGTCGACGAACGTGTCGGCCTCGACCGTCGCGACCGGCGCCGGACACGTGCAGTCCGGCCGGCATGCACCCGGACAGAGCGCGCTGTCGGCGCCATCGCACTGCTCGGTCGCCCGGTTCACGTGACCGTCGCCGCACACGGGGCACGCGAAGTTTGGCGTGCCGTCGACGCCGACACACGAGCCGGCGGCGCCCGACGCCGGGACCTCGACCAGCTGGTCGGTCGCCTGGCCCGTGCCGTCGTTGGTGACGGCAGCGGCGGTACCCGGGTGGCCGTTCGGGACGAAGAGCTGCGGGTGGTCGAAGGGCGCGCTCTCGAACCGCACGCGGTCGTCCGTGAGAGTCTTCAGGAAGGCGACCACGTTCGCCCGCTGATCGGGCTTGCCGACGAGCGCGCCGACACCGTTGATCTTTGCGTCGAGGTTGTCGACGTTGGCGTCGGCGAAGTCGCCGCCGCGCGTGTAGAACTCGACCACCTGATCGAGCGTCAGCATGCCGCCGTTGTGCATGTAGGGGCCGGTCAGCTCGATGTTGCGGAGCGTGGGCGCCTTGACGGCGCCGTCGACGGCGACCACGTCGGCGGCCGTAATCACGGGAAGCGGGTTCTGGACGGTGGCGAGCTCGGGGATGGCGAGCCCGAGGAAATCACGCCGCGCGAAGGAAATCGGCTGGCCGGCGGGATTGTTGCCGCCCACGCCGATGTCCTCGGCCGTCGGCCGGACACCGATGTTGAAGAAACCGCCGTCGTGGAAGGCGTTGGCGCCGGCCGCGGTCGGGCGCTGCTCGATCGGATCGACGCCGTTGCCGAAGTTGTTGGTGCTCGCGGCGGTGAAGGTCGCGCTCGCGTGACACTCGGCACAGGCGGAACCGCCGGCCGTGAAGATGTTGAGGCCGGCCTGCTCCTGCGCCGTCAGGGTCCCCGTGCCGTCCATGAAGCGGTCGAAGGGGCTGTCGTCGGAGACCAGCGTCGACTCGTACTCCTGGATCGCGAGCCCGAAGAAGAGCGAGAAGTTCTGCTCCATCACCGTGAACTGGCTGGTGGTGAGCGGCGCGCCGGTGGGGGCGGAGATGGTCCGGACACCGGCCGGGAAGGTCACGACCTTGTCGGAGTTCCACCACTTCGGCTGGAAGGCATTCTGGATCATCGTCACGTACGACTGCGTGAGGCCGTGCGCCCGGGGCGTCGTCCGGCTCTTGGCGAGCAGTCCGAGGACGCTGTCGGTCGGACTCACCCACTGCTTGGCGAGCGGGGTGAGGCTCAGCATCTTCTTGCCGACCTTGTTGACCGTCCGGCCGGTGCACGCGAGCGCGAAGTTGCTGCCCAGCACCGGGACCGCCTGCGAGGCGAGGCTCGCCGGGAAGATGCTCACGGCCACCGGCAGGACGCTGCCGTCGGCCTGTACCTGGAGCACGCGGGCGTTCGGGTTCCTCGCCCCGGTGCCGTCGACCCCGTTGAAGATGGCATTCCCGCGACCGTCCCAGAAGTTCCGGAACGTGAAGACGGTGTTGATCATGGTCGGCGTGTTGCGCGGCTGCACGCGCCGGACGTTGACGCCGCCGACGTTGAAGATCGGATCGGGCGTGACCGTGCAGTTCTCCTCGGCCTTGCCGGGGATGATGTCGTTGAAGCTTCGCAGCGTGACGCTCTGCGAGGAGACGACGTCATCGGCGTCGAAGAGCACCGCCGAGAGCCGGTCGTCGGGGTTCGCGAGCCGGTGCAGCGGGAAGTTCGCGGGGGTCAACGTCGCGTTGGGTCCGGCGACCTGGAACGTCGTCGCCGCATGGATCGTCCCGGGGTTGACCTGGTTCTTCAGCCGGTTGTCGGCACCGCCATGGAAATGGCAGCTGCCGCACGACTGGATGCCGTCGCTGCTGAGCTGCATGTCCCAGAAGAGCGCCTTGCCGAGCGCGACCGCCGCCGCCTCGTCACGCACGAAGTCGGGGAGGTTCGCCGGCTTCGGGACCGGGACGGTCTTCAGCGACGCCGGCGGCAGCGTGGTCGGCGCTGGCGGCGGCACCTGCGCGCCCGTCCTGCCGCCGCTCAGCACGACTGGCGCGAGCGATGCCAGGAGCAGCGCGAAACTTCTCTTCAGTGTCCGGATCGTCATCGTGGCCCCCCATGGTGCCGCCGCTGTGCTTCGATGCTTTCGAGCTAGCAGGGCGGGATTCACTGGCCGGCGGTAATAGAACGGGCCGTGCACCGCCGACAATTGGGAGTTTCCTGAATTGCCCTCGTGGAACGGCCCCTGGGAACTCGCAGCCGGTTGCGACTTTCCCGCAGCGGGCTGCGACAGTCACCACTTTCTCGGACGCAAGAAAGAGAGCTAGAGCGATCCGACGTAGCGTCCGGGCGAGAAGATGCCGCCCGGATCGAAGGCCGCTTTCAGGCTACGCATGAGGCGGAGGCCCGGGCCCGGATCACCCCAGACGTCGACACCGACCTTCGCGTCCGGCACCGCGCGCTCGACGACCAGCGTGCCGCCGTGCCGCTCGAGGTCCGGGCGGACGGTCTTTACGAGCGGCCCGACCGCCAGGACCTCGGTGAGCGCGGCCCGCACGACGCCGGTCGCGGCGTCCGCGAGACAACGCACCACCGTCTGGCGCTCGCGTGCGGTCGCCGCGAGGCGCTCCATCACGCTGCCGACCTCGGAGGGCAGCGTGGCCGCCCTCAGCACGGCCGCCGCCGGCTCGACGGCAAACGCGCCGAGCCGCGCGCGCAGCGCGGCGCCGTCGGTGACGAACAGGGTTCGCAACCCGAGCGACGCGCCCACCCGCTCGACGCACGCCCGCGCATCGGCCACCTCCTCGGCGATGCCTCCGAGGCCGACCACCGCCGCGGCGCCTTCGCCCGGCCCTTCGGGCAGACCGCCTGCACCCGCGACCTGGAGCCACAGCGGCGCGGCGTCCGAATCGCGCAGGACGAGCGCCGTTTCCGCGGCCTCGCGCGCGGTCCCGCATGCCACCACGACCGCCTCTTCCACGGGGGGCCGCGGCCGGACCTTGAAAGTCGCCTCGACGATCACGCCGACCGACCCGAGCGCGCCGACGTGGAGCTTCGGCAGATCGTAGCCGGCGACGTTCTTGACGACGCGGCCGCCGCCGGCGACGACGGCGCCGTCGGCATTGACGACGCGGAGCCCGATCAGGAGGTCGCGCACGCCACCCTGCGACGCGCGCAGCGGGCCCGAGAGGTTGGCCGCGACGAGCCCGCCGACCGTCGTCTCCTCAGGTCGCGGCGGATCGAGCGACAGCCACTGCCCGGCAGAGCCGAGCGCGGCTCCCAGTGCGGCGAGCGGACACCCGGCCTCCACGGTCACCGTCATGTCCGCCGCCTGGTGGTCGACCACGCGCGTCAGCCGGTCGAGCCGCAGGAGGACGTCGAGGCGCGCGGGCGGCGCGCCCATGTCGAGGTGCGCGCCGCGTCCGCTTGCCACGAGCGCCTGCCGATGCTCGGCCACGGCGCGGACGACGGTCTGCACCTCCGCGAGCGATCCCGGACGGACGACGCGCGCGGGGACGACGCCATCGACGGCGTCCGCGGCGCCGCCGCTGGCGACCCACGTGGGGCCGACGAGCGCCGCCCAGTCGGTCACACCGCCGCCTGGCGTCGCGGCACGCGCGTCTCGACGCAGACCTTCGCGTCGGGAAAGATCTTGTGCGGGTTGGCGCGACCCTCGGGGTCGAAGACGGCGCGGAGCCGTGTCATCGCGACCAGGTCGTCCGGGCCGAACAGCAGCGGCATCTCCGCGACCTTCTCGACGCCGATGCCGTGCTCGCCGGTGAGGCTCCCGCCGAGCGCGACGCACGTCTCGAGGATCTCCCGCCCCGCCGCACGGACGCGCGCCACCTCGTCGCGGTCGCGCTCGTCGAAGAGCAGGATCGGATGGATGTTGCCGTCGCCGGCGTGGAAGACGTTCGCGATCCGCAGACGGTGGCGCGCGGCGACGGCGGCGATGTGACGCACGATCTCGGGCACGCGCGTGCGCGGGACGACGCCGTCCTGCGTGCAGTAGTTGGGGGCGAGCCGTCCGACCGCACCGAACGCCCGCTTGCGGCACTTCCAGAGCGCGGCCCGCTCGGCCTCGTCGCGCGCGACGCGTATCTCGCGCACGCCGGCGGTCCTGCAGACGGCCGTCGCCCGCGCGGCGTGGGCGTCGAGCCCGGCGGCGGGCCCGTCGATCTCGATCAGGAGGACGGCGCCGGCGTCCGTCGGGAGCCCGACCTTGAATGCCGCCTCGACCGCCTGGACGATCAGGCGGTCCATCATCTCGAGCGCCGCGGGGACGATGCCCGCCGCGATGATGCCGGAGACCGCCTCGCTCGCCGCGTCGACGGAATCGAAGACGGCGAGCAGCGTGCGATGGGCGGCGGGAACCCGCACGAGGCGGAGCGTCGCACGGGTGACGATGCCGAAGGTGCCCTCCGCGCCCACCACGAGGCCGACGAGGTCGTATCCCGGGCGGTCCTCGACGGCACCGCCGAGCGTCACGAGCTCGCCCGACGGCAGCGCCAGCTCGACGCCGAGCACGTGGTTGGTCGTGACGCCGTATTTGAGCGTGTGCGGCCCGCCGGAGTTCTCGGCGATGTTGCCGCCGATCGAGCAGGCGGGTTGGCTCGAGGGGTCCGGCGCGTAGCAGAGGCCATGCGCACGCACGGCGTTCGTCACCCACTGGTTCACGACCCCGGCCTGCGCGACGATCCGGTGGTTCCGGACGTCGATCGTCTCGATGCGACCCAGCCGGCTCGTGCCGATCATCACCGGCGCGCCGATGGGCAGCGTGCCGCCCGAGAGACCCGTGCCGGCACCGCGCGGGACAAATGAAACGTGATCCGCCGCAAGGACGCGGAGGACCGCGCTCACCTCGGCCGGCGTGCGCGGCAGGACGACCACCTCGGGAGCGGCGCGCTCGAGGGTGTAGCCGTCGCACTCGTAGACGAGGAGCGCCTCGGGCCGGTCGACGATGCCGTCGGCGCCGACGACGGCGCGGAGGCGAGCGACCAGCGACGCCGGCAGCACCGAGGCGATTTGTAGCGGCCGTCCGGCGTCGTGTACAGTGCGCCGCCGTGACGACGGTTCCCGGCGCCTTCGCGCCGCCTGCGCGTGTCCTCCTCGGCCCCGGCCCTTCCGACGTCCATCCGCGCGTGCTGGCCGCGCTCGCGGCGCCGCTGGTCGGCCACCTCGACCCCGTCTTCGTCGCCATGATGGAGGAGGTGAAGTCGCTCCTCCGCTTCGTGTTCGCGACCGAGAATGCGCTCACCATTCCGATCTCCGGCACGGGCAGCGCGGGCATGGAAGCGTGCGTCGTGAACCTGGTCGAGCCGGGCGACGAGGTGGTCGTGGGCGTGAACGGCGTGTTCGGCACGCGGCTCGCCGAGGTCGCGACGCGGGCTGGCGCCACGGTCACGCGGGTCGAGGCGCCGTGGGGACGCGTCGTGCGCGCCGAGCAGGTGGAGGCCGCGCTGCGGAACTGCCGGCAGCCGAAGCTCGTCGCGCTGATCCACGCCGAGACGTCGACCGGCGCGTGGCAGCCGCTCGAGGACGCCGCGCGCCTCGCGCACGATCACGGCGCGCTCTTCCTCGCCGACTGCGTTACCTCGCTCGCCGGGGCACCGGTGGAGATAGACCGGTGGGGCATCGACGCCGCGTACAGCGGCACGCAGAAGTGCCTCTCCTGTCCGCCTGGCCTCTCGCCGATCACGTTCGGGCCGCGTGCGGTCGAGGCGCTCCGCCGGCGGAAGACGCCCGTCCAGAGCTGGTACCTCGACCTCACCCTGCTCGAGCGCTACTGGGGCGAGGAGCGCGTCTACCACCACACCGCGCCCATCTCCATGAACTACGCGCTGCGCGAGGCGCTGCGACTCGTCGCGGAGGAGGGGCTCGCGGCGCGCTTCGCTCGCCACCGCGCGAATCACGAGGCGCTCGCCGCAGGGCTTGCGAGCCTCGGCCTCGCGTTCGCGAGCGAGGAAGGGCACCGCCTGCCGATGCTGAACGCCGTAACCGTGCCCGACGGCATGGACGAGGCACGCGTGCGCCGCCGGCTCCTCGACGCGCATGGGATCGAGATCGGCGGCGGCCTCGGACCCATGAAGGGGCGGGTGTGGCGGATCGGGCTCATGGGGGAGTCGAGCCGCCGCGCGCACGTGCTGCTGCTGCTCTCCGCGCTCGAGGATGCGCTCCGCGCCGAGGGGCATCGCGTCGCTGCAGGCGCCGCGCTCGCCGCCGCCCAGGCCGCCTACGCCGCGTGATCGCGCGCGCGCTCGCGCTGGCGATCCAACTCTTCTCGATCACCGGCTGCGCGCTGCGCGGCGCCGGTCCGCTGGTGCCCGCCGGGCCACGCGAGCTGCCACCGCTGCTCGACGACCTCGACCTCGCGTCGCTCGCGACGGCAATCGAGCGGACGGTCCCGGTGTGGGAGCGCGCGGGCGACGCGCAGTCCGTCGCGGCGGCGCGGGGCCTCGTCGCCGCCCTCGAGCACGAGACCGATGCCAGCGCCCGGCGCGCGATCGTCGGCCGGCTCTTCCAGGCGGTTCGCGTGCGCGAGCCGGTGCTCGTCACCGCCTACTACGAGCCCGAGCTCGCCGCGCGGCTCAAACCCGACGCGACGTTTCGCCATCCGCTCTTCCGGCGCCCGCCCGATCTGGTCGACGTCGACCCGAACGCGGTCGATCCCACGTGCCGCTGCGGCCGCCTCGCCGGACGCCTCGACGGCGGGCGGCTCGTCCCGTACCCGTCGCGCGCCGAGATCGATGCCGGCGCGCTCGCCGGCCGCCGCCTGGAGCTCGCCTGGACCGACGACCCGGTTGCGCTCTTCCTGCTGCACGTGCAGGGGTCGGGCCGTCTCCGGCTGGCGGATGGGCGCGTCGTCGGCGTGCGCTACGCCGGGACGAATGGCCGACCATACCGGAGCCTCGCGCAGACGCTCGTCGCGCGCGGTGCCCTGCCACCGGGCCGGGCGACGTTGCCCGCGATCCGCGCCTGGCTGGCCGACCATCCAGCGGAGACGGCGTCGGTCCTCGCCGAGAACGAGCGCTACACGTTCTTTCGCCTGGCCGACGGCCCGCCCGTCGGCAGCCTCGGCGTCGCGCTGACGCCCGGCCGGTCCATCGCCGCCGACGCGCGCCTCGTCCCGCCCGGGACGGTCGCCTACCTGCGGACGCCGTCGTTCGCGCGTTTCGTCGTGAGTCAGGACTCGGGCACAGCGATCGTCGGCGCGCATGCCGACGTGTTTCTCGGGGCTGGTGCGGATGCCGAAGCGCGGGCAGGACGGACGAGCGAGCGCGGCACGCTCTACCTATTGCGCGTCACGGGCGTGCCTCGGCCACCGACCAGGGAATGACCTCCACCGGTCGCCCCCGGCCGATCGACGAGCCCACGAACGAGAGCAGCCAGGCGCTCGTGTACTTCTTCAGAAAGAGACGATGGACCTCGTCGACCCGCTTCGGGTCCGTGAGCACCGCCGCGCGGCCGCGGAACGTGTAGCTGCCGCAGTGGAGGGTGACCGAGGGGTTCTGCTGGAGGTTCCGGTACCAGTCGGTCTTGCCGTCGCGGCCGGCCTGCAGGAGCACGTGGGCGTCGGAGACGGCGAACCACACCGGCCGCGTGTGACGCTTCGCCGTGTGACGGCCGATCGTCGTGAGCTCGATCGTCGAGCGGTCTTTCACCCGGGCGAGCGCCGCCGCGACCTCCGGGAGCGCCGGCTCCTCGGCCATCGCCAAAGTAGCGGACGTCACCAGGAGGGCCGCCGCCAGCTGCCGCCTCACGCGGCGCGCCCCTTCATGAACACCGCCGTGGCGCGCGCCACGAGGCTCCGCGGTACGAACCGGAGCGTGGTGGTGGCGAGACTGTTCATGAAACCGTTCACGAGCACGGTATCGCGGCCGAGCGCCCCGACGGCCTGATCCGCCACCTCCTCGGCGCTCATCCAGAAGAATCCGGGCACGGCGCTCGCGTCGATGTGCGCCTTCTCCTGGAACTCGGTGCGCGTGAACCCCGGGCACACGCAGAGCACCTGGACGCCGGTCCCGCGCAGCTCGGCTGCGATCGCCTCGCTGAAGCTCAGCACGAACGCCTTCGTGGCGCCGTACGTCGCGCTGTACGCCATCGGACCGAACGCCGCCATCGACGCGATGTTCATCACGGAGCCGCGCCGGCGCGCGACCATGCCGGGCAGGCAGCGGCCCGTGAACTCGACGAGGGCCTCGACGTTCAACCGCACTTCCTCGAGCTCGTGCTCCACCGGCAGCTGGTCGAAGCGGCCGCCGGTGCCGAAGCCGGCGTTGTTCACCAGCCACTCGACGGTGAGGCCGCGGCGCTCCACTTCCGCGAGCACCGCCTGGACCGCGCCCGCCTGGAGGAGATCCTGGGCGAGGACGTGCGCCTCGACGCCGTGCTCCGCGCGGAGCGCCTCCGCGAGCGATTCGAGCCGGTCCGCGCGCCGCGCGACGAGCACCAGCGAGCGACCGTCGCGCGCCAGCCGGCGCGCGAGCGCCTCACCGATGCCGCTCGACGCACCCGTGACCAGCGCAACGTTCTGTGCCATGCGGGACGACCTCCGTCGGGATGACGGCGGTCTCGTTAGCACGCACCGTCCGCCATTGACAGTCGCCGGGCGACGCGCCATCAACACCCGCGCGAATGGCATTCCTCACGCCTGAGGAATTCGGCGCCGCGATCGGCGTGCTCGCCGAGCACCACGGCGTGGAGCGGTTGCGCGAGCGTTTCGCACGCATGAACGCGTTCACGTCACGACGCGGGCTGAACAGCGCGACCGCCATCGCCGATCGCCTCTTCGCGCTCTCGGGCGGGCTCCGGCGCCAGGTGGCCGCCACGCTCGCTTTCAGCTCGCTCTGGCAGGAGCTCGTCGGGGCGCGGCTCGGCGACGCGGGTGAGAAGCGCCTCGAGACGCTCGCCGAGGAGGTGAATGCGTGCCTCGCCGAGGACGAGTCGATCGTGGCGGGGAAGGAGGGCGAGCTCGACCGCGCGCTCGATTCCTATCGCGACGCGCTCGCGGGCGCGGTCGGCCCGGCGGTCGCGCGGCTCGACATGCTCATGAAGGCCGTACCGGCGGTCGCCGATCGGCTGCGCGCCGCCGCGGCGGCTCCGCCCGTGCCGCAGGCGGAGGGTTGACGCGGTTTCAGCGCTGGAAGCGCCGGAGAACCCGCTCCTCGGCGATCCGGAGCGCGACCAGCATGGTCACCACCGTGGCAGTGATCACGATGGCGAGCAGCGGATAGCCGGCGCCGACGAACAGGCCGATGCCGGCGGCGGTCCAGATGACGGCCGCCGACGTGAGGCCCATGATCGTGCCGCCCGCCTGGAGGATCGCACCGCCGCCGATGAAGCCGACGCCGGTGATCACCTGGCCCGCGACGCGGGTCGGGTCCGCCTGCCCCCCGGCGTCCGCCAGCATGAGGCGCGCGAGCGCCGCGTAGATCGCCGACCCGATGCAGATGAGGACGATCGTCTTGAGACCGGCCGCCTTCCGGCGCAGCTCGCGCTCGAGGCCGAGCGCCGCGCCGCATACGAAGGCCACCAGTAGCACCGCGAGCAGCGGGCCGATCTGGTGGGTGAGCGTCTCGTAGGACTCTACCACCGAGTCGCTTTTCGTCCGCCGAGCGGGGGCCGTCAAGCGCGAGGCCCGCGGCGCGCGTGCTATCATGCTCCCGTGGCGCAGCGGACCGTGGTCGTGCCCGATGATGTTCTACATGCAGCACGTCGACCTCGGGCGCACCCTCCCGCGTCTCTTCGAGCTGAACGAGCTCCTCGAGCGGCACTTCGCGACCGCCAGCCTGCCGCGCCGTTCGGGCAACCTGATCCCTAGGGGCAGGCCGCCGCTGCGGCCCTCGCCATCGTGATGGCGCGCGGGGCTAGCGTCGCGGACGTCGACGTCGACGCCGTCCGCGCGCGGCTCGCGACGCTCGGCGTGCCGCTCTGAGCCCCGCGGCGACCTTGTGTCCCACGGCGACGCCCGATAGCGTGTCCGCCAGGGGTCGCAGGGGAGGGCTGATGGGAGGAGGGTTCCGACGATGAGGCTCGCCGCACCGCTGCTCGCGGGCGTCGTACTGGTCCTCGGCACGGGGACCGCCCGCGCTGGCTACGACGAGGACACGTTCGTCCGGAAGTCGATCCCAGCC
>VBKG01000090.1 GCA_005879585.1 Deltaproteobacteria bacterium | reverse complement strand
GCCGTGCCGGCATCGCCGCCGCGAGCCGCTGCGCGAAGCGCCAGTGGCTCGCGTACCGGCGAAGCGAGACGTTCTTCCGGTAGCCGAACCCGCGCAGCATGACGACGCGGTACCCTTCGGCTTCGTACTCGGCGTCCGTCGGGAACCGGTGGCGCTTCGTGTGGTGGAAGAACGTCTGCGTCCAGAGCGTGACGTCGTGGCCGCGAGCGACGAGCGCACGCGCGAGCCCCATGAAGCGCATGGGCCGTACCCCGTCGCTCGGGATGGGTTCGGCCGCGGTGACGAGCCAGACGCGCACTACCCCGCCGCCCGCTCCGCCTTCGACGTCCGGTCCCACTCGGCGCGCACCATCTCCTCGAGCGTCGCCTCGAGCGGCCGGGAGACGTCCCAGCCGGGGAAGTGGCTGCGCAGCTTCCGGAGATCGGAGATGTAGCAGATGTGGTCGCCGCGCCGCGCCTCGTCGCGGTAGCTCCACCGCATGGGCTCGCCCACCAGCGCCCCGACCTTCTGGATCGCCTCGAGCACCGAGATGCTGTTCTCGCGGCCGCCGCCCAGGTTGTAGACCTCGCCGGGGCGGGGCTGCTCGTAGAACGCGCGGAACGCCCGCACGACGTCGTCGCTGTGGATGTTGTCGCGGACCTGCTTGCCCTTGTAGCCGAACACTGTGTAGTGGTCGCCGCGCACGGCGCACTTGATCAGGTAAGACAGAAAGCCGTGCAGCTCGACGCCGCTGTGCTGCGGGCCGGTAAGGCAGCCGCCGCGGAAGACGCCGACCGCAAGCCCGAAGTAGCGCCCGTACTCCTGCGCCATCAGGTCGGCCGACGCCTTGGACGCGCCGAAGAGGCTGTGCAGCGTCTGGTCGATGCGGCAGCGTTCGTTGACGCCGTGCGCGTCCTCTGCACGCGCGTAGTCGTAGCGGAGCGGCAGCTCGCGGAGCGGCAGCTCGTTCGGTGCATCGCCGTACACCTTGTTGGTGCTCATCAGGATGAACACCGCGTCGGGGCTGTGCTGGCGCGTCGCCTCGAGGAGGTTCAGCGTGCCGAGCGCGTTCACCTCGAAGTCGTCGAACGGCATCTTCGCGGCGAGGTCGTGGCTCGGCTGCGCGGCGCAGTGGATCACGAGATCGAAGCGCGTCTGCCGGAAGAGCTCCGTGATCGCCTCGCGGTTCCGGATGTCGAGGTCGTGGTGCTCGAAGTGGAGGGCCTCGGTGCGGAGCCGGGCGAGGTTCCACGTGGTGTCGCCGGCGTCGCCGAAGAAATGCCGGCGCATGTTGTTGTCGACGCCGAGGACGCGCCATCCGAGCCGATCGAAGCTCTGCACCGCTTCCGATCCGATGAGCCCACTGCTTCCCGTGACGAGTACGGTCTTCATTTCACCTTCCCAGCGTTCAGGCCGTCGGCGGCGTGGTCGATCTCCTCGAATAGACAGGGCGTTCCGGGGGTCAGGGCGCGGAAGCGCGGCGAGGCGTTCTCGCGCACGCGGACGACGAGCTCCTCGAGGAGGAAGAGCGCGAGCGCCCGGCGCCGCGCGTCCGCTGTGCTCCAGTCGACGCCCGGCCACCCCTGCATCGCGCGGCCGAGGCCATCGCAGGTTGCTTCCTGCACGCGCGCGGCGAGCCCGGCCGGAAACCGCGCCGCCAGCCCGTGCGTCAGGACGTCGAAGCCCGCCTGGCGTCGTCCCGTGTACTCCCAGTCGATCAGCCAGATGCCGTCCCGCGCGACGAGCACGTTGCCCGGCTGGAAGTCGCCGTGCGTCTCGGCGGTCTCGACCGTGGACGGGCCGGGGAGCCGCTCGATGACGCGTGCCAGCGTGGCGAGCGTGCGGCCGAGCGTCGCACGCTGCGTGGCAAAGAGCGGTGCGGCCGCGGCCTCCTCCACGTCGCGCACCAGCGCGTCCACGTATCCCTTCACGCCGACGGATCGGAGCGTGCGCGCGACGAGCCGTCCAAGCGCGGCGCGAGCGGCGGCGAAGGCGCGCGCCCGGTCGGCAGCGCCCGGTACGCGGTTCAGCGGCGTCCCGGGGATCAGCTCCTCGGTGAACCACTCTTCCGTCGGCGCGACCGAGAGGAGCCGCGGGATCGGCAGGTCGGGAGCAGCTCGCCGAAGCGCGAGCTCGGCGCGGAGGAACGCCGGGTCGCTCCCTGCCTTCGCGATCACGTGGCAGACCCGCGCCGGCCCGTCGACCACCCGCAGCCGGTGATTCCCGCCGAGGATGACGAGCGCGTCGGCGTTCTCGAGCGGCGGGCTCACGACCATCCCGCCGTCGGCGAGCCATGCCGCCGTTGGGCGGCGGATCGCGGCGGCGACGTACGCGCGCTGCAGCGGCCGGCTCCACCAGCGCGGGCTGCGCGAGAACTCGCGGACGACGGGCGCGAAGGACGCGTCGGTCGCCGCCGGCCGGAAGATCGCATTCAAGCGGGCGTTGCACAGCCAGGCCTGCCCGCCGCGTGCGCCGTCGACGCGTCCATGCCCCTGCCAGCGGACCGCGTGCGGGCGGCCGCTCAGCGCCGACAGCAACGGCGGGAGCGTCTCCTCGAGGATCCGCCCGAAGGGCTCCCGCTCAAGCAGCAGACTGATGCGCATCGTCCGTGGCCGGCGGCAGTCCGACGGTTGCCGCGATCGTCGCCGCGATGTCGGCAGCGGGCTCGGAGCCGTCGAGGATCGTGCAGCGGCTGGATGCCGCGAGCGCGCGATAGTGGGCGAGGCGCGCCTCCAGCACGTCGGGAGCGTCGCGGAACGGCTCGCCCTTCAAGTCCGAACGGCGCTGCGATTCCGCGACCGGAACGAGCAGCATGAAGGAGGCCTCGGGACGCTCCACAAGGCGCTCGACCGCTCGCCACAGCCACCACCGTTCGACCGCCTCCATCGGGAAGTTCAGCCGGAGGTCGATCAGCGTGTCGACGAGATGGCGATCGCACAGGACCACCCGACCGCGCCGGCGAAGCAGCCGCACGCGGACGGCGAGCACCCACGCGACGTCGAGCAGCGCGCCCGCCAGCCACGCACGACGCAGCCACGACCGCCCGAACGCCGCGCTCCGGCGCTTGCCCGGCCCCGGCGCCGGCAAATGGCCGCCTGCAAGGCGCCGCGCTAGCGACTTGAGCCGGCTGAACGCCGGCGTATAGCCGACACGGACCCAGACGACCGTCGTCTCGACGCCGCGGTCGCGCAGCCGGCGGCGGAGCAGCTCGATCTGCGTCGACTTGCCGGCCCCGTCGAGGCCGCTGAAGGCGATCAACGACCGCCGCAGGCGCTTCTCGGATGCGTCGTCCACAGCTTCGCCCCTCGGCTTACATGAGCCGTTTTTGCTGAAGAGTTTTCGAGCGGAAGCGGCCTGCTAGAGACGCTCGAGCATGCCCGAGTCGAGCTCCACGCCGACGCTCCGCTGCAGCAGGTCGACGCTCACCACGAAGGTGGCGCGACCGGCGTGCCACGTCTGCACGAGGCCCTCGACGCCGGCGAGCACGCCGCCGACGATGCGCACGCGATCCCCGACGCGGATCCACGGCAGTGGCCGTGCGTCGCCCGCACCAACGATGCGCCGGACCGCGTCCACCTGCTCGTCCGGGACGGGATGGAGCGCGTCCCACCGCTCCCCGAGGACGCGCACGACGCCGTCGGTGCCGGCGATGCGCACGTAGGCCTCGCGCGACGGCGCAAACCGCAGGAAGAGGTAGCCCGGGAAGAGCGGCTGGTCGAGCACCACGCGCCGGTCGCGGCGCCGGCTCGGCACGCGCACGCGCGGCAGGAACACGTTCAGGCCCTTCCGCTCGAGCGCGCTCTCGACCTTCGGCTCGTACTGGTTGCGCGTCCAGACGGCGAACCAGCGCTCGTGGTCGGCGGCGGCCGGCAGACTCACGGGAACAGCTCCTCGTCCCGGTTCCACGGGGGCCCCACGAAGTCGTCGTCGTCGGCCTGCGCCGACTCGCGCCGCGTGAGCACCTCGGTCACGGCGTCGTAGACCGGCAGCATGTCGAGCGCGTTTCGCTGCCCGGCCGCGATCACCCGCTCGGCGAGCGGGAAGTCCCCGCGGGCGGCGTACACCTCGACGGCGAGGTCGCGGTAGAGGTGCCCCTGGTCGGGAGTCCGCAGCAAGGCGGCCAGGAGGTTCTGCTCGGCGGCGGCGTACTGCTTCGCCTTGAGATAGTCGCCCGCGGCACGCGAGAGGTTGGTGTCGGCGTCGAGGCTCCGCTCGCCTTCGTCGGCGAGCACCACGGCCGCGTCGGTCCAGCGCTCGCGCGCCTCGAGCAGCGCGACGAGGTCGTTCGCGATCGACGTGCGGCTCTCGCCCGCCGCCACGCCGTCGAGCGCCCGACGGAGTCCGCGCTCGATCGCGTTGCTCGTCGCGGGCTCGAGGGTCGCGAGCCGGATGGCCATCGTGTCGCCCTCGGCGAGCGCGCGGACGAGGCGACCCGGATCGCTGGTCGAGTCGACGTCGGCGCTGAGATAGGCGTGCGAGGCGAGGTACGGGAAGCGGGACATCGACTCCTCGAGCTCGGCGGCGCCGGCCTCCGTCTCGCCGCGCGCGATCATGCGGAGGCCGAGCTGGTCGCGCACGTCGGCCGACCAGGGCTCGAGCGCGAGCGCACGGCGAACCGCCTCGTCACCGTCGCGGCCCGGGCCGAGCGCTTCGGCGAGCGCCGTGTGTGCGTCGCGGTCGGCGGGCGAGCGGTCGAGCGCCTGGTGGATGAGGGCGAGCGCCCGGGGGCGTGCCCCGTCTCCCTCGGCTGCGAGCGTCAGGTCCGCCGTTCGCAGGCAATCGTCGGGCGCGAGCGGCGTGCCGCCCGTGGCGGCGAGGACGAAGTTCGCCGCCTGCGGGAGCAGCGCGACGACGAACGTCGCGAGCAGGATGCCGAGGGCCGGCACGCGTCCGGCGGGCGCCGGCGGTCCGCTCAATATCAGCAAGCCGAGAACGGTCATCGCGAGCAGCAGGTTCGCCGGCATGTGGAGGCTGAAGTCGACGGCGCTGTGCGCGAGGATCGCAGCGAGGCCGCCCGCGAGACCCCAGCGCAGCTCGGGCGTGTCGCCGAGCGCCCGCGCCCAGTCGGAGCGCCGGAAGTCGGCGGGGACGTCGAGCTCGCGGGAGGTGTCGGACCCGTTCGGGCGGCGGCGGATCATGCGCACGACCGCGATCGCGAAGGCGACGATCAGCACGGCGCCGGCCACGCCGGTCTCCGCGACGAGCTCGAGGTAGTCGTTGTGCGCGTGGTCCCAGATGCCGCCCTCGATCGGCGGCTCGACGTAGGGACGGAACGCATGCAGCCAGGAGCCGAGCCCGGTCCCGAACACGGCGTGGTCGACGACGATCCCGGTTCCCTTCGCGGTGACGGCCAGGCGTGCGCCCAGGCTCACGTCGCCGGTGTCGGTCGCGGCGCTCTCCTGCGCGGCGTCGCCGTCGGCCATCGCCCAGCCGACGATCGCCGCTCCACCGCCGACGATCAGCGTGAGCGCCAGGACGGCCGGTGCCCAGCGCCAGCGCGTGGCCTGCCGCCCGAGGATCCCCGCCCCGGCCACTGCGAGTCCCACGAGCAGCGCGGCGGTCCCGCCGCGGGAGCCGCTCGCCACGTGCGCCACCGCCATCAGCAGCACGGCGGCGACCGCCACGAGCGGCGGCCACAGCCGCTGCTGGTGGACGATGAGCACCGCCACCCACGCGCGGCGGCCCCGCACGCCGATCCCGCGCCCGGCTTCGATCGAGCGCACGAGGTGGCGGCGGACCCGGCGCGCGACGGACCACGCATACACGAGGCCGAGCGGCACGATCATCTCGAGCCAGCCCGCGAAGTGGTTCGGGTTCACGAAGGGACCCGACGCGCGTCCCGAGGCCGTCGGGATGCCCGTGATCCAGAGGACGTCGCCGTTGCTCGCGACCTGCTGGACGAGCGCGAGCCCGCCGAGCACCGCCCCGCCGGCGACGAGCGTCATCACGAGCTGGCTCAGCGCGTGGGCGCGCGCCGCCCCCCACGGATACGCGACGAGCACCGCGAAGACGCCGAGCCCGATCGAGAAGCGGCCGAGCTCCACCCAGACGGCGTACGGATCGAAGGCGAGCGCGCGCCATGCGCTCCAGCCGCCGGCGTCGGGCCAGCCGGGCAGCATGGCCGCGTATAGACGCGCGGACTGCGGCGCGAGCATCTGCAAAAGCGACGGCGGCAGGGGCACCGTGGTCGCGAGCGCGAGCACGCCGAACGCCGCGAGTGCCGCGATGCCCGGCGCGCTGAGCGCCCCGTCCACGCGCCGCCGCTCGCGGAGCGTGACGGCGAGGAGCACGAGCACGACCAGGGACGCGCTCGCGGCGGCCAGCGTCTGCCGTCCACCGAGGAAGAGCGGCAAGCCGAGGACGAGCGCCTGGAGGGCGAGCAGCATCCGCCGCGCGTTGCGGCTCATGCCGAGGCCTCCGGCTGGGGCGAGGACCCCGGCCCGTAGTAGCCGCCGTAGTAGCGGCTGTAGAAATAGGTGTCGCCCCAGCGGAGGTCGACGTTGTTGACCACCGCGCCGAGGATGTGAACGTTCGCCTGGAGAAGCTGATCGCGCGCGCGCCGCAGGAGCTCGCGCGGCGTGTCGTGCCCCTTTACGACCAGCACGGCGCCGTCGGCCTCGCGGCCGAGCACCACGGCGTCGGTCACGGGCAGCACGGGCGGCGAGTCGAGGATCACGAAGTCGTACGCCTCGCGCAGCGCGTCGAGCGCGTCGCGCATCCGGGCCGAGCCCACGAGCTCCGCGGGGTTCGGCGGCGTCGGTCCGGCGGGCACGAAGAAGAGCCGGCCGCCGTCGAGCGGCCGGATGACGCGCTCGAGCTCCATCTGACCCGCGAGGAAGCTCGAGAGCCCGTGGTCGTTCACGAGGCCGAGCGTCCGGTGACAATTCGGCCGCCGCAGGTCGACGTCGAGCAGGATGACGCGCGAGCCGGCCTCGGCGAGGCTGGTCGCGAGGTTCACCGACGTGACGGTCTTGCCCTCGCTCGCGCCGGCGCTCGTCAGCAGGATCACCTTCGGCGGCGCGCCCGCCGCGGAGAAGAGAACGGCCGTCCGGAGGCTGCGGAAGGCCTCGGCGGCGGGGGAGCGCGGGTCGTGCAGCATCACGACGTCGGGGCTGCACCCGCCGACGTTCCCGTTCGCGACCGGCGCCACGGCGGCGCTGCCCTTCGCGGCCATCGAACGCGGCAGGGCGCGGCGGGCGAGCGCGAAGTTGGGGATCGTCGCCAGCGTCGGCAGCTGCAGGAACCCCTCGACCTCCTCGCTGCTCTTCACGCTGTTGTCGAAGTAGTCGCAGAAGAAGACCGCGCCGACCGCGGCGAAGAGCCCGGCGAGGAGCCCGAGGATCAGGTTCACGGCCACGCGCGGCTTGCTCGGGCTCTGCGGCACCTCGGGCCGCTCGACCACGCGCACGTTGGAGGCGGCGAGCTGCGAGTTCACCGACGTCTCCATCTGCTGCTTCAGCAGCGAGTCGTGGAGCGCATGCGCGGTGTCGACGTCGTTCTTCAGCAGGTCGTAGCGCGAGCCGAGGGCGTGCAGCTCGACCGCCACCTCCTCGAGGTGGGTCATCTTGTGGCGCAGGGCGTCCTCGCGCAGCCGGGCCGCGTCGTAGCGCGCGCGGACCGACGTCGTCTCCTCCGCCACCTCGGCGGCGAGCTGGCGCTCGAGCTCGGACTCGCTGCGCCCGAGCTCCAGCATCTGGGGATGGTTCAGGCCGAGCCGCTGCCCGAGGCCGGCGCGCTGCGCGCGGAGATCGAGCAGGGCCAGATGGAGCTTCTGCACGCCCGGACGATCGAGGAAGTAGGCGAGCGTCTCGCTGCCCGGCGTCGTGAGGAACTGGTAACGGGTCTCGAGGTTCAGCCGAGTCCCCTCGACCTTGGTCAGCAGGCTCGAGACCTCGCCGATCCGCTGCCCGACGATCTTCTGCTCCTCGTTGACGGCGACGTTCGGGTGGTCGGCGGCGAAGCGCGCGAGCGCGTCCTGCGCCTTCTCGAGCTGCTGGCGCGACTCGAGGAGCTGGCGCCCGAGGAAGTCCTTGGCGGTCACGTCGGTCGCGCGCCGCGCCTCCTCGTTCGCCTCCATGTAGGCCTGGGTGTGGGCGGCGGCGAGGAAGGCCGAGAGCGTCGGGCTCGGCGTCGTGAAGGTCACGTCGACGAGGTCCGTGCCGCGGACGTCCTGGACCGTCAGGTAGCCCATGTAGCGGTCGAGCAGGAGCGGATCGACCTCGCTCGCCGCCACGTGCTCGGCGCCGACGCTCTCCGCGCCGGTCCCGTCCCAGCCGCGCGGCCGCAGCAGGTTCACGAGGTTGCCGGTGAGGCCGAGGAGGCCCTTGCGCGTCGACCCCGGATGGAGGAACGCGTCGTCGGTCGCGAGCCGGGACGTGCGGATCACGCGCTCGGCAATGTCGCGGCTCTTGAGGGCGGCCACCTGCGTCGCGATGAAGCTCGAGCTGCCGTTGACGCTCCGGTCGTTCTCGTCGACGCGCAGCACGTTCTCCTGGAGCTGGAGCTGGATCGGCGACTGGCGCGCCAGCTGGAGCCGCGTCGAGGCGGTGTAGAGCCGCGTCGTCACGAGCGTCACGAGAAGCGACACGCCGAGCGTCAGCGCGAGGCACGTCGCCGCGAGCCAGCGATACTTGTAGAGCAGCCGGAGGTAGTCACGCAGATGGCGCGCGGGCACCTCGCTGAACTCGGCGTCGATGACGCCCGCGGGCGCGAACCCGGCGGGCGCGGCGGTCGGTCTCGAAGTGAGCGCTTGCTCCGTCATTTGCCTCGCCCGTCCTAGAAGAGCAGCACGTTGCCGCCGACGTGGACCATCTCGCGCGCCACCGTCCACATGCCCCACGGCACGACGCGCGACGCCGATACCGGCAGGCGAATGACGTCCCCGTCGACGACCGGCGGATCCGCGGCTACGCCATGCGCGACAGCGTCGAGGTCGACCGTGAACGAGCGGTCCTCGCCCGGACCGAGCACGCGCTTGACGGTCGCACGACGGCGGTCCGCGGCGAACACCTGCCCGCCGGCGGCGGCGAGCGCGCCGCTCACCGTGAGCCCGCGGGTCACCGGATACGAGCCCGGCTTCTCCACCCACCCGTCCACGAGGACGCTCCCCGCGGGCGCGACGCTCACGACGTCGCCCGGTCGGGCCGGCGGGTTCGGCATGCGTCCGTCGCGGCCGGCGAGACCGAGGAGCAGCTCGAGGTCGAGTCGCAGCGGCGAGCGGTCGCCGGCGCCGCCGTCCGCGGCCGGCACGAACTCGATGACACGTCCCGCGTCGCGGTTCGGGCCACCCGCGGCCCAGAGGATGTCGGTGAGCGTCGTCCCCGGCTTCGTGATGGGATAGAGGCCGGGGCGCTCGACGCTGCCACTCACCGCGACCACGCGGCTCCGGTACTCGGCGACGAGCACGCTCACGTGCGGGGAGCGGAGGATGTCGGCCGCCACGAGGCGGCGCGCGATCTCGTGCTCGAGCTCGGTCGGTGTGAGCCCTTTCGCCTCGACCATGCCTAGGAGCGGCAGGCTCACTTCCCCGGCGCCGGTGACGCGGACGCCCTGCTGGAAGGTCGGCGCGCCGCTGACGGCCGCCGGCTCGGCGCCGCCCTGGGCGCCGTGCGGCGCAGCGGCCTGCGCCTGCGCTTCGAGCAGGTCCGGAATGCGGATGTCGAGCAGGTCGTCCGGCCCGATGCGATAGCTACCGTCGTCGGACGCGTTCGCCCGTGCCGCGGCGATCACCTCGAGCCGGGCGCGATCGGCCGCGCTCGTGAGGTCGCCGAGACCGGGACGCTCGGTACCCGCAGGCCGCGGCTCGACGCCGCGGCGCACGCTGCAGCCTACCGCACATCCGAGGACGCACGAGAACAGCACGGCGGCCAGAAGGCCGCCGTGCTTCCTGTCGGTGAGCGCGCGCACGAGTGATTTTTTACGACGGAGAGCGGGGCGGGCACGGCGCGAACGGCTTGCAGTTCACGCGACCGCTCGGAGCCACGCAGCACGCACGCCGGACCGTGAGGGTCGACCGGCGCTTCGTCGCCGGGCACACCTTCGAGTCGATGCGAAGAACCGACTTGTGCGCGGAACAGCTCACGAGTCGCGCCTGGCGCTTCGCCCATTTTCCCTTCGCGTCGGCCGTCGTCGGGCAGGCAAGCCCGGCTCCGATCAGCAGGATGGCCCCTGCCGCGAAGAGCCGACCACCCTTCAGCATTCGAGTCAGCATTCCCTTCCTCCTTGTGGCTTGACCTGCACTCCGCCGCCCCCCGGTTTTCCCGGCGGACGCCGGGCGCGCCCCCATGCGCGCCGCGTGCCAGGATGTAACCGCAGCGTGACCGGGGCGCGAGCCGAAAAAACCGTGATCCTACGGCACGGACCCCGGCAGATCTTGCCCATCGCATCCGGCGCGACGGCGAGTCGGCGCGGCACGATTGACGATAGTCGCCATGGAAATGACGCGGCCGGTCGTCGGTGGCACGTGTGCCACGCCCGGCACAGTGCCGCCCGGCGAGAGCCGGAAACTCGGGCCTGCAGGGCGGCGCGGAACGTGCAGCAGCGGCATCGTCCACGCCGGATGGCGTGAGCCCACCGCCATGCGCGCTCGCACCGCACGCCGGCAGCTGCCTCTCGCAGCGGCCGCCCTCTTCACCACGACCCTGCTGCTGAGTCCGCAGGGCAAGGGTGCGAGCCCCGAGGACTTCCACGCAAACATCGTCAACGGACGCCCGACGTCCGGATTTCCCGCCGCCGGCGCTCTGCTGATCGGAGAAGACCCGGCGGGCGCGGTCACGTGGTGCTCGGGCGTGCTGATCGGCTGCGAGACCTTCCTCACCGCGGCGCACTGCGTCTGCGATACGAACGGCGCTGCCTGCCAGGGCGCGCGGTCGCCGTCGCCGCTCGGCCGCGTCGTCTACCTGCAGCACGCCGGCTTCTTCCGCGCCGCGAGCATCCGTGTGCACCCGGACTATCAGTTCCCGCAGGCGGACCTCGCCATCATCAGGCTCGCGACGCCGGTCACCGGCGTCGCTCCCGCGGCGCTCGCGCAGACCGCCCCGCCGCCCGGCACGTCGGGGACGATCGTCGGCTTCGGCCGGAGCGGCGGCGGCGCGAACGACCTCGGCCTCAAGCGCTCGGGCACGATCACCACCGCGCCCTGCACCGATGGCATCTCGGACGCGACGGCGCTCTGCTGGAACTACACCGGCTCCGGCGCCAACTCGTGCAACGGCGATTCCGGCGGCCCCCTCTTCGTCGACTCGGGCTTCGGGACCGTCGTCGCGGGCATCGCGTCGGGCGGTCGGAGCGAGAGCTGTCTCCCCGGCGACTTCACGTTCGACTCGAGCATCGCCCCGTACCGCGCGTGGATCGAGGCCGAGAGCGGCGCCGACCTCGGCCAGACGACGTGCGGCGGCGTCCCGCAGGCCGGAGACCCGCGGACCACCGTCGTCCAGGCCAATGCCACGCTCGGCGACGCCGTGCCCGCCGGCACCCACACGGTCGACGTCCCGGCCGGAACGAACGAGCTGCGCGTGGCGCTGAACGCCATCGACGACGGCCAGGCCAACTTCGATCTCTACGTGAAGGCCGGGCGCCCGCCCACTGCCGACGACTACGACTGCCGGGTTGCCGCCGGGGGTCAGTACGCCTACTGCCAGTTCAACTTCCCGGTCGCCGGCACGTGGTACCTGATGGTCACCCGGGCGACGGGCTCCGGCCCCTACCAGCTGACCGCGAGCGTCTTCGGCGGCGATCCACCCGTCTGCGGGAACGGCGTCCGCGAGACGGGGGAGCTCTGCGACGGTGCGGACGACGGCGCGTGTCCCGGCGCGTGCAACGAGACGTGCGCCTGCGGCCTTCCCTGCCTCGACGGCGGGCTCGTGCCGCTGAAGCTGCGCCTCGGCCATCCCTTCCTCGCCCAGGCACTGCTGCTGAACCCGTCGGGCGCGTACGACCGCCTCGATCCGCGCACGACGGATTTCAGCGTGACGCTCGACGACGGGGCCGCGCCGGTCGAGATCACGATTCCCGCCGGCGATCGCGGCTGGATCCGGTCGTCGACCCGCTCGGGTGGCGCCTA
>VBKG01000440.1 GCA_005879585.1 Deltaproteobacteria bacterium | reverse complement strand
GCCGAGCTCCGCGAGCGGCTCGGCACAGAGCCGGTCCGCTCGGCGAAGAGGACGGCCGACATCGTCCGCCAGCTGCGCGCCTACTTCGCCGGCCAGCGCCGCGCGTTCGACGTCCAGCTCGACCTGAGCGGCATCACGCCGTTCCATCGGCGCGTGCTCATGGCGGCCGCGGCCGTGCCGGCCGGGCAGGTGGTGTCCTACGGCGAGATCGCGCGGCGCATCGGCCAGCCGCGCGGCAGCCGGGCCGTCGGGCAGGCACTCGGCCGGAACCCGATCCCCATCGTCATCCCGTGCCACCGCGTGATCGCTGCCGGCGGTCGCATCGGTGGCTACGGCGGCGGGCTCCGCATCAAGCGAAAGCTCCTGCGCCTCGAGGGCGCCGGACTGGCCACGGGGTGATCATGACGACGCCGGTCCTCTGGCACTTCCCGATCTCGCACTACAACGAGAAGGCACGCTGGGCGCTCGACTGGAAGCGCATCCCGCACGTGCGCAAGGTGCTCGGGCCGGATTACCTGCCGCGGGCGTGGTGGGCGACGGGACGCGGAACGCTGCCGATCCTCTGGCTCGACGGCCAGGCGATCGGCGACTCCACGCGTATCATCGAGGCGCTCGAGCGACGCTCGCCCGTGCCGCCGCTCTACCCGCGCGACGAGGCGGCGCGCCGCCGGGCGCTCGCGCTCGAGGACTTCTTCGACGAGGAGCTCGGCCATGCGTTGCGCGCCGCGATCGTCGGCCCGGCGCTCGCCGACGATCCGGACGGGGCGATCGCCGTGCTGACCCTCGGCATGCCGCCGCGCGCCGGCCGGATGATGCGTGCGATCTTCCCCGCGTTCCGGGCGTTCTACCGCTACCGTCACCACATCACGCCCGAGACCGTCGCGGCCGGTCGCGGGAAGATGCGCGCGGCGCTCGACCGGATCGAGGCCGAGCGGCAGCCGAGCGGCTACCTCGTCGGCGATGCGTTCAGCGTCGCGGACCTGACCGCGGCGGCGCTCTTCGCCCCGCTCGTGGTCCCGCCGGAGCTCCAGTACCGCCTGCCGGATCCGCTGCCGTCGGTGCTCGTGGAGCACCAGCGTGCATTAGCTGATCACCCGGCGTATCGCTGGGTCGCGGACATGTACCGGCGCCATCGCGGGGTCTCGGCGGAGGTGAGCCCGTGACCGACGGGCTCTGGTACTTCGCGTACGGCAGCAACATGAACCGCGCGATCTTCCTCGACCGCCGCGGCATGCATCCGCTCGCCACGCGCCGGGGCTGCCTCGAGGGCTACCGGCTCTGCTTCAACATCCCGATCGGTCCCGGTGAGCGCGGCGTCGCGAACCTCGTGCCCGACGTCGCGGCACGGACGTGGGGCGTGCTCTACCTGCTGACGGCCGAGGAATTCGACCACCTGGACCGCACCGAGCTGGTGCATCTCCGCGTGTACGAGCGGCTCGGCGTGACCGTCGCCGACGGCGGCCAGGACCGGGTCGCGGCGTTCACGTACCGATCGACCATGACGTCGGAGGGACGGAAGCCGTCGCCGCGCTACCGCGGGCTGCTGGTCGAGGGTGCGCGCCAGCACGCGCTCTCGGCGGAGTACATCGGGTACCTCGAGAGCTTCGAGCTCGCGCACGACGAGCGCGACGGGAAACGCTAGCTACTGACAGGTGAACCCGTGGCCCCCCGACCCGAGGAAGCACTGTGACGCCGTGAAGGTGTTGGCGGCGCACGTGCCGGCCAGCCCATCCGCCGCCGCGGTGCCGAAAACGAGCGTTGCGCGCAGGGGACTGGTGAGGAAGCCTCGGTAGAGCGTCGCATTCGCGGCCCGCACCAGGAACCCGATCCGCCCCCTCGTGGCGCGCTCGTCGCGGAACACGGCGACGAACAGACCGTCCGCCGGCTGGTCGCACCGCATCGGATCGAGCGTGTTCGACTTGTTCTTGTACCTGTAGGTCGTCCGCGCCGCGTTCGTCGTCCAACCGTCCCTCACCGGATCGCATCCGGTGCCGGGACCGCCCGGGGGGATGGGAGCGTTGCGGAACGTCAGGTCGAACATGGCGCTGGCGTCCACGCCCGTCGTCTCGATCGAGACCTGCAGCCCTCTGGTGACGGGGTCGAAGCCGGGCAACGCCCCGGGCGGGACGTCGACATGGCCGGCGAAGTACACGCGCGCCAGGCTGTCTGTGGACCCCCGAACGTCGAGCCGCGTCAGACGGACCTTGGCGTCGGCGATCGCGAGCCCGCTGGAACAGAGGGTCACGGTGCAGTCGGATTCGCAGCCGTCGCCGTCGACCAGGTTGCCGTCGTCGCAGCGCTCGCCCGGGTCGAGCGTACCGTTGCCGCAGGTGTCGACGCGGTCGTGGACGAAGACGTCCGATAGCTGGTTCGTGTCTCCGGGCACGTACCATCCCGCGAAGGTTGCGAAGACGAGGAACCGGGCGTTGCCGGACAGGGCCACCGTCTGTGGGTAGTTGAAGATCCGGAACTCCTTCGTCGTAGTGCCCGTCGTCTGGTCGTACAGCAGCGTCCCGGCACCACCGGCGGCCAGATTCGTGGCGTAGCTTCGGTAGAGCACGAAGCGCCCATCTGCGGAGATCGACGGCTCGTCGACCGTCGCGTCGGGCCCCGAGCCGCCCGGCGCGACGCTGATGCGTGTAGTCGTGCCGGTATTCCGGTCCCGCACGTAGATGTTTTGCCCGCTGCCGCCGGGGACGAGGTTGGTCGCACCGCTCTGAAACGCGACGAATCGTCCGTCGTCC
>VBKG01000439.1 GCA_005879585.1 Deltaproteobacteria bacterium | reverse complement strand
CCCGCGCCATACTTCGTACGGCAAGACCGAGTAGGCGGTCCCGCTGTCGACCAAGAAGCGCACGGTCGTGGGCGCTCCGCCTTCGCGACTCACGTCGACGTCGACGTGCACCATTCCCACGCGGTCTTACTGCGCTCGGCCGCATCCGAAGGCAATAGCTGAAGATATGCACTCCGCCCTCGACACCCTCGCCGACACCTGGCGCCGCGCGCGCCGTGTCGTCGTGCTGACCGGCGCCGGCCTCTCGACCGCCTCGGGAATCCCGGACTTCCGCTCGCCGGGCGGTCGCTGGGAGCGGTACCAGCCCGTTCCGCTGCCCGACTTCCTCGCCGACGAGGAGGCGCGCGTCCGGTACTGGCGCTACAAGGGCGAGACCTGGCAGCTGATCCGCACGGCCGAGCCGAACGCTGCCCACCAGGCGCTCACCGACCTCGCGCACGCGGGCCACGTCGAGCTGCTCGTCACGCAGAACGTCGACGGGCTCCACGAGCGGAGCGGGTTTCCGCCCGAGCGGCTCGTGAACATCCACGGCTCGGACTCCGAGGTCGAGTGCATGGCGTGCCACGGGCGCGCCGAGCGCGCGGCGGCGCAAGAGCTCTGGGAGGGGGGCACGGCGGTGCCGCGCTGCGCGTGCGGCGGGCCCTGGAAGCCGGCGACCATCTCCTTCGGGCAGGCGCTCGTCGAGGCGGACCTCGCGCGCTCGCTGCGTACAGCCGCCACAGCCGATCTCTTCGTCGCCGCCGGGACGTCGCTCGTCGTCGGACCGGTGAACCAGATGTTCGCCATCGCCGCGCGGGCGGGGGCGCGGACGGCGATTCTCACGGCCTCGGAGACGCCGTACGACGCCGACGCCGACGTGAAGCTCGGCGAGCCCGTCGAGCAGGTGCTGCCCGCGCTCCGCGATCGCGTCGTCGGGCGCTGATCGTCAGAGCGTCGGGAGACCGCGCCGCGGCCGGCCACGCGGAAAGGCGCGGTCGAGACGCGCTTCCTCCTCGGCCGACAGCGTGAGCGCGCCGCCGCCGGCGTTGTCGCGCACGTGCGCGGGGCGCGCCGCCTTCGGGATTGCGAACACGCCGGCCCGGCGGACGAGGAACGCGAGCGCCACCTGGCGGGGTGTCGCGCCGCGCGCCTCGGCGATCTCCGCCAGCACCCGGCCGCGCGGGCTCCGCGCCGACGGGAAGTCGCCCGACCCGAACGGGCTGTAGGCGACGACGGCGATGCCGTGGCGGTCGCACCAGGGAAGGACGGCGTGCTCGATCGCGCGCTCCTCCAGATGATAGAGCACCTGATTGCACGCGATCCGCTCCGCCCCCGCGAGCGCGACGGCCCGCTCGAGGTCCGCGACATCGAAGTTGCTGACGCCGTAGAAGCGGGTCTTCCCGTCACGGACGAGCTGCTCGAATGCGGCGATCGTCTGCTCCAGTGGGTGCTGCCCCGGCCAGTGGAGGAGGTAGAGGTCCAGCCGATCGGTCTCGAGTCGGCGAAGGCTCGCGTCGCAGGCGCGCAGCACGCCGGCGAACGACGCGTTCTGCGGCAGCACCTTGGAGACGAGAAACACCTCGTCGCGCCGGCCGGCGATCGCCTCGCCGACGATCTCCTCGACCCGGCCGCGCCCGTACATCTCCGCGGTGTCGATGTGCGTGAGCCCGGCATCGAGGCCCTGACGAAGGGCGGCCAGCGCCTCCGCGCGATCGGCGCGCTCGAGGTTCCACGTGCCCAGGCCGATCACCGGGACCGGGACGCCCGTCCACCCGAAGGGGTGCCGGACCACGGAGCCCTCAGACGCCGCGGAACTGCGGTGCCCGCTTCTCCATGAAGGCCCGCACGCCCTCGGCGTAGTCGTTGCTCTCGAAGCAGGCGGCGATGGCGCGCCCGAGCGATGCGACGTCGCGCTCGGCGGCATCGCGCTGGGTCTCGACGATCGCCCGCTTGGCCGCCCGCAGCGTGAGCGGCGCGTTGGCGGCGATGGTGGCCGCGTACCTGGCCGTGAACGTCTCGAGCTCGGCCTTCGGCACCACCTGGTTCACGAGCCCGATGCGCTGCGCCTCGACGGCGGTGTAGGGCCGCGCGGTGAAGAAGATCTCGGCCGTCGCGGATGGGCCGACGAGGCGGACCAGCCGCTCGACCCCGCTGAAGTGGTAGCCGAGACCGAGGCGGGCAGCCGGGAGCTGGAGCCGGACGTCGTCGGCGGCGACCCGGAGATCGGCGCACGCAGCGAGCGCGAGCCCGGCCCCGACGCAGGCGCCGTGGATCATCGCCACCACGGGCTGCGCGACCGCCATGAGGGCGTCGAAGGCGCGGACGGTCGCCGCCTCGTAGGCCGCGGCGCCGGCGGCATCGCCGCGGCGGGTCGTGAACTCGGAGATGTCCGCGCCCGCCGTGAACGCCTCCTCACCGTGGCCACGGAGCACGAGGACGCGGATGCTCGGGTCCGCGACGGCCTCCTCGACCGCGCGCGGGATCGCCTCCCACATCTCGAGGCGCACCGCGTTCCGGCGCGCGGGGTTCCGGAGGACGAGCCACGCCACCCCGTCGTCGCCGCGCGCGACGTCGACGCCGAACTCGGCGCTCATCGCGAGCCCGGTGCGCCGACCACGGCGAGGACGTCGGCCTCCGTCGCGCCGCCGCGCGCGGCGAGATATCGGCTGTACAGGTAGGCGAGGTACCGCTCGACGCCGTGGATGACGAAGAGGCTCCGTACCGACGGAAAGAGTTCGAAGGCGTGCTGCGCGCCCGGGATCTCCGCGTAGACGACGGGCCCGCCGGTGGCCGCGCGGAGCCCGTGCGCGAAGGCGCGCGCTTCGGCCACCGGCACCATCGTGTCGTGGGTGCCGTGGACGACGAAGAAGGGTGGGGCGGCGGCGGTGATGCGCGCGATCGGCGACGCTTTCTCGTACGCCTCGGGGGCGCTCGCCAGCGGGACCTTCATCACGCGCCGCTCGAGGAGCCGCGTGAGGCCCTTGTGCAGCCAGTAGCCCGAGCGGTTGGTGAAGTCGTAAACGCCGTAGAACGCGACGCAGCCGGCGACCGACGTGTCGGCGCGCTCGAAGCCGGGCTGGTACGCCGGGTCGTTTGCCGTGAGCGCGACGAGTGCGGCCAGGTGGCCGCCGGCCGAGCCGCCGGTGACGACCACGAAGTCCGGATTGGCGCCGTACTCGGCGCCGTGCTCGCGGATCCACTGGACCGCGCGCTTGCAGTCGATCAGATGGTCGGGGAACGTGGCACGCGGGCTGAGACGGTAGTTGGCGCTGACGCAGACCCAGCCGCGCGACGCGAGGTGGCGCATGAGCGGAATGCCCTGCTCGTTCTT
>VBKG01000385.1 GCA_005879585.1 Deltaproteobacteria bacterium | reverse complement strand
GCACTGCCTCGCCGAAGGTGCTCCACCCAGACGGAGGTGTCGACCAGCGTCACGCGGAGCGTCGACTGCGTCGCCGGCGAACCGGGCGAAGGGACTTCTGCGTGCCACCCAGCGCTGCGAGGCGCTCGGCGCTCGCGCGGGCGATCAATGCCTCCATGCCGGCGTGCAGGAGGGCCGTCTTCTGCCGGATCCCGGTCAGCCGGCTCGCGCGTTGGAGGAGGTCATCGTCGAGGTTCAGCGTCGTCCGCATCTGCCTTCATATGCATCGATAATGCAGATGAGTCAACGCTGACCGTCGTCAACAGGAGCCGAGCGAGACGCGAACCCGGTGCACGGCGCCGTCGGCGCTGAGCGGCACCTGCGCGGCGCCGCTGACGACGGCGGCGGGCTCGCCGTCGACCGTCGCCGACACCACCGTCGCCGCGTGACGAGCCGGGTTCACGACCTCGACGTCGTAGCGCGTCTTTCCGTCCGGCAGCCGGAGCCGCACCGTGAATCCCGGCCACAGGTCCGAAATGCACGGCGCGACCCGGAGCGTATGGCCGCCCTCGAGCGTCACGCCGAGCACGGACTCGAGCGCGACGCGGAACATCCAGCCCGCCGAGCCCGTGTACCAGGTCCACCCGCCGCGCCCGAGGTGCGGCGCGACGCCGTAGACGTCGGCGGCGACGACGTAGGGCTCGACGCAATACCGGTCCGCGGCCTCCCGCGTGCGCGCGTGGTCGACGGGCGTCAGCACCTCGAGCAGCCCCGCGGCGCGACCGCGCAGGCCGAGCTCGGCCTCCGCGCGCACCAGCCAGAGCGCCGCGTGGGTGTACTGGCCGCCGTTCTCGCGGATGCCGGGAACGTAGCCCTTGATGTAGCCGGGATCGTGCGACGTGCGGTCGAATGGCGGCGTGAGGAGCCGGATGACGCCGTCGTCCACCGCGACCAGCTCGCACTCGGCGGCGTCGATGGCGCGGGCGGCACGCTCGCGTGGCGCGGCCCCGGAGATCACCGCCCAGGCCTGCGCCAGCAGGTCGATCCGACACTCGTCGTTCGCCGCCGAGCCGAGCGGCGTTCCGTCGTCATAGTAGGCACGCCGATACCACTCGCCGTCCCAGCCAGCCGTCTCGAGCGCCGCCTGGACGTCGGCGCGGTAGGCCCCGTACCGCCGCGCCCGCTCGCGATCCCCGCGCTGCTCGCAGAGCGGAATGAACTCGCCGAGGACGAAGAAGAGGAAGAAACCGAGCCAGACGCTCTCGCCCCGCCCTTCCCGGCCGACGCGGTTCATCCCGTCGTTCCAGTCGCCGGTGCCCATGAGCGGCAAGCCGTGCGCCCCGCGCGTGAGCGAGCGGTCGAGGGCGCGACAGCAGTGCGTGTATACGTCGGCGGTCTCGCCCGAGGGCTCCGGCAGGAGATACGTCTCGTCCTCGCCCGGCTCGAGCGCACGAGCCGTGACGAACGGGGCCTGCTCGTCGAGCACGCTCCGGTCGCCCGTCGTCCGCACGTAAAACGCGGTGACGTACGGCAGCCACACGAGATCGTCCGAGAAGCGCGTGCGGGTGCCGCGGCCGCGCGGGGGGTGCCACCAGTGGAGCACGTCGCCCTCGACGAACTGATGCGCAGCGTGGAGGACGATCTGGGCACGCGTGAGGTCGGGCCGGGCGTAGACCAGCGCGGCGGCGTCCTGGAGCTGGTCGCGAAAGCCGAACGCGCCGCCCGACTGATAGAACGCCGACCGCCCCCACAGGCGGCAGGCGAGCGTCTGGTAGAGGAGCCAGCCGTTCGCCATGAGATCGAGGGCGCGGCACGGTGTCTCCACCTGGACCGCGGACAGCGTCGTCTGCCAGAAGGCGCGCACCTCATCCAGAGCCTCGTCGAGCGCTCGCGGCTTCCGATAGCGCGCGACGAGCGTCCGGGCCGCGCCGGCATCGGTCGTCTCACCGAGAAGGAACGCGCATTCGACGCTGGCGTGCGGCGCGATCGAGAGCTCGACCTGCAGCGCGGCACACGCGTCGAGCCCGGCGCCGGTCCGGCCGTCGAGCCCGGCGCTGCCGGCAACGCCCGCGGGGTCGTCGAGCACGCCATCGGGACCGAGGAACGCGGCGCCGTCAGCCGTGAATCGAACGGCGGCCTGCGGGACGGCCGCCGCGAGGACGACGCCGTCGGTGAAATCGCCGCTGGCAGGATTCCGCGCGAGGAGCGTGCCGGTTGCAGCGTCGAACTCCGTGACGACCGTGGGCGCCGGGACGTCGCCGAGGACGAGCTGGGCGTACCAGAAGACCGACAGCCGGCGCGCGTGCGGACCGGTGTTCCGCAGGCGTACCCGGATCACCTTCACCGGATCGTGTCGGGGAACGAAGAGGCAGACCTCCTGCTCGAGGTCGCGGCTCACGTGCCGCCAGCGCGAGTAGCCGAAGCCGTGCCGCACCTCGAACGGCGCGAGCGGCGCGACCGGGCCCGGCAGCGGCGACCAGAAGACGCCGGCCTCCTCGTCGCGCACGTAGAGCGCCTCGCCGTACGGATCGACGATCGGGTCGTTCGACCACGGCGTCAGGCGGTTCAGCCGGCTGTTCCGGCTCCACGTCGTGCCGGCGCCCGACTCGCTCACGAGGAAGCCGAATGCCTCGTTCGCAACGACGTTGACCCACGGCATCGGCGGCCGCTCGGCGCCGATCCGGATGACGTACTCGCAGCCGTCGGCCGTGAAGCCGCCGTAGCCGATGTCGAAGGAGAGTGGCTCCGCTTTCCGATCAGCGGCAGGGCCCGCGGTCGCCGGGACGAACGCGCGGGCCACCGGCGTCCGGCGGTCGCCGATCGGCGTGCGCAGCGCGGACGCGTCGATCGCGAACCCCTCGGCACGCCAGTACTCTTCGGCCCGCGGGAGGTCGTCGGGACGCGGCACCGGACGCCCGCCGAGAATCGCTGCGCCGAGCGCCCCGAAGCGCTCCGCGTCCATTTCCGAGAGCCCAAGGCGGTCGAGCAGTGCGCGCTCCCGGGCCTCCGCGCCGGCGAGCACCGCGTCGGCGTCGCGCGCGGCGAGCGCGACGGCGGCCTCGCGCGTGTCGGCGGCGCCGAGCAGCGCGACGAGACGTACGGTGTCGTCCGGCGCGAGCGTGACCGTGCGTCGGAGACTCAGCACCGGATCGAGCACGCTGCCGACGGTCCCCGAGAGCGGCGCGCCCGAAACCAGCGCGAGCGGGCTTGCGGCACTCCGTCCGCGGCCGAGAAAGCGCGCGCGATCGGTCTCCCGCTCGAGCGGCCCCTCGCCGGCGAGCCCGTGCACCATCCACGGCGTCCGCTCGCCCTGGCTCCGCGCGCGGCGACGGGCCAGGAGCACGCCGTCGCCGGCAACCGCCGTCTCGATGAAGAGCTTCGAGAAGGCCGGATGCGCCGCGTGGGCGGCAGCATCGTTCAGCACGACCTCGGCATAGGTCGTGACGTCGATGCGGCGCGCGCGCGACGATCGGTTGACGAGCACGATCGAGCGGATTTCGGCGTCGGCGTCCCGCGCGACCGCCCCGTCGAACCGTGACTCGATCTCGTCGTCGAGCCGCTCGACCGTGACGACACCGGGCCGGTAGCGCACGTCATAGCGGTGCGCGGGGCGA
>VBKG01000384.1 GCA_005879585.1 Deltaproteobacteria bacterium | reverse complement strand
TCTTCGCCGCCGGACTCTGCCTGGCGAACCTTGGACTCGCGGCCGTCTTGCTGCCCGAGTCCCTGCCCGAGGGCCGGCGTCGGCCGCGACAGTTCAAGCACCCGTTGTCGCCGGGGTCGTTGCGGGCTGCCGCGGCGCCGCCGGGAGCCCCGGTCTTGTTCGCGATCTACTTCCTGGCGACGCTCGGCTTCTCGGTTCTCTACGGGACGTTCCCGTTCGCCGCCGGGGGCCTGCTCAAATCGTGGGCGAAGATACGCGGAAGCCCTGAACCCGCGTACACGTACATCCACTCGTGCATCAATGGGCTCTGGGCTTACATGGGGCTCGTCGCCGTCGTGGTGCAGGGTGGGCTCCTCGGCAGGCTGGCACGACGGGTGTCCGAGGTGGCCCTCGTCCGGGCGGGCACTGTGGGTCTGGCGCTCGGGCTAGCGTGGATTCCGTTCGCGGGCGGCCCGGTGGCATTGCTCCTCGCCCTCGGCCTCGTGGCCAGTGGACAAGGACTCGCGGGACCGCCGCTCTCGAGCCTCGTGTCGCAGACGGCCCCAGGCGAGACCTACGGAGAAGTGCTCGGCGTCTCGCAGTCCCTGTCCGCGGCGGCGCGGGCGCTCGGCCCCACCGGTGGCGGCCTTGTCTTGGAGCGGCTCGGCGCGCCTGCGGCCTACGTTTGCGCGGCCCTGTGTTCGGTGGGAGCTCTCGGCTTCGCCCTCTCGCTTGCTCGTCGCGCCGCTGATGATCACGCGACCAGGGCATCGCTCGGCCTGCGGCGGTGGGGCTAACCGGGGCGCCGCCTCCCTGAGGAGTCGCCGAGAGGAGCTGTTTTTTCTCTTGCTTTCCGCCGCGTAATCGGTTAAGGGGCGCTTAAATCCGGGAGTAACGTTTTTCATCCCGACGCCCGTTCTTTTGCAACGGCGCGGCGTGTTAGGCCTTGGCGGGGAGGGGAGAAGGTGATGGTTGCAAAAGGCAAACGCGGTTTCTCGACTGGACACGAGCGGCTGGCTGGCCTCTTCGAACCCGACGTCCTGCTACCCGCCCAGTTCTTCGCGGCGTTCCGGCGTGCCGGCGGCCTCGAGCGGGAGCGTCTTCTCATGCTCGCGGTGCTCGAGGATGCGGTCGACTGCTACCAGAAGTACGCCCACACGCGGGACCTGCGTGGCCGCCAGCTCTTCGACGAGTCGTGCGACTGGGTCCTATCGCCTGACCGGACCTGGCTGTTCTCCTTCGAGAACATCTGCGACACGCTGGAGATCAGTGCCGAGTACGTCCGTCGCGGCCTCCGCGACTGGCGCGCTCGCGGCGGCCGGCGCGGCAAGGTCCTGGCGCTCCCTACCCCCGGCAGCGCCGACCTGAACCAAGCCACCGCGTAGAAACGAGCGAGCCGGCGTCCGCTAACTAACAATCCGCGTAACGGGCCGCGCGAGCGCTGCGGTGTGCGGCATGCGACGCCCGTGCAAGGCGGGAAGGGGTGGTTCCGCGGCGACCCCGCAGCTCCCGCGCGCGCGTGCAGCTTCGGGGGGACGCGACTTATACGAGTCGCGCGTGGAGCGAGGACCGGGAGCCGCGGGGCCACCCCTTCCCGCCTCCCCGCCACGCTCAGCGCACCGTCACCACCACCCGACGCTCACGTGGACCGTCGAGCTCCACCAGCATGATGGCCTGCCACGTCCCAAGCAGCAGCTTCCCCTCACGCACCGGAATGGTCTCGCCAGGCCCGAGAATCGCCGCCTGGATGTGCGAGGCGGCGTTCCCGTCGACGCGGTCATGCCGCCAGACGCCCGCAGGCACGAGACGGTCGAGACAGTCGAGCACGTCGACGCAGACGTTCGGATCGTCGTTCTCGTTGACCACGATCGCCGCGGTGGCGTGCGGCGTGTAGACCGAGCAGAGACCTTCGGAGACCTCGGCGCGCGCGACGATCTCCGCCACGCGCGCTGTCAGGTCAATCATTTCCCGCTTGCTCTTTGTCCGGATGCGGAGCTCCGTCATGCGAGACCTCCGTCGGCGCGACCGGGACGGACTGGGCGGACGCTGGCGCGGGCTCGTCGGGCTCCGGCGAGATGCGCATCGGGACGCCGCTCAGATCCTCGAGTGCGGCGAGCAACCGATCACGGTCGGCACGGGCGCCGAGCCGGGCGCGCTCGAGGGCGACGCTGGCCTCGCGGTAGAGCGCGGGCGCATAGCCATAGATGTCGCGGTGCACTTCGACGTACACCGCGCCGGCCCGCGTCCCCACCTTCACCGGCTGGTAGACGAACTCGCCGGCCGTCCCGACCGGTACGAGCGGGAAGAGGCGCTCGATGTCCTCCGGGTAGAGACGCACGCAGCCGTGGCTCACCTGCATGCCGACGCCCCAGGGGATGTCGGTGCCGTGGATGCCGTAAAGCGGCAACGTGAGCTCCATCCGGTACTTGCCGAGGGGGTTCTCCGGGTCGCCGCCGGGGATGAACGTCCGCGGGTCGTTGCGCTCCTTGATGTGCTCCTGCCGGATCGATTCGGGGATGTTCCACTGCGGGTTGACGGTCTTGCCGCGCACCTTGAACTTGCCGCTCGGCGTCCGCCAGTCGTCACGTCCGAGGCCGACGGGATACGTGTACACGATCGTCGTGTGCGGGTCTCCGGGGCTGTGACGATAGTAGAAGAGCCGCATCTCGGGAATGTTCACCACGATCCCCTCGTACGTGCAGCACGGCAGCACCCACGCGGTGGGGAGCAGGATGGTGGCACCGACCGGCGGCACCCAGGGGTCGATGCCCGGGTTCGCCTCCGCGATCTCGTTCATGCCGAGGTCGTAGTAGCGGGCGAGGTCGATCAGCGTATCCCCCTTGCGGATGCGGTACGGACGCAGCGCCCCGATGACCGTGTCCGCCGGCGGCGCGCCGCGCGCGGGTGTGGGGATGGCGTAGGCCGGGATCGACTTCCGGACGAACGTGTCCTCGTCGTAGCCAGCGCGGGCGGTCCCCGTGCCGAGGACCAGTACGACGCCCGCGAGCAGCGGTGCGGCGAGTCTCATCGTCGGAACCCTCCTCCCATCAGCCCTCCCCCGCGACCCCTGGCGGACACGCTATCGGGCGTCGCCGTGGGACACAAGGTCGCCGCGGGGCTCAGAGCGGCACGCCGAGCGTCGCGAGCCGCGCGCGGACGGCGTCGACGTCGACGTCCGCGACGCTAGCCCCGCGCGCCATCACGATGGCGAGGGCCGCGGCGGCGGCGCGGACAGGCAGCGGCCGACGACCAGCAGATTCCGCACCCCGTCGGGCACGAGGCAGCGGTAGGGCACGGTGTACCAGAGGCCGTCGTCGAGGAACCGCCACTCCGTC
>VBKG01000383.1 GCA_005879585.1 Deltaproteobacteria bacterium | reverse complement strand
TCATCTTGTCGCGGTACGTCTGGTAGGTGACGGCGTCGGCGAGCCGCTGCTTGTGGCCGACGGCGAAGATGCGGACGGGAGCACCCGCGGCCGGCATGGCGACCGCGGCGAGCACCAGCGCCGCGAGGAGACGCCCCATGCGGCGGAGCCTAACGCTCGCCGCCGCGCCCGGGCAAGTCTTTTCCGACACGCCGCGGCGGTACCCAGACTTCTCCCGGGTTAGTCCATGCGCGGCCGCTTACGACACCCTATCGACTTCGGCCCACGGCGAACGGCTCAACGCCGCTCGTCCCGGGCGCTGGCCCACGGCGGATGGGCGAACACCTCCGCGGGGTCTGCTATGGGGTTCCCACGATATGCGGACACCGCCTCGAAGAAGCCCGCGCGCAAATCCGAATCGCCTATGCGGAACTCGCCGTTCGCTTCCTCATCCTCGAGCCATCTGCGGCGCGCCTCGACGGCGTTCGGTCCCGTGGTCTGCATGATGACTTGGCCCCCGTACTTCTCGTGGAGCGCCCGGTGGAAGTTCCACGTCCAGATCCAGTCGCGGATCGCCTCGTCGTCCGGCGCACCGGCCGTCCTCCCGACGGCGATGTCCCGCATCGCCTCGATTTCCTGGCGCGTCGGCTCGCAGGCGTGCTCGGCGCAGAATCGCTTGCCGAGCGGGCCGGCGATCCTCGCCTCGAGACGGCGCGCGCGAAGGCTCGCAATCCGCTTCGCGCGGTCCGCCTCGCTCGCATCCGGAGACAGCGATCGGTCGATTTCACGGACTTCTTCGGATGACGGCTCGATCTCGTCGGCGCGGACCGGGACGGAAAGGACCGTGGCGATCACCGCGTGGGACGGTTCAGCGGACTTCACCCTGTCGAGATGCAGGGCTCCGACATCGGCCGCCACCGCCCGGAGGGCGTGATCGACGAGTTGGTCGGAAGGTTGCGCGATGCCCGCCTCCTCCAAGGCCCGCTCGACGAGGCCGCTCAGCTCCGGGGGATTGCGGTAGAGCGCGCTCGCATCGGGCGAGAGGCGGATGCTGCGACCCGCGCGCGCGTCGTCCGCGATACGGATGGCGGCCCCCGCGCCGGGCTCCGGGTTCTTCGCGAAGCGTTGCAAGACGGCGTATCGCTCTTCGACCAGTGGCTGCTCCTTCGCGTGCGCCTCCTCCTCGATCTGCTGGATCCGCGCACTGAGCTCGGCGAGGCGATCGTTCGTCACCTGCTTTACCACCGCGTGACGGACGATTGCCTCGAAGGCCGCCCTTTCGACCACGACGTCCTGCTCCGGGATCACGGCGACTTGGTTCCGCGGCACCAGACGGACGAACGCCGACTCTCTCGTCGGCACGTTCCCCGCCGAGAGCGCGACCCATGCGATCCCGTTCCACGCATACAGCGCCGCCGGCATGGCGACACCGCGCGCCAGGGCATCGTAAACTGCGCCTTTGAGCACGACCTGCGTGACCGTCGAGATCACCGGCGCGCCGACGCCGTACGCGACGCCACCCGCCGCCCCGACGGGCATCCACACGGTGCGCGCCGTCGATCTCACTCCGAACCAGGTCCAGTTGACGAGCGGGAAGAATACGCTTCCCATCTCGCCGTGAGCGACTTTGCCGTTCTCGGCTCTCGTCTCGTCGAAGTCGTGGGCGATGCCGTCCAACCCCTGGGTGCGGACTGCTCTTCGGGAGAAACGAAGACCACTCGTGAGCTGTGCCTTCCGCCGCGCCCAGAACGGCTCGTGAGCCATGCTCGCAAGCGTCTCGGCGCTATCCCGCCAGGCATCCCGGAATCGCCGGTTTATCGCTTGCGCGCCGGGGACGACGACCACGTCCCATGTCTTGTTCGCGGCTCGGTCCGTGATCTCTCCGCGCAGCCAGAGCTCTTTCCGCTGCTCCCAGCTCGGCCAGGCGCCGAGAGCGGTGCCCGTCGAGAGCGCGACGGAGATCAGAATCGAAGCAACGGAGACGTTCACCGGAGGGGACTCACGCTAATCGCAGGCAGGCCAACACACAAGCAGTAATCCCTAGTAAGGGGGAACGCTTCCCGGCTAGCGATCGGAGCCTCCCTTGAGAGTGTGCGGCGGCGACGCGATAGTACCGGCAACAGAGCGCCAGGAGTTGCCAGGGAAACGAGGCGGTGCGGAACGCGGCGGGACAGCCCATCGACATTCGAAAGTTCGGACGCAGCCTTCGGTGGATCGGCGTCATGGTCCTGGCGTTCGATGGACTCGGATTCATCCTCTCCGCGTCCCTGTATGTCGCCGGCGTCGATCGCGAAGCGACGGGGATCCATCTCCTCCACGACCTCCGGCGGCTCGGAGGTGGAGCCCTCGTCCTCGTTGCAGCGCAGGGGCTGGCGCGCGGCGGTGAGCCGGGCCGACGGCGCATGCGCGGCGTGCTCTTCGTATCCGCACTGTTCGGGATCGAGAGCCTCCCGCTTGCGGTCGACGGCACGTTCTGGAGGCCGGCCGACGCGGTCGGGACGATCGCCTGGATCGCCGCCCTCGCGTATGCGTATTGGTGGCTGCTCGGCCGTCCGGCGATGCGCGCGCAATTCGCGGCAAACGAGGTGGCGGTCGAGACGGCCGCGGGACGCCGGTTTGCGACGATCGTCTTGACCCTGGCCGCGCTGATCGCGATCGTCACGGCGAGAACGGAGCTCGCAGGACGACGAGTCACCGCGAGCCGACGTGACGCGCTGGCGCGCGAACAGTCCGAGCATGCCGCGCGCATTGCGGCGGGGGAGCCCGCCATCCGCGTGCCGTTCGACGGCTCGCCCGCCGATGCGGGACCGTACCACTTTCCCGTGACGGTCGGCGGGCTGCCCGCGCGCTTCGAGCCCGGAGCGCGCGGGCAGGCCATCGTGCTCGACGGCCAAACGAACTGGATCGAGCTCGATCCTTATCTCGCGATCGATGCGCGCGTCTCGCTGAGGGCCGGCGCGACGCTGGAGGTCCGGTTCGCGCCCGACGACGCGACTGCCTCCGTGGCTCCCGCGCCGATGGAGCTCGCCACGGTGTCCGGCGGGGGGAACAACCTCGCGCTGGAGCTCTACCTCGCACGGGGCAGCTCGGAGATCCTGGGTCGGATCCTCGGTGACCCGTCGACGATCTCGGTCCGGGGCTGGGCA
>VBKG01000089.1 GCA_005879585.1 Deltaproteobacteria bacterium | reverse complement strand
GATCGAGACGACCTCCACCTCGACGAGCACGACGTCGTCGACGATCGTGCCTCAAACGACCACCACGACCACGCCCGAGACGACATCGACGACCGTGGTGACCACGACCACGTCGACGGAACAGACGGAGCCGACCACCACCAGCACGACGACCAGCACGTCGCCGACGACGCTCGTGACGACGACCACCTCGTCGTCCTCCACGACCATAGCGCCAACGACGACGAGCACCACGATCGCGCCGCCCTCGTGCGATGCGCGCGTGGGGCTCGACGCGGTCGACTGCCGCGTCGTCGAGGTGCAGAAGGTCCTCTTCGCCAGTGCGGCCGCGGACGTCGGGGGCACCAAGCAGCTCACCCGGCTCGAAACACGCCTGCAATCGCTCCGGACGACCCTCGATGCCGCGCACTCCGCGCAGGGTGGAAAAGCCGCGAAGACGCTGTCGCGCGCCAAGAAGCTGCTGCGCGCGTTCATCGCGGCGGTGCAGCGCGGACAGCACTCGGGGAAGATTCACGAGCCCACGGCCGGAAACCTCCTCGGGCAAGCGCTGCGCGCCCGCACCGACCTCGCACCGCTCCGGCCGTCGCGAACGCTCAGTCCGCGCGTTTGAGACCGTAGCGCTGCAGCTCGGCGAGGAACGCGAGGCTCTCCATCGACGGCATCCGGTCGAGGTACACCTTCCCGTCCAGGTGATCGACCTCGTGCTGCAGGATGCGCGCGTGGAAGCCCTCGGCCGGATAGCGAAGCGGCTCGCCGTTGCGGCCGAGCGCCTCGACCTCGAGTCGCGCCCAGCGCGGCACCGTGCCGCGCAGCTCGGGGATGCTGAGGCAGCCCTCCATGTCGTCCTCGCGCTCGTCGCCGACGGGGGTGATCCGCGGGTTCACGAGAACGGTGAGCGGGATCGCCGGCGCATCCGGGTAGCGGCGGTTGGCCGCGACGCCGTACACCACCAGCCGGCGTGACACGTGGACCTGCGGCCCGGCGAGACCGACGCCGTCGTACTCGGCCATCGTCTCGAGCATGTCGTCGATCAGCCGTTGCGTCGCGGGCGCGGCGATCTCCTCGGACGGGAGCGGCTCGGCGGGACACCGGAGAACGGGGTGACCGATCCGCGCGACCTTCAGGATCGCCATCCGCACTGTCTCGCAGATCGGTCCCGCAGCGACAAGGCGGCCTCGGCGTTTGACGCCTTCGTGCCCGCTCTCTACCGTCGGTACGGGTGACTGCCCCGGTCGTCGACGTGCTTCTCGTGTCCGCGTGGGGAACGATCGCCGCCGTCGATCTGCACGCGGCGCGCGCCAACGCCGCGGCGCGCCGCGCGCTCGGTCCTGCGCTCGTGGGCGGGCGGCGACCGCCCGCGGCGCTCCTCATCGTCCTCGTCGTGGCGACGCTCGCCGGCCTCGCAGTGATCGAGCGCAGCACCGGCCGACTCGTCTCGCCTCCGTGGCTCGTGGGCCTCGGGCTCGCGCTCGCCGCGGCGGGCGTCGCCCTGCACGTCCGGGCGCGGCATACGCTCGGGGCGAGCTGGTCCGGAGTCGTGACCGTACGGGCCGGTCAGACGGTCATCGACAGAGGGCCCTATGCGGTCGTCCGGCACCCGCTCTACGCCTCGCTGCTCCTGCTGGCGGGCGGTACGCTGCTGGCGCACCCGTCTGCGGGGACATCGTGCGTCGCGCTCGGCTTCGGATTCGGCCTCGCGCTCAAGATCCGCATCGAGGAGCGCGCCCTCCGTCGCGTCCTCGGGCCCGCGTGGGATGCCTACGCGGCGCGCGTGCCTGCCCTGCTCCCGCGCCTCCGGCGCCGCGGCATCGGCACACCCAGCCGCCATCCCGGCGGGACCGAATGCCCCAGCGAGTGACCGCAGTGCCGCGCTCGGTCCCGCGCGGCGCTCGGTGCTGAGCCGGCTGGACCGTCGGGGCGGCGTGGCACCGGGCTTGCTCCCGCGGGGGATCGGATGGGACGTGACGTCGAACGTTCGCGATCGGCCCACGCGTACGGCGTCGCCGTGCTGGCCAGCGTCGTCGCGCTGGGCGCGACGCTGCTCGTCTGGCCGCGCCTCGAGACCACCCCGTCGCCGCTCTTCTTTGCCGCGGTGGTGGTGAGCTCCTGGTATGGCGGTCTCCGTCCGGCGTTCGTGGCGACCGCGCTGGCGGCGCTCGCGACGAGCTACTTCTTCGTCCCGCCGGTGCATTCGATCGCGATCGAGAGCCTCGACGACGGCCTTCGTCTCGGGCTGTTCGTGCTGGTGGCCGTCCTCACCGGCTCGCTGAGTGCCGCCCGGCGGCGCGCCGAGATCGAGCGCGGGCAGCAAGCCAGCATTGCCGAGCTCGGTCGATTGGCGCTCGCCGGCGGCGAGCTGTCCGGACTCATGCACGAGGCCGCCACGCACGTGGCGCGGACGCTCGGCATCGAGTACGCCGCCGTATGGGAGCTCTCGTCGGGCAATCGACTCCCGGTGCTGCGGGCAGCCGTCTGCTGTCGCAAGGAAATCGTGGCCGACGTCGTGCTCGACACCGACGTCCTCTCGGCCGCGGCGCCCGAGATCGACGACAGCGAACACCTCGCCAATGGCAACGGCGTGCGGCTCGCGAAGGTGATCATCCGGGGATCGGAGGGACCGCTCGGCATTCTCAGCACGCACGTCGCGCGGCCGCGACGGTTTTCCGCCGGGGACGCGCACTTCCTGCAGGCGGTGGCGCACGTGCTCGGCGAGGCGATGATGCGCCGGCGCGCCGAAGAGGAGCGGACGGCCCTCCTCGCCCGCGAGCGCACCGCCCGCGGGCGCGCGGAGGCCGCCAGCCGCGCGAAGGAAGACCTGCTCGCCACCGTCTCGCACGAGCTGCGCGCGCCGCTCGCCCAGCTCGTCACCTGGTCGCGGCTGCTCCGGCTCGGGAGACACGACGACACCGCACTCGACGCGGTCGAGCGCAGCACGCGGACGCTCGAGCGGCTCGCCGGCGACCTCCTCGATGTCTCCCGGATCAGCGCCGGCAAGCTCGCGCTGTCGCTGCGGCCGACCGCGCTCGCGGACGCCGTGGAAGCGGCGCTCGACGGCGTCCGTCCGAGCGCCATGACAAAGGGCGTCGGCCTGGAGCAGGACCTCGCGATCACGCCGATGGAGCTCCTCGCGGACCCGACGCGGCTGCACCAGGTGGTCTGGAACCTCGTCGGCAACGCCATCAAGTTCACTCCACCCGCCGGCCGCGTCGTCGTCCGCCTCCGCCAGATCGCCGACCGTGCGGAGCTGACGGTCACCGACACCGGCCGCGGCATCAGCGCGGCCTTCCTGCCCCACGTGTTCGAGCCGTTCCGCCAGGCGGGTGGCGCGACCGAGGGTCTCGGCCTCGGGCTCGCCATCGTCCGCCAGCTCGTGGAGCTTCACGGCGGCACGGTGCGCGCCGAGAGTCCTGGCGAGGGGCGCGGCGCGCGGTTCACCGTGGTCCTGCCGCTGCTGTCCGCGGCGACGGACGTGTTCGGCGGTGGGTCGATCGCGGCGTGCGGGGCGTGAGCGCGCGGGGCTGCGCGTCGGTTTCCTCGGTGCATCACACGATCACCGTCTTCCACACCCCCGAGCGGAACCGCGCGCCCTTGAGCACGGAGCGCGCGACGTAGTCGCCCACCAGCGCGAGCCAGAGCCACACGACGCCGAGCCCGAGCGCGAACGTCACGAGCCAGGCGACGCCGAGCCGGCAGACGTAGAAGCCGAGGAACACCGCGAGCAGCGGGAAGCGCGTGTCGCCGGCGCCGCGGAGCGCGCCCCCGAGCGTGAAGTCGAGGGCCATGAGCGGCTGGCAGGCGGCGAGCACGCGGATGAACGACACCGTGTCGGCGATCACGGCCGCGTCGGCAACGAAGAGCCGCGCGATCGGCCGTGCCGCCACCAAGATGACGACGCCAGCCGCCGTCATGAGCCAGAGGGCGAGACGCACGGCCGCGCGCCCGCTTCGCTCGGCGTCGTCGGGACGTCCCGCGCCGAGGTTCTGCCCGATCATCGTCGCGGCCGCGGCCGCAAACCCGAAGCCCGGCAGGAAGGACAGCGCGAGGATCCGGACCCCGATGAAGTACGCCGCAACCGCCGCCGTGCCATGGTGCGCCGCGAAGACGATGTACAGAAAGAACCCGACCTGCATGAGCAGGTGCTCGATCGCCGCCGGGTAGCCGATGCGGAGCACGCGGCGCACGACGTCGAGCCGGAGCCGCGCCGGCCGCGCGCGCAGCACGAGGACGAGCCGTCCGCGCGCGAGGAGCCCGAGCCCGAGCAGCGCGCCCGCCGCGAACGCCACGCCCGTCGCGATCGCCGCGCCGGCAACTCCGACCGCCGGCAGGCCGAGCCGGCCGAAGATCAGCCCGTAGGCGAGGACGACGTTCACGGTGCCGACCGTCGCGCCGATCGCGAGCGGCGTCCGCGTGTCGCCGGCGCCGCGCAGGCTCGACACCATGATGAAGAGCAGCGCGCTCGCGGGTGCGGCCGGCATGACGATCCGGAGAAACCGCGTGCCGGCGACCACCACCGCGTCGTTCACGCGGAAGGCGGCGACGAGCGCCGGCGCCCACGCGATCACCGGCAGCATGATGAGGACCGCGACCGCCGCGCCGGCGCCCAGCGACTGGCGGAGCGTCTCCTCCGCCTCGGCGCGCTCGCCGGCTCCGACGTGACGGGCGACGATCGCGAGCACGCCCGTGCCGAGCGCGAACATCACGGTGTCGACCGCGCCGAGGATCTGCACGCCCACGCCGACGCCGGCCACCGCCGTCGGTCCGAGGCGGCCGACCATCAGCATGTCGCAGAGCCCGACGAACGACTCGATCGAGAAGGTGAAGATGACGGGCCACGCGAGCGCCCACGTCGTCCGCAGGAGATCCGATCCGGCCGCGGCCTCCGCGGCCACCGCGATGGGGCGTGACCCTACCATCCCCTCCGTCGTACTCGCCCCATCCACCGCGCGCGCGTATCACGCGCGGCGAAGGAGGGTCAACGCACATCGCTCCACGAGCGTGCGCGCGCGGAGCGTACTCGTCGTCGCACATCGACGACTCGCGCTTGACTCGCGCCCGGGGTTCCGGGAGACGGCACTCATGCCGCCCTCCACCTCTCCGCGGCGGTGACGACGATCACCGACGCGGTCGTACTCCTCGGCGCGTCGTCGCTCGCGGGCGCCGTCAACTCGGTCGCGGGTGGTGGGTCGCTGATCACGTTCCCGGTGCTCGTCTGGCTCGGCCGGGAGCCGATCGTGGCGAACGCGACCAACACGGTGTCGCTGTCGCCCGGCTCGATCGCTGCGCTCCACGGGTTTCGTCGCGAGCTCGTCGGGCTCCGGCGCTGGATCGTCTGGGGGACGGTCCCGTCGCTCGCCGGCGGAACGCTCGGCGCCGTGCTGCTGCTCCGTACGCCTTCCGCCGTCTTCGCCGGGCTGGTGCCGTACCTGATTCTCTTCGCGACGACGCTCTTCGCCTGCTCGGGACCGCTGCACGCATTGGCCCGTCGAAAACGCGGCGGCAGCCCCGATGGCGTGCCGCCGTTGCCGCGCGGGGGCGTGTTCCTGCTCTACCACCTGCTGGTATCGTTGTACGGCGGTTACTTCGGCGCCGGGATCGGAATCATGATGCTCGCCGGCCTCGGCCTCGCGGGCTTCGTGGCGATCCATCGGATGATCGCGCTGCGCAATTACTACGCGATTCTCATCAACGGCGTCGCAGCGGCGTACTTCATCCTCTTCGGCGCGGTCCGCTGGACGGACGCGGCCGTCCTGACCGTTGGACAGATCGTCGGCGGGCTCGCCGGTGCGCGTATCGCGCGGAATTTGTCGGCGTCGACGGTTCGCTGGGCGGTCGTGGTGATCGGCGTCGTGATGGCGTTGTCGCTGTTCCGGCGTCCGGCGTGAATCTCAATCCGCGAGCAGGGCGGCGACCAGACCGGGATCGGTGAGATCGCGGAAGGCGTGTGTGGCACCGCTGGCGAGGAGCTCGCTCGCGGGAAAGCGGCTGCTGCCGACGCCGATCGATTCGGCGCCGATGGCCCGTGCGGCGGCGACGTCACGCGGGGTGTCGCCGATGACGACCACGCGGCACGCGCCCAGCGACAACCCGAGGATCCGCGCGCCGCGCGCGGCGCCGATGCGCAGGATCTCGCCGCGCTCCTCGTGATCGCAGCCGAAACCCCCGAAGCGGAAGCGCTCGAAGATGCCGAGCGCCCGGAGCTTCGCGCGCGCGCCGGCGCGGATGTTTCCCGTGCCGAGGCCGATGGCGACGGAGCCGCGCGAGGCGGCCGCGTCGAGCGCCTCGTGGACCCCCGGGTGCAGCCGGAACTCCGTCGTCTCGGCGATTTCGGCCTCCAGAAGCGGAACATAGGCCGCCAGCACGGCGTCGATGGCCGCTTCGGCGTCCCGTCCCGCGACCGGCTCCCCGATCGCGGCGAGCGCGCCGCGGACGATCGCGCGGTCGGTCATGCCGTCGAACACCACGTCGCGGAGAACGGCGGAACGCCCATACCGCACCGCGAAGACGCGCTCGAGGGCGCGGCGACCGACCCCGGCCGTCGTCACGAGGGTGCCATCGATGTCGAAGAGGAGGATCGCCGGATACGCCACGGTCCGTTCAGGCTACACGCGGGACCCCTCGAGGTCGATCAGCGGCCTGACGGCGGCCGGTCGCTATGCGGGTCGGAGCAACGACCTTTTCGCCACCTTTCCGACGGCGCCGCCCTTCAATGGACGGAGCGATGCGCCCGCTCCGAATGAGGCGACGTCCGCGGAACCAGCCTCGCGGACGGCAAGCGACCGCTCATATGCTGCCCGGAAATTCTCGATGAACTCGAGATCGGCGGCGACGAACCGTGCGCGCCGCGTCAGAAGGAGCGTGAGCGGGTCGAGGATCCGCTTTCCCGCTCGCCGCTCGGCGGCCTCGCGCGCCCGGCCGAGGCTGTCGTCGCGGGTCCGTGTTTCTTCCAACCATCCCTCGAGGACGCCCCGGACGACCCGCGGCTCCGCGACGCCGAGGAACACCGCCTTTGCTGACATGTCGTCGTCCCGCGGCTCGGTGAACGTCACCTCACGCTGGCCAAGCCAGGCGTCGAAGACATCCGATCCCCTGCGGGTGATCGCATACAGCCTTCGGCGGGGATCCGACCCCGGAGGATTCGAAACCTCGCGGATGAGGCCGTCCTCCCCGAGGCGGTGCAGCTCGCGATAGAAGCGCCCGGTGACCGACTCGACCCCTGTTCGGAGCCGGTGTTCCTGGCGCAGGCCGTAGCCGTGGCGCGGTGCGCCGTCGCGAAGGAGACCGAGAATGACATCGCGCAACATGAGGAACCGTGGGGAGCAACCGGCGTGCCGCGCGCCGACGGCGTGGGTCCGACCGTACGCATCGCTCGGGAGCGAGCCTGCAGTGCCGAGGTCCCGCAGGCGATGTGAGGATCTACTCACATCAGGTTGACTGCCGGCGAAGGTCGTCCCTAATGTCGGCGTTCGGAACCCATGATGCCGACGGATGCCGAGGGTGACGCTTCTTCGGTCCTTTCTTCGGTTGACGTCATCAGTCGCGTACGCACGGCGGCGTTGATCGGTGCCGCCGGGCTGACCACCTATCTGGGCTTCGTCGCCGCAACCCGGCGGGTCTTTCTCTTTCCGCTCGCGGCGGTCGTTCCGCTGTTCGCCGGCCTCATCCTTCTGAATCTCATCCTGGCACTGACGGCCGAATGGTGGGGCGGACGGCGGCGGTCGATCTTCATCCAGCTGGCGTTCCAGGCGACGGTCATCATGCTCATTCTCCATCGCCTCGGCGGCGTGATGATGGGTGCGCTCCTCGTGACGGGCGCATTTCCCATCATCCTCGCCGAGATGTTCGGGATCTCGGTGTTCGGAATCGCGAACGTCCTCACGGCGTCCTATGCGGTCTTGGTGTATGTGGAAAGCTCGCAGCTCCGTGAAGTCGGGATCGGGATCGACCAGCAGGTGGCATTCGCGGTGATGGCGTTCCTCGTCTTCAACTGGCTCGCGATCTACACGAACCGCTACAGCCAGCAGCTCGGACGTCTTGCCGAGAACCTCCGCCAGAAGGTCGCCGAGCGAACCCGCGAGCTGACGACGGTCAATCAGCAGCTCGCCGCCAACGCGCGGGCGCTCCAGGCGAAGCAGGAAGAGTTCCGGGACTTCGTCTATGCCGTCACCCACGACCTGAAGGGTCCGGTCAACGCGATCCTGCTCACGGCCGACCTCCTTACCCAGCGCAACCTGGCCGGGCTCGACGCCGAGAGCCGCGGGGAGCTCGATCGCATCGTACGGCTCGCGGCGGCGACGGAAGACATGATCCGCGACCTGCTCGACCTCTTCCGCATCACCTCGCTTTCCGAGGATCCCGAATGGGTCGAGCTGTCGCGGGTGACGGAGGCCGCCGTCGAGACCCTTCGCCCGAAGCTCCTCGCGAAGCACACCCGCGTCGAGGTGAACGGGCTTCCCCGGGTCTGGGGGCAGCCGAGCAAGCTCGCGCGCGTCGTCGCGAATCTGCTCGACAACGCGGTCAAGTACGTCCCGGCCGGGCGGGGGCGGATCGAGGTCGCCGGCGGTCTGGAGAACGGACACGTCGTCCTCACCGTGCGCGACAACGGCATAGGAATTCCGGAGCCGTACCGACATTCGATCTTCGATCTCTTCGTGCGCGTGCCCCCCGAAGAGCAGCTGGTGGAAGGCGAAACGGTGCCCGGGAGCGGCGTCGGGCTCAACGTCGTCAAGCGGATCGTCGAGACCCACGGCGGGACGGTATCCGTCGACTGCGCGGCGCGCGCGGGGACCTGCTTCACCGTGCGCCTGCCGGCGGGACCCGTGTCATGACGCGTGCAACGAACGTCCTCGTCGTGGACGACAATCCAGGATTCAATCACGCCGCCCGCACCGTCCTCGGCAACGACGGCTTCCTGGTTCACACCGCCGAGACGGGCCACGAGGCGCTCGCCTTCCTCGAGCGCCGTCCGCCCTTCAAGGACGCCCCCCGGCCGGCGTTCGTCGTCCTCGATTTTCATCTCCCCGACATGGACGCGCCCGCGGTGCTGCGCCGCCTGCACGATGACGCAGGCCTGCAGGCGATCCCCGTGCTCGTCGTGAGCCAGGCCGATTGGGCCGAGGACGAAGCGGCCGCCCGTGCGGCCGGCGCGCGGGATTTTCGCGTGAAGCCGTCGCGCGCGCATGCCCTGCGTGACACCTTCCTCGAATTCTGGAGGACCCATGCCCATGCCACCGACCGTCCTGCTGATCGAGGATAGCGCGGACACCGCCCGCCTGATCTCCGGCGCGCTGCACGCCGCGAGCGGGCACTTCGAGGTCCCCACCGCGAGCTCGGGGCGGGCCGGCATGGAGTACCTGGCCGAGCATCCGGTCGACTGCGTGCTGCTCGACTACCGGCTTCCGGACCTCGACGGCCTCGAGTGCCTCCGCCGCCTGCGGCACGATCATCCCGAGGTCCCGGTCGTCATGATCACCGGGGCGGGCTCCGAGGAGCTCGCGGTCGAGGCGATGAAGCTCGGCGCGACCGACTACGTCGTGAAGCACGGCAAGTATCTCGTCACGGTTCCGGTCGTCGTCCGCGGCGCCCTCGGGCGGCGCGAGCTCGAGCGGACGGCGGCGCACTGCCGGAGCGAGCTGCGCCGCTCGCGCCGGGAAGTCTGCCGCCTGCGGCGCGAGCTCCGCGAACGGTATCGCCTGGACGGCATCGTCGGAGAGAGTGCCGCGATCGAGCACGCGCTCTTTCTCGCCGAGCGCGCCGCGCAGACACGCGCGAGCGTGCTGCTCGAGGGCGAGACCGGAACCGGCAAGGAGCTCTTCGCGCGCGCGATCCACTATCACGGCCCACGGGCTCGCGGACCGTTCCTCGCCCAGAACTGCGCCGCGCTGCCGGAAACACTCCTCGAAAGCGCGCTCTTCGGGCACATCCGGGGCGCATTCAGCGGCGCCGATCGGTCGCATCGCGGCCTCTTCGCGGAAGCGGACGGCGGGACGCTCTTTCTCGACGAGATCGGGGAAGCGACCGCCTCGATCCAGGCAAAGCTCCTCCGCGTCCTCGAGGACGGCGAGGTGAGACCGGTCGGTGGCGAGTCGATCCGCAAGGTCGACGTCCGGATCATCGCAGCGACGAATCGCGACCTCGAAGAGGCCGTGCGCGCGGGCACCTTCCGGCAGGACCTGCTGTACCGTCTGCGCGTCTTTCCGATCCGGCTCCCGCCACTCCGCGAGCGCCGGGACGACATCCGTCCGCTCGCCGTCCACCTTCTCGAGCACATGACGACGGCGGAAGCGAAGCCGCTGCGCGGCTTCCATCCCCGGACGTTGCGGGCGCTCGAGCGCTACGCCTGGCCCGGGAACGTGCGCCAGCTGGCCAACGAGATCCACCGTCTCGTCCTCTGCGCCGAGCCCGGCGAGTGGATCATGCCGGAGCTGCTCGCCTCGTGGATCGTCGAGGACACCGCAGCGCCGGCCGACGGCGCCCGCGCGCTCAAGGAGATCGTCCGCGAGGTGGAGCTCGCCACCATCCTCGCCCGCCTCCGCGAGCATGGCTACCATCGGAGCGCGACGGCGCGAAGCCTCGGCATGACGCGCGAATCGCTCTGGGCGAAGCTCCGGCTGCTCGGGTTCGTCCCGCCGAGAAAGTCCGGCGTGGACGACGCCAACTAGCGAAGTGCCGGCCCGGTCACCGTCGAGGCGCGCCGTCATGCTGCGCGACGGTGAGCTCGACGGCGACGGCGGGACGCGCATGCGGTGGGTCGTCCGCCTTGACGAACGCGCCCGCGATCACGAGCGGCGCCTCGCCGCGGAACCACGCGAGCCGGCGGTAGCCCTCCCCGCGGAAGCAGGGCTTGCGATAGACGATTCGGGCGCGCGCGAAGTAGAGCCGTGCGAGGTCGTGGCCCCCCGCGTGGAAGACGCTGGCGACGTAGTCCTCCATCTCGCGCAGGTACTCCATGCCGTTCACGTGGCGGTTCGCGTCGGTCTGGCCGTAGTGCCAGGCCCGCGGGCTCGTCTCGACGAAATCAGGACCGCGGTCGAGCGGCACGAGCGTCGCGAGATCGGGAAGCTCTCCCACGCGCGAGGGTGCATCGCCGAGACCGAGCGCAGGCGGGAGGGACGTGACGCGGCGCCGTGCCGGGTCAGGGTCGTACCGGGTGAAGGCGTTCAGGAGGCGGGCCTTTGCGACGATCGCACCATCCGCGGCGAGGACCACGTGGCGACCCTCGCGGACGAGGTGGCGAATCGCGCCGGCGTCATCCAGCGTCTTCGTGAGGAACGTCTCGCCATGGACGCGCAGCGGTTTCCCGGGATCGATCGGCACGTCGGTGGCGGTGAGCTCGATGTAGACGAGGGGGGTGAAGACACCGCGCGGGTCCTTCCAGTCGGGTGCACCCAGCTTGCGGTGCCAGGCACCGAAGTGCGCGCGCGCCGTGTAGTGGACGATCGAAGAGAGCTTCAGCGCCAGGCGCTCGGTCAGGTGCGGAAAGACGACCGGCTCGCGAAGCCGGGAACGGACGACCAGGTCGGCGGGATTACGCAGGGAGCGGGCCATTGGACCGCGACGATACGCGCTCGAATGCCACGCAGTACCGGGCTCAGTACCGGGCGATCACCGTCACGCCGGTCGTGCCGTACGAGCCCATCGACTGCACGACGCTCGTCACGTCCTCGAGTCCCACCGTGCGCGAGACGAGCTTCCCCGGCTCGAGCTTCCTCGCCTCGACCATCGCGAGCATCGACGTGAAGTGCGGTGCCTGCATGCCGAACGAACCCACGATCTGCAGCTCCTTGAAGACGATGACGTCGACGGGCAGCGCCACCATGCCCTTCTCGGCCTGCGTCGTGAGGCCGATCTGGAGGTGGCGGCCGCGCTTGCGGAGGCTGAGGATCGAGTTGAGGCACGTGGTGGCGATGCCGAGCGCGTCGATCGAGACGTGGGCTCCGCCGCCGGTGAGCGTGGCGATCGCGCCGGCGGCGTCGTCCTGCGCGGCGTTCACGGTCGCTTCGGCGCCGAGCTCCTTCGCGAACGCGAGCTTGTCGTCGGCGACGTCGACGGCGATGACGCGCGCGCCGAGCGCCGTCGCGATCTGAACGGCGGAGAGCCCGATGCCCCCACAGCCGTGTACCGCGACCCACTCGCCCGGTCGCACCTGCGCCTGGTCGGCGATGCCGTGGAACGACGTCATGAAGCGGCAGCCCATGCTGGCGGCGTCGACGAACCCGACGGCGTCGGGCAACCGGACGAGGTTCACGTCGGCGTAGGGCACCGAGGAGTAACGGCCGAACCCGCCGCCGTACACGAGGCCCGGGAGGATCGGCGTGTCGCACATGTTGTGATGCCCCGTGCGACACCACTCGCAGG
>VBKG01000382.1 GCA_005879585.1 Deltaproteobacteria bacterium | reverse complement strand
CCCTCGGCGGGGCGGGTCAGGACGACGAGGCCATCGCGGTCTGGAAGCAGCTCATCGCGATCGCACCGGAGCCGGAGCGGGCCATCCTCGAACAGCGGCTCAGCGAGTATCGCCACCGCGCAGATGCGCAGCAGCGCGCGCCGTGAAGCCCCTCAATTGACAGTGCGCGCACGGCGGCCATATCCTTCGCGCCGGCTCGGTGCCGTGACGCGACGATTGGCGAAGTTCCAGCCGCACGAGTCTCTTCCCGATCGCGCCCCGGCCACCGCCCTCCCGTTCGTGGTGAAGCCGCTCGAGCGCATCGCGGCGCCGTCACACGAGGACTTCGTGAAGCGCTTCGTGCGTCCCCGCCGTCCCGTCGTCGTGACGGGTCTCACCGGAGGGTGGCTGGCCCCGGAGCGGTGGACCCTCGTCCGGATGGCGCACGAGTACGGCGACGCGCGTGTGGTGGCTGCCGTGCTCAGCGAGGGAACATTGCTGGACGACCCGACGAGCGGCGTCGTGTTTCGTCGCATCCTGGTCCGCGACTTCATCGAGTCCTTCAGCGCAGCCGGCTCGGCGGCCCACTATGTCATGGCGCCGACGTCGAACTTCCCTGCGAGCTTCCAGCGCGACTACCAGGTCCCGCCGTACTGCGCGGGGGCAGCGCACCTGCGAGCGAAGGTGTGGATCGGCAAGGCCGGTACGGTGACACCGATCCACCGCGACGTCCCCCACAACCTCCACGTCCATCTCACGGGCCGCAAACGCTGGCTGCTCTTTCCCCCGGGACACGGGTCGCGGATGTACTCGCGCGGCCTGCTCTCGGGCATGCCCAACTTCTCGCGCATCGATCCGGAGCGACCCGATTACGGCCGGTTTCCCCGGTTCCGTGGCCTGACGGCGCTCGGCGGCGTCGTCGAGCCCGGCGAGACCCTGTTCATCCCTCGCGGCTGGTGGCACCACACCCGTACCCTCGACGACGCGGTCTCGATGAACTTCTGGTGGGGCGGGCAGCTCGTTCACCTCACGTCTCTCGCGTCGACGCTCTTCAAGCGCGCGTGCCGGATTCGCCGCGACGAGTGGGCCGAGTAGAAATTTCATTGACTCCCGCACGCCGTGCCGTGGTAGAACCACGCGGATGGCCGCCCCCGAGGCCCACGCGGCGTACGGACCGTCACCCTACGCGGCGACCGTCCAGACCGCCCCGGTCGCCGCGGCGCTCCCTCGCGTCCTCGCCGAACTCTCGCGGGCCGTTCTCGCCTCGACCGTCCATCGGATCCGCCGCGGCGAGGGAGCTCTCCTGGCGGTAAACCTCTCGCTGATCGTGCATCAGAGCGCGAGTCTCTCCCGGATCGTCGCGCAGACCGTGGTCTCGGTGCTCGCCATCGGCGCGATGTACGCGTTCAACGACCTGTACGACGCCCCATGCGACTGGAACAACCCGAAGAAGGACCGGGCACTGATCAAGCTCTACGTCGAGCACCGGCGCGCAGGTATCCTTGCCGCCTTCGTGCTGCAGGTCGTGACGTTGTTCATCGCCTTCATGGCGCTCGGCAGCGTGGCGGGCGGAGCCGTGCTCGCCGTGATGATCGTGAACCTGCTGTACTCGATCGTCTTCAAGGGCGTGCCGGTGGCCGATGTCGCGTGGGTCTGGCTCTGGGGCACGCTCTACGCGAGCATCGTGGGCGGGCCCCTGCGGCTCCTCGTGCTCGTCGGTCTCATGACCGCGGTCTGCCATCTGTTCCAGGCGCTCGACGACCGCGTCCCGGACGCGGCGAGCGGGGTCCGGACGACTGCCGTCCGCTCCCCGGTACTCGCCCGGAACGTCCTCATCGTCCTCTCGGTGCTGGTGTCGATCACGTTGCGTGGCCCGATCGGGGCGACGGCCGCCCTGACCGCGTTCACACCGCTGGCCCTCTTCTTCGCGGTCGCCAATCCGGGAATCGCCTGGCTGCTCACGAAGGCCTACTTCGGCCTCGTCTGGCTCTATCTCCTGGGACTGCCCGGTGCGGCTGGCTGACAAGCTCGCGCTCGGCTACGCCTACGGGACCAGCCTCCTCGCCTACATGGTCGACGGCCCACCGCGGCCGTTCTCGGCGACATTCGCCGTCACGAACCGGTGCAATCTCCGGTGCTCCTACTGCAACTGTCCCCTCATCGACCCGACGAACCTCGATCTTCCTCGCATAGAAGTCCTGTTCGACCGGCTCCGGGAGATGGGCGTCCGCCGGCTCGGGCTCGCCGGCGGCGAGCCGATGATGCGTCGCGACCTCGGCGACATCATCGCGCTGGCGAAGGAGCGGGGATTCTGGGTCAGCGTGAACTCGAATCTCACCCTGTTCGCTCGGCACCCCGAACGACTCGAGCGCGCGGACCTCGTCTACACGAGTCTCGACGGCGACGAGACTTCGCACGTTGCGGCGCGCGGCGACGGATCGTACGACGGGGTCCTGGCGGCCATCACCCGGCTGGTTGCCGACGGCAAGCCCCTGATCGCGATCTGCGTCGTGACCGAGCACAGCCTCGGGCATGTCGACGCGCTCCTGCGGCTGGCCGAGTCGATCGGCTTCCGGATGCACTTCCAGCCGCAGTGCGTGGACACGGACGTGGTGCGTGGCGCGGTATCGTCCTCCGTCTCGAACGAACGGTTCCGCGCTTTCTGGCGCGGGCTCATCGCCGAGAAGCGCAAGGGACGCCCGATCGTCAGCTCGTCCCCGTATCTCGAGTTCCTGTCGCGATGGGAGGACTTTTCCATCTCGGCGTACTACGCGCCCGGGGTGCGCTGCGCGGCCGGCCGGGGTTTCCTGTACATCGATCCGCTGGGCAAGGCGTACCCGTGCGTGTACGTCAAGGGAAAGACCACGCCGGTCGACCTCCTCGCGCATGGCTGGCGGGAGGCGTGGAATCGCGAGACCCCGTGCACGCGGTGCACCGTCGGCCCGATGCTCGAGTTCAACCTCCTGTTCGAGCGACCCCTCTCGGCGGCCGTCGAGAGTATCCACGCGTACGCCTGAATCGTCCCGGGCGGTCGGGCCGGATTTGATCCGGCGACACGCGGTGAGCGAT
>VBKG01000088.1 GCA_005879585.1 Deltaproteobacteria bacterium | reverse complement strand
GGCTGACGATCTACGACGCCGCCGTGCGGTACCGCGCGGAAGGCGTCCCGCTGCTCGTGATCGCCGGCAAGGAGTACGGCGCCGGCTCGTCGCGCGACTGGGCGGCGAAGGGGACGCTGCTCCTCGGCGTTCGCGCGGTGCTCGCCGAGAGCTTCGAGCGGATCCACCGGAGCAACCTGGTCGGCATGGGCGTCCTGCCGCTCGAGTTCCTGCCGGGGGAAACCGCCGCCTCGCTCGGCCTCAGCGGGCGCGAGGTATACGAGATCGAGGGCATCGCCGCCGGTCTCGCGCCGGGCAAGCGTCTCACCGTGCGCGCCAGGGCGGAGGACGGATCGCTCCGGGAGTTCGCGGCGATCGCGCGCGTGGATACCCCGGACGACGTCGAGTACTACCGCCACGGCGGGCTCCTGCCGTACGTGCTCCGCGGGCTTGCACGCGCCGGGGCCGCCTAGGCAGCGTCGTCCGAACGACATGTCGGGCCATGCATTGTGCGGGCTCGACGCGGACCGTAGCGTGCGGTGCGATGCCACGAGCCGCAACGACACCGCCGCGCACCGAGCTCCGCTACACGAGCAGCCGCTACTTCGCGCTCCGCGCCGAGGGCATCCTCGGAAACGACCGCGTCGAGCTGCTCGAGGGGGTGATCGTTGCCATGTCGCCGGAGAGCGCGCGCGAGACCGCCGGTGTCCGGTGCGCCGGCGATTCTCTCACGGTGGCGGTTGGCGCGCAGGCCGTCGTCCGGGTCCGGCAGCCGCTCGTCGCCGGCGCCTGGTCGGTCCCCGAGCCCGACGTCGCGGTCGTCGCCGGGCTCAAGTCCGACCACGTCGACACGCCACCGACGGCGGCGCTCCTCGTCGTCGAGGTCTCGGACACGACGCTCGTCCAGGACCGGCTCACCAAGGCGACGATCTACGCGGCCGCGGGGGTGCCGGAGTACTGGCTCGTGAACGTGCGCGACGGCCGGGTCGAGGTCTTCCGACGCGCCGATCGACTGGTCCGGCACTACGGTGAGCAATTCGTCGCGGGCCACGGGTCGCGCCTCGAGCTGCGGACGCTCCCCGGTGTCGGGGTCGCCGTCGACGATCTACTGCACCAGGATGAACCGTGATGCTCGGTCGGCTTGGCAGTTGGGCAATGGCACGAGTTATGGTAAATTCAATGCCATGACCACTACCATCGATGCGGCAGGCCGCATCGTCGTGCCGAAGGCGATGCGTGAGCAGGCGGGGCTCTCTCCTGGCACGCGGGTGGAGGTCCGCTGCCACGACGGCGTGGTGGAGATCGAACCAGCCGCTCTCCCGGTGCGCCTGCGTCGGCGTGGGACTCTTCTCGTCGCCGTTCCCGACAGGTCCGTCCCACCGCTGACCGGCGCGATCGTCGAGCGGACTCGCCGTCGCATGCGCCGTGAGCGGGGCGTGGAGTGAGCGGCTGGCCGGGTTTCTTCCCGATACGAGCCTGCTGATCGCCGCATTCACCGCGTGGCACGAGCACCACGCGATCGCGGCGGAAGCACTCGACGCGTTGACGCGCGAACGGGGACCGCTCGTCCTGGCGGCCCCGGTGTTGCTCGAGACCTATGCGGTGCTCACCCGGTTTCCGCCGCCGCACAGGCTATCGCCCGATTCCGCAGTGCAGCTCGTTCGAGCAAACCTCGCGGGCCGGCGGACGGTAGCGCTCGATGGCAGAGGGTACTGGAGGTTCGTGGAGCGGGCCGCTGCCGGCGGAGTCGCAGGTGGTCGAATCTATGATGCGCTCATCGTCGCGTGCGCCACGCGCGCGGGTGTGGATCGGCTGGTCACGCTGAACCGCGCTCACTTCGTACCGCTCGTTCCGCCGGGGATGACGGTCGACTGTCCGATCTGAGCCGGTATCGGCTCCGACCGCGTCAGCCGAGGCCGAAGTGTCGGATCGCGTTGCCGCCGAGGAATGCGGCGACCGTCTCCTCGCCGACGCCGCACCGCCCGAGCATGTCGCGCGCTTCCTCGACGGTGCCGGTGTCGTGGTTCGGGTAGCGCGAGCCCCAGGCGGCGACCCGGTCGAACACGTCGGGCATGCGGCCGACGGCCTGCTCCCAGGAATCGAACGCGACGAGCGACGGGCGCGCGAAGAACACGCGCTCCGGCTCGAGGCTGACGTCGCGGATGCCCGAGAAGAGCCAGAGGTAGGTCTCCGCCTTCTCGAGCGCGAGCGGCACCCACGCGGCCCCGGAGTGGAGCAACGTCAGCTTGAGCGCCGGGTAGATCTCCATGTGGCCGTAGAACGCGAGCGCCGTGAGCAGCATCGAGTTGTCCATGAATGGCGCCACCGCCTCGGCGACGTCGTGGCCGATGCGGAGATTCGTCGCGACGCGTTCGACGAAGGGACCTGTCGCGCTCCACTCGGGATTCGTGCTGCCGGCCGACGGATGGATGCACGCAGCGAGTTCGAGCTGCTCGAGCGCCTTCCAGACCGGCTGGTAGGGCGGGTGGCTCGGGAAGCGGCCCTGGAGGAACGACGGACGGATGAACGCGGCCTTGCAGCCGCGTCGCGCCACGCGCTCGGCCTCCGCGACGGCGAAGCTCGCCGACTGGAGCGGCAGGATCGCGACGGGGAGCAGCCGCCGCGGGTCCGCCGAGGCGAAGTCGAGCAGCCAATCGTTGTAGGCGCGCGCCAGGACGCGCGCGGCGTCCGGGTTCTCCACCAGCGGGAAGTGCTCGGCGAAGAGCGTCGGGAAGAGGAATGCCCGGTCGATGCCCATCGCGTCCATGTCACGGAGACGCTCGCCCGCGTCGGCGGCGCCGGGGCACACGGGATGCCGCACGTCGGGATCGAGCGCGCCGATCGAGTCGATCGTCATGCCCGGCCGCCAGCAGGCGCGCCGCGGGATGCCGCTGCGCTCGAGGGCGCGCACCGGCCTGCCGTTCAGGATCGTCGTCTCGAGACCGCCCGCGTCGACCTCGTGGCAGAACGCCGCCCGGACGGCGGGCCGTTCTTCGCGCGCGACGTAGTCCTCCCAGATGGTCGGTGGCTCGTAGACGTGGCTGTCGACGTCGACGACGACCATCTCAGTACGGCCGCAGCGCGCGCATCAGGAGCCGCGGGTCGAGCTTCGAGAGCTCGAAGCTCGTGATGCCGTGCGCGCGCGGGTCCGCCTCCGCCCGCACCCACTCCGCGAGCTCGTCGCCGCCGGGGAACCAGGCGGGGCGGTCGAGCGGGGGCGGCTCGTCGGTCACGACGAGCCGGCTTTCGACCCCGTACATGCGGCGCGCATTGGCGCCCAGGAGCTTCGCCTGCACCTCCTCGGGGACGCCGGCCTCGCGCATCTCGCGGATCGCGCTCCACGAATCCGAGCCGTCGTGGTGGTATGCGTCGGAGGACCACACGCCCCAGTCCGCGAAGAACTCCCACTGGCGGAAGACCGGCACCTCGTCCGACTCGAACGCGATGAAGCATTGCTCGCGGAACGCCTCGGACGGCAGGCGGTCGGTCTTGAGGGCGCGTTCGTTCCGATACAGCCGGAAGAGGCGATCCCAGTGCTCGAGGAGCGACGGCAGCCACGTGGCGTTCGACTCGAAGACGGCCATCCGGAGCTTCGGGTAGAGATCGAGCATGCCGGAGAGCAGCACCTGGCCGAGCCAGGTGACCGCCTCGAAGACGAAGCTCAAGGTCTGGATGTCCACCATGCGGCCGCCGGTGAGCATCTCGCCGGCGCGGCCGATCAGCTCCCCGGGCGACATCATGTTTGCGGGCGGCGTCGGCAGGCGCGCGGCCGCGCCGAGGTCCGGGTTCGTCGCCGGGAAGGTATGCATGCCGAGCACGAGGCCCGTCTCCTCGAAGGTGCGAAAGACCCGGTCCATCGTCGCGGTGGGCGTGCCGCCGGTGAAGCTCGGGAAGATGAAGCTCGGATAGCGGCCGCGCGCGTCGATGGGACGGATGAGCGCCGCGCGGAACCCCATGGCGGCCACCCGCTCGAGCTCGCGGCAGGTGTCGTGCACGCTCTGGAGGGGCAGCCAGCCCGCGGGAAAGAGCCGCTCGGGCGCCGCGGCGCAGTAGTCGCGCGCCCAGTTGTTGTAGGCGCGCGCGAAGGCGGCCGCCCCCTCGACGCTCTCCACGAACGGGAAGTTCGCGACCATCATCGTGGGGATGATCATCACCTGGTCGATCCCCATGAGGTCCATCTCGCGGAGCCGCGCGCGCGGTTCGTACGCGCCGCGCTGCTCGAGGTACTGCTTCTGCTCGGGAGTGAGCGGCGCCTGCTGGAGTCGGCGCGCGATCTGCTTGGTCATCTGCGGCCCGGCGATGCAGATGGGGTTGTAGCCCGGGAAGTCCGAGCTCGCGCCGCCGATCACGACCGTGCGGCCATTGAGCACGGTCTGGTGGGCGTCCTTCCAGTACGCGCGCCGCACGACGTCGCGATACTGGGGCTCGACGTACTCGCTCCAGATCTCGTCGGGATCGTTGATGTGCGCGTCGCAGTCGAAGACCGGGAAGCGTTTCCGGATGCGGTCTTCGTCCGCCATGACCCGAGCGACCCTACTGTGCGTCGCGCGCGACGGTCAAGGGAGGCTGACGCGCGGCGACCTCGTCTGCTATGGCCGGGTGGATGACGTCCCGTCGCGGACCGGGGCCGGTGGCCGCCGCACATCGCATCCTCATCGCCGCCGCGCTGCTCTGCGGCCTCGCGTACGCCACGTGGGAGCTCGCCGGGTATCGCGAGACGGGCGAGACCGCCGCCGCGGTGCGCGGCGCGATCGCCGTCGTCGTCAGCGGGCTGATCGCGCTCTATCTACTCAGCCTGCGCGGGCTGGGTGCGAAGCTCACGCCGCGCGATCCGAACGGCGCGCCACGCCGCGACGGCTGAGCGCTTTGCCTGTCGCGGACGTTTGTGCGAAGTACCGCGGGATGCGTAGCGCCCCGCCGATCGCCTTCGTGTTGGCCGTGCTCGCATCCGCGCCTGCCGCGGCAAAGAACATCAGCATCACCCTCGCGCCGACGGTCGAGGTGAGCGCGGGCACGTTCACGCTGCGGGTCAAGATCGGCAACGCGGGCGACGAGGCGGCGCAATCGGTCACGCCCGTCCTCCATTTCGGCGAGAAAGAGACGCGCGGGCAGACGAAACAGTCGCTCGGACCGAACGAGTCGTTCGACCAGTCGCTGAGCCTGCCGATCGGCGACCTCAAGCCCGGCCGCTGGCCGTTTCAGCTGCGCGTCGACTACACCGACGCCAACCAGTACCCGTTCCAGGCGCTGCAGGTGAACGCCGTCCTGGTCGGCCAGCCGCCGCCCGCCAAGATGACCGTCCCGCTGGTGAAGCCGGACCCGCTGGCGACGACCAGCCCGCTGCACGTCCGCCTGAAGAACCTGACCGGAACGGCGCGCACCGTCGCGGTCTCGGTCCTCGTGCCCGAGGGCCTCGACGTCGCCGAGCCGATCCAGCCGGTGGCGCTGGCCGGGTGGGAGGACAAGCCGGTGACGGCGCAGCTCGTCAACCGGAGCGCGCTCCCCGGCAGCAAATATCCCGTCTACCTCGCCGCCGAGTACGACGACGACGCCGCCCACCAGTCGGTCATCGCGCAGAGCGTGGTCGAGATCGTCGCGGCGAGATCGTTCTTCGAACGGCAGCGGTCGTTCATCATCGCCGGTGCGATCCTCCTCGCGGTCGTCTGGCTGTCGATCATCGTCTGGCGGGTGAGCGGCCGCGCGAGCGTGCGGCCGGCGAGCGGTCGCCGCTGAGCGCGGTCACGACGCCGCAGCACGCGCTGCGAACGCGTCGGCGACGAGCCTTGGGTCGAGGACGGCGCCCGCGAGACCGAGTGCCTGCACGTGCGCCAGTGCCGGCGCAGGCGCGATCGCGCCGGCCGCGGTGACCTCCGCGGCGATGAAGCGGCCCGGATCGCGGCGGTAGAGCGCCTCGCAGGCGGCGCGGTCCGGGAACATCTTGTAGCCCTTCGCGTTGCACGGCGCGATGACGGCGGCGAAGCGACCGAGGTCGCGGCCGAGGACGGCGGCCGCCCGGAGCGGGTTGTTGGTGACGATGCCGACCTCGATGTTCATGCGCTCGGCGCGGTCGGCGAGCGCGGTGAAGGCCGCCGCGACGCCGCCGGCGAGCGCGACCTCCGTCACCTGGGGGTGGAGGAAGAGCCGCGTGATACGGAGACCGCGGAGCGCGGCGAGCTCCATCTCGGCGACGAGCGTCGTGCCCGTCGCGAAGTCGCGTCGGCGGATCGCGCCGAGGCGGCCGACCGCCCCGAGCCCGATGCGCACCATGGCGGCGGGAGAGAGGCGCGTGAAGCGCGCGCGCGCCGCGCCGACCATGCCGAGGTCGGTCAGGTCGCGGATGAAGGCGAACATGTTCGGCACCACGGCCCAGACCGGCACGTCCCGCCAGCGCTGGAAGGCGAGCAGCGCCTCACGGATGGGCGCGTCGACGACGGCGAGCACCGCGCGCGCCCCGAGCGCGTATGCTTCCTCGCAGAGCGCGTGGAGCTCGTCGGGGCGCGAGTGGCGCGCGACCGTCTCGAGGCGTTCCCCCCACGAGGCATAGTGCCGGCTCTCCGCGGGGCGGAGCTCCAGGACGAGGGGCGGCGTGGCAGCGGTCACGCGTCGACCGGCGCGCCGGCCGCGGCGGAGGCGTAGATCGCCTCGATCATGCGCTGCGTGTTGCACGCCTCGGCGAGCGAGCAGAACGGCAGCACGCCGGTCCGGCAGGCGTCGACGAAGCTCTGGAGCTGGCGGTAGAAGGCCTCGCCCCCGATGTGCGGGCTCACGTCGAACGCCGTGTCCGCGGGCAGGTCGCTGGCGTGGATCTCGTTCCAACCGGCGTCGTGGCCGGCCGCCGGCGCCAGCAGATGGAGCAGGATGCGCTCGCGGCGGAGCACCAGCGTGCCGTTGCGACCGTCGACGGCGAGGCCGTAGTCGAGCATCTGCGTCCCGGGCACGCTCCACGACGTGTCGAGGAGGCCGGTCACGCCGTTCGCGAACGTGAACAGCACCTGCGCGGAGTCGTCGACGGTGCTGAAGTGCGAGCGCGTGCTGGCCGCGACCCGGCGGATCGCGCCGAAATACCAGCCGAGGATGAAGAGCACGTGGGAGGCCATGTTCGCGACGACCCCCCCGCCCGCTTGCTCCTTCTGGAAAAACCAGCCCTTTTTCGGCCCGAATACCTCGCTCACGTACGCGTGCGCGGTGAAGCGCAGGAGCTCGCCGAGCGCGCCTGCGGCCACCAGGTCGTGCGCCGCCTGGACGACCGGCAGGTGGGCGTAGACGTAGCCCGCGGCGTGCATCACGCCCGCGTCGGTCGCGAGCCGCAGGATCGCCTCCGCGTCGGCCCGGGACGTCGCCAGCGGCTTCTCGACGAAGAGGTGCACGCGCCGGGCGAGGCACTCGCGGACGACGGCGACGTGCGTGTGGGTCGGCGTGCAGACGAAGACCGCGTCGGGCGGTGCGGCGGCGTACAGCGCCGCGACGCTCGGGTAGAGCGGCGCGCGCAGCCCCTGGCTCGCCAGATGCTCGGCGAGGCTCGTGTCGCGGTCGACGAAGCCGACGAGCTCGGTCTCGGGGTGCACCTGGAGCAGGTGCCCGTGGACCATGCCCATGCGGCCCGCGCCGACGACCGCGGCGCGGAGCGGCGGCCGGGTGCTCACGCGGCGGCCTCGAACGTCCGCCGGAGACCCTCGCCCAGCGGCGTGAGACGGGGCCCGAAATCTCGTTGGATCGCGCGCAGATCGCACGGCGCCTCGAGCGTCGCCCCGTGCACGTTGTCGACGGTGAGCGGCGGATTCGCGAGCACCCGCTCGAGCACGCTCGCGAGCACGAAGCTCACACCGATCGGCAGACGCACGCGCCGGCACCGCCGTCCGAGCGCGGCGCAGATGGCGGCGAGGAATTCGTTGTACGTCACGCGGTCCGGGCCGCCGACGTCGTACGTGCGTCCGGCGACGTCCCGACGCGCGAGCGTCGCGACGACGACGTCGATCAGGTCGTCGAGGAAGACGGGCCGGAGATGCCAGGTACCCGGGCCGATCACCGGGATCACGGGCAGGCGACGGACGAGGCCGGCGAGCTTCACGAAGACGCCGCGCGCCCCCGGCCCGTAGACGAGGCTCGGACGGAGGATGGTCACGTCGAGCCCGGAGGCGAGGAAGAGCCGGTCCGCCACGCGCTTCGTCACGCCGTAGAGGCCGGGCCGCGGCAGGTGGACGTGCTGTGTGCTCATCACGACGATGCGCGGGCAGCCTGCCGCCCTGGCCGCCGCGATCAGCGCGCTCGCGCCGCCGACGTTTACCCGGTAGGCGACGGCGGGATCGAGCCGGCCGCTCGACGTGGCGGCGCCGAGGTGCACGACGGCGTCGCTGCCGGCGACGGCGGCGGCGAGCGTCGCCGGCTCGGCGAGGTCGCCCTCGACGACGTCGCCCGGCGGCGCGGCAGCCGGACGGCGCCGGAAGAGGAGGCGTGGCGTGTGTCCGGCGGCGGCGAGCCGCGGCGCGAGCGCCGTCCCGATGAACCCGCTCGCGCCGGTGACGAGGACCCTAGCCATGCGCGTTCCGGCGCTGGCCACGGAGCTCGCGGAACTGCTCGGCGGCGAAGCCGGCCCAGCGGTTTCCCGGATACGTCACCATGACGTAGCGGAAGCGGGCCTTCGCGTCGCGCCGGAGCCCGAGCTGCTTCAGGCAGAGGCCCACGTGGTAGTGGCTCTCCGCGACCCACATGCTGTCCGGGAAGCGCTCGATGACCGCCCGGTAGCCGGCGAGGGCGCCCTTGGGATCGCTGGAGCGGAGGAGACTCGCCGCGCGGAAGAACGTGGCGTCGGCGGCGGTCGACGAGTCGCCGCCGAGGTCGATCGCACGCGAGAAGTTCCAGAGCGCGTTCGGGTAGTCCTGCGTCGAGAAGGCCTTCCAGCCGCGCTGGTAGAAGAAGCCGGCGCCGTAGTCGCGCGTGACGTTCCACGTCGTCGCGATCACGACGAACACCACGCCGAGACCGAGCACCCACGGCCGTGCGTTGCCGAGGGTCGCGGCCAGCTGGGGCGACGGCTCGACCGCCGGCGTCGGCTGCCAGAGCGCCATGAGACAGATCCCGAGACCGGCGAGCGTCGCCGCGATGCCGAGCCAGTCAGCGGCGATGCGCCGGAAGACCAGGCGCACGTGCGGGCCGTCCGGGAAGACGAGCATGAAGGCGGGGCTCACGAGAAAGACGCGCCGCGCCCCCTCGACGTGCCAGTTCGGGTAGTACGAGACGGCCACGATGTGCGGGAGGCCGGGGCACGTCGTCGTGAACTCGATCGCCATGTGATCGAGCTGCTCGTTCTCGATGCGGCAGCCCTCCGGCAGCCGCTCGCGCGGCAGCTCGATGGCCGAGGCGCTGGTGCGCGGGAAGAGATTCCGGTCCGCGGCCGGGATGCTCGCCGCGTCGACGATCGGCACGTCGAGCGCGGAGTCGGTCGAGAACCAGCGGACGAAGTCCCGCTTCCAGCGTGCCGTCTCGATGGCGACGGGCCGGTAGCGCGGCACCCGCACGTAGTGGTTCTCGGCGTTCTTCAGGTGGAAGACCGAGTACGGGTACTGGTGGAAGATCCGCTGCCAGCGCGCGTCCTGCTCGAGCTGGGTCGTCACCTCGGGCGTGACCGTGATCATGTCGCTCACGTTGAAGAGCATGAGGCGCGGCGTCGCCCGCGGCAGGTCCATCGACGGATAGCTGTACCCGGGAATGACGCCGCTGCCCTGCTTGGATATCTGCGACTGGAGCCAGTAGATCGGCGGCGACGTCACGGCGGTCTGGAGAAGGACGCCCTCGAGCGTCGGCCGACCCGCGAGGAGCGGCAGGTCCTCGAAGACGCGCATGCTCCCGAACCGGTCGTGGATCGGGGAGTTCTCGTACGCGACGCGCGGGTCGGTGATCTTGCCGCGCACCGCGCCGAGGATGCCGGTCAGCAGCCCGTAGGACGCCTTCCGCTCGACCCCCTCGTAGTTCCACTGGATCCACGTCGGGATGAAGCTGACGCAACTCTGCACCCAGAGGACGACGCCGGCCGCCAGCGCCAGCGCGCCGAGGATCGGCGGTGCCGGCGTGATGGCGAGCACGCGCGCGACGAGGTCGAGCGCGAGCAGCAGGCCGAGGAAGTACACGCACGGGACGAAGCGGATCTCCGGCAGGCCGACGGCCGTGCCGTTGAAGAAGCAGAGCGTCGTGACGACGGCGCCGAAGAGGAGATAGCGGCCGGGCCGGTCGGTCGGCCTCCGGAAGACCGCCATCCAGAGGACGTCGAGCGCGGCGACCGCCGCGGCCGGCCAGAAGATCTTCGGCATCAGGTCCTGCCAGGAGGCGAAGTGCCACTTCCAGTTGATCGACGTCGCGAAGCCGAGCTTCGCGACGAGCGGTATCAGCCAGAAGCCCATGAGCAGCACGGCGCCCCCGTAGACGAGCGCCAGGTAACGGACGTTGCGCGCGAAGTGCTCGCGGTCGAAGAGGAAGAAGACGCCCGGCGCCGCCGCGTTGAGGAACGCCACCGGGTGGCAGAGTCCCGCGATGGCGAGTACCACCGACCGCGAGCGCCAGTGACGGTTCTCCTCGATGCCGCGGTAGACGAGCCCGAGAAACAGCACGGTGAAGGCGAACCCGGCGCTGTGGGCGAACTCGCCGGCGAGGGTGCTCGGGATGTTGCCGCCCCACATCGAGTTCCCCTCGTTGAAGAGGAACAGCAGGCTCGCCACCGCGCCGAGCGCCGGTATGGGGAAGGCATAGCCGAGCGCACGGAGCGCGAGCGTCGTCATGAGCGGCAGGAGGAAGCTGCCGATCACCGTCACGAGCTTGAAGGCGACGTTCAGCGGGATCACGGACGAGAGCGCCACGATCGTCAGCGACGGCGGCAGGAAATAGAACTGGTAGGGGGCGTAGCCGCAGAAGTTGCCGAGGTCCCAGCCCTGCGGCATGCCGGCGGGGAGCAGCGTGTCGCGCAGGTGATGGATGGGACGGAGGAAGGACGGCGTGTCGCCGCCGGCAATCGTGGTGTCGAGGAGGAGCAGCGACGGCTTGAAGTACGAGAGGAGAAACCCCCACGCGAACACGACCGCGACGACCGTCGTCCCGGTCCGCGCCCAGGCGATCCAGCGACGCTCAGCCATAGCGGCCGCGGCGCGCCCGCCAGGCGATGCGGAGCGTGTCGAGGAACATCCGCGGCGCATGCCGCGAGAGGCGGACCGACGTCTCCTCGTTGTTGATCAGCCGGAGCGGCTGGCGGCGGATCCGGCAGCCCTTCTTCCGCGCCCGCATCAGGACCTCGGCCTCGAAGGCGAAGCTCGTCACGTCGAGGCGCCCGAAGAGGTCCTTCGCCACCGTCGCGCGGTAGCCCTTGTAGCCGCACTGGGTGTCGGGGAAGTCGAGGCCCAGGAGGTGCTTCACCATCCACGTGTAGACGACGCTCGAGAGCTGGCGGATCGGGGTCACCTCGGTGGCGCACACCGACTCGGGATGCAGGCGGTCGCCGATCACGATGTCCGTGCCGTCGCGCAGCCAGGCGAGCGTGGTCGGAACCGGCTCGAGCGAGAACGGGAGATCGGAGTCGGTGAAGAGGACGAACTCGCCCCGCGCTCGCGCCACGCCGCTCCGCACGGCGCCGCCCTTCCCGAGGTTTCGCGGCTGGCGGACGAGGGTGACGCCCGCCGGGAGATCGCCGGCCTCGACCGCCTCGCCCGGGCTGCTGCCGTCGTCGACGACGATCAGCTCCGCCTGCTCGCCGAACCGCTCGTTCAGGAAGTGCGCCGCCTCGGCGGCC
>VBKG01000381.1 GCA_005879585.1 Deltaproteobacteria bacterium | reverse complement strand
GCAGCGCTTGCCCGAGGAGGTTTCCGGCCGTGGGCTCGTGAATCTTCCCCGCGTGCTGCCCGCGCTGGACCACCGCGATGAACGCGCGCAGGAGATTCTTCGCGCGCGACAGCGTCTTCGCGGCCTTGCGGCCCTGCGCGGAGCGCGCGTCGACGACGGCGTTCCGCAGCAGCTGCGCGCGCGCCTGGAGACGGCTGAGCTGCTTCCCGCCGCCGACGTCCGCGGCCGCGGTGGCGAAGAGAACCTTCTGCACCTCGGCGACGCGGCAGTCGACCGCGTCGAGTCCGACGCGCACATCGCACGACGCGATCGTCGTGGTCGTCGTGGTCGGTCGGATCGTGGTGGAGGACGACGACGTCGTCGTCACGGAGGTCGCGGGCGACGTGCTGGTCGTGGTGCTGGTGCTCGTGGTCGTCGGCTCCGTGGAGGTGGTCGTCGTGGTCGCCACGGTCGTCGACGTCGACTCGAGCGTCGTCGAGGTGGTGGTCGTCTGAATGACGATGGTCGACGATGACGTGCTCGTCGAGGTGGAGCTCGTCGTCGCGACCGTGGTCTCGGTGGTCGAGGTGACGGTGGTCGAGGTGGTGACCGTCGGTTCGGTCGACGACGTGACGGTGGTCGTCGTCGAAGTCGTGGCGATGGTCGACGTGGTGGACGTGACGGTGGTCGTCGTGGTGGTCTCGGTCGGCTGAGTCGTGCTGGTGGTCGACGTGACGGTGGTCGTCGTCGACGACGTGGTCGCGACCGTCGAGGTCGTCGTCGAAACGACCGTCGTCGTAGTGACCGTCGTCGACGTCGTGGTCGTCCCCGGGAGCGTCGTCGTGGTCGGCGGCGGAATGGTCGTCGTGGTGGTCGTGCAGCCAGGGATGAGGGCGTGCGTGCAGCCATCCGGGACGGAGCACGCGTCGACCGTGCAGGGGTCGAAGTCGTCGCAGAAGGGCGCGCGGCAGGTGGCGTCGCAGCAGGCGTCCGGTTGACCGCCGGTATCGCAGCTCTCGGGGAACTCGACCGTTCCATTGCCGCAGGTCGGACACGGGATCAGGCAGCCCGTCTGGGCGAGGGCGGTGCACGGCGGCAGCAGCGTCACGTCGCTCGTGAGGAGCGGCGGCGTGAACGCCGTGGCGGCCGGTAGCGGAGCACCGGTCGGCAGCGTGACGTTGCTCCGGCTGCTCGGGTTGACGCCAGTCGTCTTGATCTGCGCGCCGGCATCGATGACGAGCGCGCGCCGTGCGATGAGGTTGTTCCGGGCCTGGGTATCGCCGGTGGTATCGACGATCCCCGTGCTCGTGACGTGAATGGTGCAGCTCTCGAGGGTGGCGCGGGCGCTCCCGACGCCGGTCGTGGACCCCTTCGCGTGCACGGTGCCGCCCACGGTCAGGTCTCCCGGCAGGTCCGGCGATCCGGCGACGAGGCAGACGAGACCGCCACCGCTGCCTGCCGTAGCGCCCGCGTCGGCGTCGACGATCGAGCCGGCCGCGAGCCTGAGGTTGCCGCCGGCCTCGAGATCGACGCAGCCGCCGCTGTTGCCGTCCGTGGACGAGACGTCGACGATGCCGGCTGCCGACACGCTCACGTCGGCATCCGCCATCACCATCACACCGCCGCCCGCGGCGGCCGTGAGACCGCGCGACGTCACCGGCCCGCCGATCACGACGCCGCCGGCGCAGAAGCTGATGCAGCCGCCGTCACCCGTGCCGTCGGCGCGAACCGCGCCGGCCGTCGTGAACGTCCCGATCGCACTCACGTCGAGGCTGCCACCGCCGCCGCCTCCGCCGCTGACGTCGATGCCCTGCGAGAACGTCGCGTCGCCCTGGCCGTCGACGCACACCGTTCCGCCGCCGCCGTCGGCACCGGTGCCGGTGGCCGTCACCGGCACGTGGATGGTGATCGGGCCGGGCGTGCCATCGGTCGTGAAGCTGATCGCGCCGCCGCAACCGCCCGACCCGCCGTCGCCGGCGATCTTTCCGTTCGCGCCCGCGCCGACCGCGATCGACTCCTGAGCATCGAGGGAGATCGTGCCGCCCGATCCCCCTGCATCGCCGGCCAGCGCGGCGCTGTGGCCGGCGGCGCTGATCGCGCCGCTCACCCCGGTATCGCCGGTCACGTTGCCGCCCGCGGACACGTCGATGCTGCCACCGGATCCGGCATCGCCGAACCCGTCCGCGAGGAGAACGGGCCCGGACGGGGGCACGGCGAGGACGACGTTCTGGTCCGCGGTGACGTCGATGGTGCCGCCGCCGAGCGCGCCGCCCGACACGCTCACCGTGTCGTGAAGCTCGATCGACCCGCCGATCGCCCGGAGCGTGATCGTGCCGCCGGCCATGCTCGAGAGGGTGGGGGTGTCGGCGATCAGGCCTTCGCCGCTCTTGCCGGTCACCGTGATGCTGCCCGATGCGATGACCGTCTGGTTCACCTGGCGGCCCGCCGTGATCAGGATCTTTCCGGCGGCGGTCGAGTTGTTGCGGGCACTCGCCAGCACGAGGCGATTGATCGTCACGTCGCCGTCCGACTGGACGGTCAGGACTCCACCGCCCGCGCCGCTCACGTCGACCGGGTTGCTCCGCGCGGCGGGCGCCACGGCGACGTTGAGGCCGCCCGCGCCGAGCGTCAGCGTGATCATGCCCGCTGGCAGGCTTGACCCGCCCGACGCGCTCAGCCGGCCGCTCGTCAGGATGGTCAGCTTGGCGGCGCGGATCTCGAACGCGTTCGAGCCGCCGATGAAGTTCCCGGTGAGCGTGATCTCGCGCGTCCCGAAGTCGAACGTACACACTCCGCCGGGCGTCGTCGGC